>JAKBBV010000074.1 GCA_021808285.1 Pseudomonadota bacterium | reverse complement strand
TTGCGGCGGGCCCGGGCGGCGGATTTCGGTCCGCCGCCCTTTCTTTTGTCTAAGACGACTCTGGCGGCGGATTTCGGTCCGCCGCCCTTTGTCTGAGCGCTGCGGGTGAGGCGCACGCCATTTGTGCCCTATTTGCGACACTGCGATCGCACCTGACGCCCAAGATATAATTTCGCATTGACGTTGCCATCTCATTGCGGCGTTCTCGTATTGTAACGATCTTGCGACATAACTCGTATCGTCCGAAACATTCCAACTTGCGCCATCGGCGCCATTCCGGGGGTCACCAGGTGTCTCAAACGACTCGGCGTCATCGCCTTCTTTCATCGTCCGTGTTCGGCGGGATGGCCGTCGCCGCCCTCACTTCGGGGGCGGCCCTCGCTCAATCCGCGCCGGTCAACACGACAGGCGGCGAGTCGGCGGTCGCCGCCACGTCCGGCACGACCCAGGTACAGGAGTTCGTGGTCACCGGATCGCGTATCCCTCAACCGAACCTGTCCAGCATCAGCCCTGTCACCGCCGTGAATAGCCAGGAGCTGAAGCTAGAGGGCACCACTCGGGTCGAGGACCTCATCAACCAGCTCCCACAGGTCGTGGCCAGCCAGGGCGCGTTTCTCTCCATCTCCTCATCGGGAACGGCGACGATCAATCTGCGCGGTCTCGGAGCCCAGCGGAACCTCGTGCTGATCGACGGCACCCGCCTCGGGGCCGGCGACCCCCTCACCCCGGTCGCGGACATCAACTTCATCCCGGCCGCGCTGATCGAGCGGGTCGACGCCCTCACCGGCGGCGCGTCGGCGGTTTACGGGGCTGACGCCGTGGCCGGCGTAACCAACTTCATCATGAAGAAGAATTTCACCGGCCTGGAGATCACCGCCAATGGCGGCGGCTATGAGCACTCCAACGGTGACGCCAAGTCCCAGGCAGAGAATCAGGCCAAGGGCTTCCCGGTTCCGACCGGAACGGTGTTCGACGGCGGAAACGTGGACTTCAGCGTCACGTTCGGCGCCAACAGCCCCGACGGCAAGGGGAATGTGGAAGGCTACCTGGACTATCGGCACGTCAATCCGGTGCTGCAGGCGAGCCGCGATTACAGCGCCTGCGTGACACAGGTCTCCGGATCGAAGTTCACCTGCAGCGGCTCCCTGACGGCCGCCAACGCCAATTTCTTCGTCTTCGGCGCCCCGAGCAACCCGAACTATTTCCAGGAATATACACTCTCGCCGACAACGGCACAGACGCTATTGCCTGTGCCTCCCAATGCCGCGGACCGCTACAACTACGGTCCGCTTAGCTATTATCAGCGGGAAGATCGGCGTTATTCGGGTGGCTTCTTCGCCCACTACGACATCATGCCGCACATCACGGCCTACGCCAATTTCATGTTCATGGACGACCAGTCCAACGCGCAATACGCGCCTTCGGGCGACTTCGGTTATACGACAGCCATTCCCTGCAACAATCCCCTGCTGTCGGCCCAGGAGGTTAACGCGCTCTGCGTCCTGCCCGGCTACTCGACAGCGGCCAACCCGACCAACGGCACGGCGACCAGCATCAACATGCTTCGCCGGAACGTCGAAGGGGGCGGGCGGATCGACGACCGCGAACACATCGACTACCGGGCCCAGGTCGGGGTGAAGGGAGATCTGGGCGGGGCTTGGCACTTCGATGTCTATGGCCAGTTCTATGACTCGATTTACCAGGACAATCAGAAGGACTTCCTGTCGGTCAGCCGCCTTCAGAACTCGCTCAACGCCGTGCCCGGCCCCAACGGGACGGCGGTCTGCGCCGATCCGACGGCGGTGGCCGTGGGCTGCGTGCCCTATAATCCCTTTACGCCGGGCGGCGTGACCCCTGCCCAGCTCTCCTATCTCCAGGAGCCGGGCCTTCTCAGCGGTTCCACGAGCGAGGCGGTGGTCGACGGCTCCGTGACCGGCGATCTGGGCGCCTATGGAATAAAGAGCCCCTTCGCCTCGACCGGGGTGGGCGTCTCCTTCGGCACCGAGTATCGCCGCGAGACCCTGAACCTGCTGCCTGACGCCGCTAATCAGTCGGGCGACCTGGCCGGCAACAATGCGATCCTGCCGGTCAATGGCGCGTTCGACGTGAAGGAGCTGTTCGCCGAGGCCCGTCTGCCGATCGTGGAGGACAAGCCCTTCATCAAGGAATTGACCGCCGACGTGGGCTATCGCTTCTCACACTACAACGATGCGGGCGACACGAGCACCTACAAGATCAGCGGCGAGTGGGCGATCAATGATGACGTCCGCCTGCGCGGCGGGTTCAACCGCGCCGTCCGCGCGCCCAACCTTCAGGAGCTGTACGCCCCGCAGAATCTCGGGCTTCCGGGCTCCAACGATCCCTGCGCCACAGCGACCCCCCAGTATACCGCGGCGCAATGCGCCCGCACCGGCGTCTCCGCAGCCCAATACGGCAACATCGCCGCCAATCCAGCGGCGCAGTATAATGGCCTCCTGGGCGGCAATCCGAACCTGAAACCGGAAACGGCCGACACCTACACCATCGGAGCCGTGGTCACCCCGGTTGATCTGGTGAAGGGGATGAGCCTCTCTGTCGATTACTTCAATATCTCGGTGACCAACGTCATCTCGACCTATGGCTTCCAGAACATCCTGTCCGGCTGCGCCCTGCAGGACAACGCGACCTACTGCTCGCTGATCCACCGCGCCCCGGTCTCCGGATCGCTCTGGCTGAGCCCGAGCGGCTATATCGTCGACACCAACCAGAACCTGGGGTCGTTGAAGACCGACGGCGTCGACTTCACCTTCGACTATCATTTCCGCTTCGCCGACTTCCAGCTGCCGGACTTTGGCGGCTTCACCATCAACTTCCTGGGCACCTATACCAACAACTACACCTCGACCGGAGCGATCGGCACGCCGCCCCTGTCGTGCGCTGGACGCTATGGGCCGAGCTGCGGCGCGCCCCTGCCCTTCTTCAAGGCCAAGACTCGCTTCACCTGGCAGACGCCAGTGGATGGCCTGAGCGCGTCGCTGGACTGGCGCTATATCGGGGCGGTGACCGTGGATGCGGCGGGGACGCCCAACCAGATCGACTCGCACATTCCGTCCTACAGCTACTTCGATCTTGCCGCCCAGTGGCGCGTCAAGGACAAGTACACCTTCAGCATCGGCATCAACAACATCTTCGATATTCAGCCCCCAATCATCGGCGGCGAGAATACGGATACGATCAACGCCAACGGCAACACCTTCCCGCAGGTCTACGACCCGCTGGGTCGCTACATCTTCGCCAGCGTCACGGCGGACTTCTGATCGCTCGCGACGGCCCAAAAGGCCTGCTAAGAGCTTCGGGCGGCGGACTTCGGTCCGCCGCCCTTTATTTTGCGCGAGGTCCTCGTGTCGACGCCGGAACTCATGGCCCAGCTCCAGGCTGCGGTTAGCCTTTTGCGCCAGAATAGGCCTGCTGAGGCGGTCCCGATCCTGCGCGCGGCCGTCGCCCGCTGGCCTCAATCGGCGGACGCCCAGCGCTTGCTGGGCCTTGCCCTGCGCGACAGCGGCGAGTTCGCCGCCGCGGAGGCCCCCTTGAAGGCGGCGCTCTCCATCGACCCCCGTTCCGGCGCGAGCGCCGTGGCGCTCAGTGAGCTGCTTCTGGCTTCGGCCCGGCCAGAGGAAGCCGAGCGCGTCGTCAGCCCCCTGGCCAGCGCGGCCGGCGCAGACATCAACATCCTCACCGCGCGGGCCAACGCCATCAAGGCTCAGGGCCGGCTTCAGGAGGCGCGCGATCTCTACGCGAGGATTGCGGCCGAAACCCCCGCCAGCGCGGTAGCCGAGCACAATCTCGCCTCGATCGACGGGGACATGGAGCGCTTCATCGAGGCTGAGGCGGGGGCGCGACGGGCTCAGGCCAAGGGGCTTGATGCGCCGGAGACCTGGCTGGTGCTGGGCCGCGCGCTACTGGGACAGGACCGGCACGCCGAGTCGGAAGCGGCCTACCGCGAGGCCTTGCGCCGGCGACCGGACTATGCCGACGCCCACAGTGAGCTTGCTCAACTTATATGGATGACCACCGAAGACGCCTTCGCCGCTGTCTCGGCCTTGGACGAGATATTGCGTCAAAGACCCGACGCGGCGCCCCTGGCCCTGAAGAAGGCCGAGGTCTTCGACTATGCCGGTGAGCCGGAGGCGGCCCTGGAGGCTATCGCCCCCATCGTGGCCAACCCCAACTCGGACCCGGTGCTCCACGTCATGGCCGCCCGCCTTCTCAGCGGCAGGGAACCCGAAAGGGCCCTGTATCATGCTCGGATCGCGGCGACCGCACTACCCGGCGACTATATCGCCGAGAGTTGTCTGTGCGAGACCTATCTGGCGGCCGGAGAGGCTCAGCAGGCGGCGGAGTTGGCGGGTCGACTGCGCGCGCGCATGCCACAGAACCAGCACGCCATGGCCCTCCTGGCCACCGCATGGCGTCTCGCCGGCGACGATCGCTATGGTGTGCTCTACGACTATGAGCGCCTCGTCACCCCCTGCCAGATTGATGTTCCTCAAGGCTGGACCCACCTCTCCGACTACCTCGCCGACCTGGCTCAGAGCCTCGTCAGGCTCCATACCCGGCGCACTCATCCCATCGGCCAATCCATCCGCCACGGGAGTCAGACCAGCCAAAATCTGGAGCTCTCGGACGATCCGGTGATCAAGGCCTTCTTCACCGCCATCGATGGTCCGATCCAGGCCCGCCTCTCGAGCCTGGGACGCGGATCGGATGTGGTCAGCGCACGCAATACCGGGGCCTATGGATTCAATGGCGTCTGGTCGGTGCGGCTGCGCCCTGACGGTTTCCACACCAATCACGTGCATCCCAAGGGATGGCTATCCTCGGCCTGCTATATCGCTCTGCCGGACGCCGTGGAGCGGGGCCAGGAAGGCTGGATCCAGTTCGGCCAGCCGGGCATACCCACGCGTCCCACCCTGGAGGCCGAGCATGCCGTCAAGCCCGAGCCCGGACGGCTCGTCCTCTTCCCCTCCTACATGTGGCACGGCACCATTCCCTTCACCGGCGATCAGCCACGCCTGACCATCGCCTTCGACCTCATCCCAGCCTGAGTTCGCCAAGCCCAATGCCCGCCAAGTCCGAAGCCGCCCACCCGATCCTCGGGGACATCCGAGCCGCTCTGAACGAGGGCCGTCGCCGCGACGCGATCGGCCTTGCGGTCAAGGCCATGGGCGATCTGGATCTCACTCTGCCATGGGTGGTGCGGCTCGTGGCCGAGGGGATGGAGGAGGACGGCCTGATCCTGGAGGGGCTGGCCGCCTATAATCGGGCTCAGATGGAGGCGCCTGGCGATCTCACCCTGAAGAAGGACTTCGCAGCCGCCCTCATACGTCATGGCGCCGCCGATGAGGCCTTGGCGCCCCTCGACATCGTCCTGGCCAAGACTCCGCGGGATTTTGAGGCCTTGATGCTGCGCGGGCGCGCCCACGCGGCGCTGCGGGATTTCGCCAGAGCCCGGGACGATCTCGACCTCGCCCGCCGGGTCAAACCCGCCTCGCCGGACCCATTGGAGGAACTGGCCGACATCGCCGCCCGCCTGGGCGACGCCGACGCCCGGAGACTCGGCCTTCATGCGCTGCAACTGTCCCCGGGCGCGGCGCGAGCCGCCATCGCTGTCGCGCGGACCCAATTGGCCGAGGGCGAGCCCGGCGCCGCCCACGACCTGCTTGAGCGGACCCTCGCCCATCCCCGCCTCACCGACGACGATCGGGCCAACCTGTTGACCTATCTGGGCGACGCCCTCGACGCGCTCGACCGCCCCGCTGAGGCCTTCGCCGCCTGGCGCGCCCGGGAAGGGGCGCTGCGGCCGTCGCGGGCGCGGGCCCTGGCGGCGGGCGCGGGCGCACAGCACATCCTCCTCGCCAAACGCCTCGCAGGCTGGCTGCCCGAGGCCGCCCGGAACGGCTGGCAGGCCCCACCGTCACCCCAGGGTCATGACCTCGGCGAGGCTGCGGGCCACATCTTTGTCATGAGCTTTCCGAGATCGGGGACGACGCTGCTGGCTCAAAGTCTCGCCGCGCACCCCCAGATTCTCGCCGCCGACGAATCCGGGGCGCTTGGTCAGGCGACGGACGAGCTGAATCTCGACGCGAATGGACTGGCGCGACTGGAGCGGATGACCGCCGCAGAGGCGGAGGCTTACCGACAAGCCTATTGGGCGAAGCTGCAACCCGCGCTGAGCGCGCCTGTGGCCGGGCGCGTCGTTCTTGACAAGGACCCCCTCAATTCCGTCCGCCTGCCGATCATCGCCAAGCTGTTTCCGCGGGCGAAGATCCTGTTTGCCGTGCGCGATCCCCGAGACGTCGTTCTGAGCGGCTATCGCCGTCTGTTCTACTCCAAGATGCTGGAGTTCTACTCTCTGGACTCCGCCGCGCGCTTCTATGACGCCGTTTCGAGCCTCAATATCCTCTATCGTGAGCGACTTACCCTCGATCTCCTGGAAGTGCGGCACGAGGCCCTGGTGGTCGACCAGGAGCGTCAGATGCGCGAAATTCTCTCCTTCCTCGGGCTGGAATGGTCACCGCAGGTGCTCGACCTGGGGGCTGCCCCGCAGCTTTCCACCACCCCGAGCGCGGCCCAGCTGGCCCGGGGCCTGAACGCCGAGGGCGTCGGCGCCTGGAGGCGGCACGTTGAAGGCCTGGCGGAGATTCTGCCTCTTCTGGCGCCCTGGGTGGAGCGCCTGGGTTATGAGGCCTCACCGTCGGTGACGCCGCGGACACAGGACCGCGCCATGTCTCCAGCCCCGATCCTCACCTCCGCGCCACTCGTCCAGGCTGCTCTCGAGGCCGCCCAAGGAGCCCTGCGCGCCGGCCAGACGGCGCGAGCCATGCAGATCGGCGCCGACGCTCTGCAGCGCGGGCTCAGCCATCCCTTGTTTCATCGCCTGCGCGGGGTCCAATTCGAACAGGCGGGGCGGCCGGCCGAGGCCATCGCCGATTTCGAGGCGGCGCTGGCGATCGAAGGCGAGGAGCCGCAACTCCTCAACGTGCTCGGCCTGTGCCTCGCCCGGGCGGGACGAGCGCGCGAAGGTCTGGTGCGGCTCGACCGGGCCATCGCCTTGAAAGGCGATGTCCCCGCGTTCCATTATAACCGCGGCTGGGCCCTTGAGGTGTTGGGCGATGTGGTCGCCGCCCGCGAGGCCTATGAGACGGCCGCCAGCAGGGATCCGAAGGATGCGCGCACCCTGGGCGCCCTCGCGGCCCTGGCGGCGAGGCGCGGGGACTGGGCTGAGGCGCGAAGCTGGTCGGCGCGCGCCCAGGCGGTGGATCCAGATCAGCCTGCCGCCGCCCTGGCGCTCGCCCGGGCTGAGGCGGCGCAGGGCGATCCGCAAGCCGCCCGCGAGCGCCTGGAGCGCTTTCTGGCCACGCCGCGCGCCACACCGCACGAGCGCGCCGTGACCCTCAACGCCCTTGGCGACATCCTCGATCAGCTCGATCGCCCGGACGAGGCCTTCTCCGCCTACGCCCAGGGCGCGGAGGGCCTCGCCGCCCTCTATGGCGACGCGCGCGAGGGCGCCGGATCCACGCTCCATCTGGCCGAACGGCTGGCCGACGACATTCGCCTCTCTCCACACGCAGCCTGGGGCGACCTGCCCACCATCGCCAGTCCGGCGCGCCGCCACGTCTTCCTGCTTGGCTTTCCACGCTCGGGCACGACGATGCTGGGCCAGGCTCTCGCCGGCCATCCCGATGTCGTCACCCTGGATGAGCGACCGACCCTGGCCGACGCCGCGCAGATCTATACCTTTCCCCCCGACGGCCTGGAGCGACTGATGGCCGCCGGCGAGGCTGAACTGGATCCCCTGCGGGAAGCCTATTGGCGGCGGGTGCGCGAAGGCGGCGCAGAGCCTGAGGGCAAGGTGTTCGTCGACAAGCTGCCCATGAATACCCTGGGCCTGCCTCTGATCCGCCGCCTGTTCCCGGACGCCAAGGTGATCTTTCTGCGCCGCGATCCGCGCGATGTGGTCTTGAGCTGTCTGCGTCGGCAGTTTGTCGTCGACGCCACGACCCTGGACCTCTTGAACCCTCACAGCGCCGCGCGTCTCTATGACAGGGTCATGCGCCTGATGGAGGTCGGTCGTGAGCGCCTGCAACTCGATCTCCAGGAGCAGTCCTTTGAGGCCCTGGTGGGAGAGTTCGAGTCCGAGATGACCCGGCTTTGCCGGTTTTTGGACCTCACCTACACCCCCGAGATGGCCGACTTCGCGGCGCGTTCCGAGCTCGTGGCCACACCCAGCGCCGTGCAACTCGCCCGCGGCCTCAATGCCGAAGGGGTCGGTGTCTGGCGCCGCTACGCCACCCACCTCGCGCCGATTCAGGGGGTCCTGGCGCCGTGGGTCGAAAGATTCGGCTACGATCCCGCCTGAGGGGAAAGCGCGACCGGGACCTGAGAGGAGGCAGCCGTGTTTCTCGAATTGCCGGAGGTTCTGAACGTCGAGGAACTGGCGCGTGTACGCCAGCTCGCGGGTCAGGCGCGTTACCAGGATGGCAAGGTTTCAAACCCGCACTCTTCGGCGAAGAACAACCTCCAGATCGATCCCACCGACGCCGCCCACGCCGAAGCGTCACGGATAATGGCCGCGGCGCTGATGCGGTGCGGGCCGTTTCGCGACTACGCCTTCCCGCGGATCATGGCTCCGCCGCTGCTGGCCAAATACGCACCAGGCATGACCTATGGCGTGCACGCCGATTCCGCCTTTATGCCGCTAGGGTCGCGGCCCCTGCGCTCTGACATCTCCTGCACGATCTTCATCGCCGACCCCTCCACTTATGAGGGGGGGGAACTCACGGTCCACCTCGGGACCCGCTCCGTGGCCTTCAAAGGCGGCGCGGGCGCGGCGGTGGTCTATCCCTCGCACACCCTTCACGAAGTCAAACCGGTCGCCTCCGGCGAGCGGCTGGTGGCCATCACCTTCATCGAAAGCCTGATCCCCGATCCCGCGCACAGGGACCTGCTCTATCAGCTGAACGAGGTCTCGGCCTTGGAGGGGTTCAACATGAGCTGGGAGAACCGCACGCGCCTGCAATATGTTTGCAGCAACCTGCGCCGCATCTGGGGCGAGCACGAGTAGCCCTCCCAGGCCAGGCTCCGAGGGGTCAGACCGCCCGGGCCGCCGCCGCGAGGCGAGCGGCCTGAGCGAAGTCCGGTGAGCGTGATCCCAAACGATTGAGCCATTCGAGGCCCCGCTCGACCTCATCATGATGATCGCGCAGGGCCTGGGCCAGCACATCCCGCCGGGCGACCGCGTCGAAGGGATGGCGAACATCCTTGGCGTATCGGTGAAAATCGGGGCTCGCCAGGAGGCGCTCCACCCGATCCCCG
>JAKBBV010000023.1 GCA_021808285.1 Pseudomonadota bacterium | reverse complement strand
GATGGCGAGACCCAGATATGGTCGAGCCTCAGTCCACGATCAGAGGTTCGAAAATCGGCGGCTCGGTAACTCCACCAGGTAAACACCTTCTCCGGCTCAGGATGGGCTCTGCGGATCACATCAACGAAGCCGAGGCTCGCCCGAAGGGATTCCATGGCGGCGATCTCGATGGGGGTGTGGCTCACCACCTTGGACATCTGACGGTGGCTCCAGACGTCGAACATCCCGGGCGCCACATTTAGATCGCCGCAGAGGACGACGGGACTTTGGCCGTCTAGGACCGCCATTTTGGCGGTTAGCCGGGCGAAGAAGTCCAGTTTGTGGGCGAATTTGGCGTTCAGCGCGGGGTCCGGGAGATCACCGCCCGCTGGGACGTAGAGGGTATGGAGATCCAGGCCGGCGACGCGGGCCGAGAGGCTTCGGGCCTGTCCCTCCCGACAGACCCCAAGGGCCGGTAGAGGTTCAAGAGGCACAGCTGACGCGATGGCGACGCCGTGCCAGCCCTTCTGGCCCGCCACCAGAACATGCGGCAGACCGGCCGCCGCCAGAGCGCGCCTTGGGAATTCGCTCTCCTGACACTTGATCTCCTGAAGACAAAGGACATCGGGGCGCGCTTCCGAAACAAAGCGGAGAATGTGATCAAGACGCAGCCGGACCGAGTTCACGTTCCAGGAGGCGATACGGAGGATCATACCGTGATCTGGGTCCTGGTTCGACGCGCCGATCACGGCGATGGGGAGTCAGTCGGCTCGCGCCGCGGATCGGGTGGGTCGAAAAAGGCCTTGGGCATAGCCGCCGTCTGGGAGAGACCCATCAAGCTGACCTGCACGGTCTGACCTCTGGCGTCGGTGAGGGCCCAGCCAGCGAGTCGCAGCGGGGCTTTTGAGAACTGCAAGGCGATTTGCCCTCGATCGGGCGTCTTCCGGGCCGCGACCTCGATGGTCAAGGCGCTAGGCCGATCAATGACCTTCAGAATCCGCACATCGGCATCCAGGCGGATATCTCTTGCAAGAAACAGGCCCAGGGGCGTCAGACCGAGGGGATAGTTATGCACAGTCTTGAGGCGACGATCGATCACGGAAACGAGTCGACCATCCGACGCGATCTGAAGCCCTGAGGGCGGATCATAGTCAAACCTCGCGCGACCTGGGCGCAAAAGCCAGAACCGCCCGGTTTCCTGACGTCCGTCGGGATCGGTCTGCACAAACCGGCCCGAGGCGCTTTTCAGTCCGTCCAGGTATTTGGCCGCGTCCTCGACCGCCATGCTCCCGGAATCCGACGTCGCCTCGGACGCCGGACCCGTTGGCCCCTTAGCGGCCTGCAGGTGAGTCGACATCGCGAGGCTCAACGCCGCGTACCCGACAAGGCCCCTTTTCGCGCGTCTCATCATGGCGGCGGCGGCGCCAGAATCTCACGCTTTCCGGCGTGATTAGCCGGCCCCACGATGCCTTCGTTCTCCATCCGCTCCATCAGCGACGCGGCGCGATTATAGCCGATCTGGAGACGCCGCTGGATATAGCTGGTGGAGGCTTTGCCGTCCCGCGTGACCACCGCCACGGCCTGGTCATAAAGGCTGTTGCCTGCGGTCTCCCCATCAAGCCCACCCTCCAGAGCGCCCGCCTCATCCGGAGCTTCGGTGACGTCTTCCAAATATTGAGGTTCGCCCTGATCCCGAAGAAATCTGGCGACCTTCTCCACCTCTCCATCGGAGACGAATGGACCATGCAACCTGGTGACGCGCCCGCCCCCCGCCATGTACAACATGTCGCCAAAGCCCAGGAGTTGCTCCGCGCCCTGTTCTCCCATGATTGTGCGGGAATCGATCTTTGAGGTTACCTGGAAGCTGATTCGGGTCGGGAAATTCGCCTTAATCGTCCCAGTAATGACGTCGACCGAAGGTCTCTGGGTGGCCATGATCAGGTGGATTCCGGCGGCGCGCGCCATTTGGGCTAGGCGCTGGACGGCGCCTTCTATGTCCTTGCCTGCGACCATCATGAGGTCGGCGACCTCGTCGATCACCACGACGAGGTAGGGCATCGGCTCGGGACGAAGCTTTTCCTCCTCGAAAATGGCCCGGCCTCGCTCATCAAACCCAGTCTGCACCGTGCGAACGAAGTGCTCTCCCTTTTGGATCGCCTCCGTGGCCCGCTCGTTATAACCCGCGATATTGCGAACGCCGATCTTGGACATCCGGCGATATCGGTCCTCCATCTCCCGGACCGTCCACTTGAGGGCGACGATCGCCTTCTTGGGCTCGGTGACCACCGGGGCGAGGAGATGAGGAATGCCGTCATAGGCGCTCAGTTCCAGCATCTTGGGGTCGATCATGATGAACCGGCACTTCTCCGGCGGTAACCGATAGAGAATTGACAAGATCATGGCGTTGACGCCCACCGATTTGCCCGAGCCTGTCGTGCCGGCGATGAGCAGATGTGGCATCCGCGAAAGATCAGCGATATAAGGCTCGCCGCCGATAGTCTCGCCAAGCGCGAGGGGCAGAACTTGACCCGCCTTCTCATATTCGGCGCTGGAAAGCAGGTCCCTTAGATAGACGGTCTCCCGCTTCGCATTCGGAAGTTCGATGCCGATGGCATTGCGGCCGGCCACGACGCTGACACGGCACGCCGCGACGCTCATCGAGCGGGCGATATCATCCGACAATGCGACGACTCGGGCCGATTTGACCCCCGCAGCCGGCACAAGTTCGTAAAGCGTGACCACAGGACCTGGTCGAATATTGTCGATCTGCCCGCGGACGCCGAAATCGGCCAGCACCTCCTCAAGGAGGCGCGCATTCTGCCTGAGATTGGCCTCATCGAAGCCGGCCTCACGAGCTACGGACTTGGCCAGCATGGCGAGTTCGGGAAGTCGAAACCCTGGCTCTGCGAACGGAAGCGCGGGCTGTTGTTCACGCGCCTCACGATTGGATTGGCGCGGCGCTGCGCGGGGGGTGCGGATTTCTGGAGCGGCGTCGAGATCCTGCGCTGTCGCATCCTGAGCGAAGTGGGGGACGGCGTCCGCTGAGGGCTGCAACGCTATACGAACCCGACCGCTCTTCGGGCGGCGAGGCTTCGCCGAATCCGGCGCCAGGGACGGCGCCTTTTGATGGGAGCGCCCGCCAAACAGACGCAGGGCCATTGCGCCTGACGCCAGGCCAAAAACGCCCAACGCGGCTGCAGCCGACCCTGCTTGGCGAACGACTCCCAATCGCGAGAGCCCTTCGCGGGCGGCGGACAGGAGGTCATCGCCGGACACACCGCCGATTCCGCACTCCAGCGGCCAGATTCGTGGAGCGGGGAGCGCTGCGAGCGCGCCCGAAATCAAGAGCATCCCGAGTATCCCGAGCAGGGCCCGCACGATGGACGCCGACAGTCTAGGGGGGCGCGGCTCGATCAGTCTGTCGATGCCCGCCGCTGTCAGGAGGATAGGCAGGACGCACGCTGACAGGCCGACGCCTTGGAGGAGGAGGTCCGCAGCGAGGGCGCCCGAACCGCCCATCAGGTTGCGAGCGACGCCGAAGGAGGCGGTATTCAGGCTGGGATCTGTCGGATGATAGGTCGCCAGCGCCAAGCCCAGGCCTATGCCCAGGGCGAGCGGCGGCGCGGCGCGCAAGGGCTTTAGCAGCCGCGGACTGAGGACAAACAGCTGCCTTGCACCGGATGCGACGCGAGCGAACGAACCGCCCATACGCTACTCCCCTTCCGCAGTCATAGAGAGGTCGGGTGTTTCAGTCCGGACGCCCGGCTCCGATCCACATGGTCCTAAGTAAACCGCAAGAGTCCGCTCCTGGCGCTCGGTCGGCGCCCTTTGCGCGGCTTCGACGCGTCGGGCTCGCACCACCAGGAAGACCCTATCTCTGACGGAAAACCGTTAAGAGCGCGTATGTCGTCACGACCTGGAATCGAGGGAAAAGGCAAGCGACCCCACGCTCTGGATGTCGCATGAGACCTCATCGCCGGGGTTCAGCGGCCCAACGCCCTCTGGCGTTCCGGTAAATATCAGATCTCCGGCCTCCAGCGCCCAGAGCCGCGATGCTTGGGCGATGATGTCCGGCACGCTCCAGATCATGTCGGAGAGATAGGCGTCCTGCCGAGGCGCGCCATTGACGCGCAGCGCGATGCGCCCTTGGGGCGGCGCGCCAGACCACGGGCGGATCGGCCCCATCGGAGCTGAGGCGTCGAATGCCTTGGACGACTCCCAGGGCTGGCCCTTTTCCTTGGCCGCCGACTGCAGGTCGCGACGGGTGAGATCGACGCCGACGGCGTATCCAAACACACGCGTCAGAGCCTCGTCCGCCGGGATGTCGACGCCGCCGCTTCCAAGCGCCACCACCAGCTCGACCTCATGGTGCAGATTGGTGGTGACGGACGGAAAGGGGAGTCGCGACCCGGCGGCTCGAACAGCATCCGCGGGTTTGGCGAAGAAGAAGGGCGGCTCGCGGTCATCGCCCCCCATCTCTCTGCGGTGGGCGGCGTAATTTCGCCCGACGCAAAGGATGCGGCGCACGGGAAAGCTCTCGACACGATCAAGAACAGCTACGGCAGGCCGCGGCGGAGGTTCAAAGACGAATCCTGTCATAGTCCGGTCTTAGCGGGGCCGATGGCGAGGCGCTAGTGGCGCGGCCTTGACACGCCGGAGGTCGCCGACTGGCGGTGAACACGTCAAAATGGCCCCAGATCTCGTCGGTCATTCCTGACCTCCTAGGGGGCTCTCGCCGGCGGGACTGAACCGCCGCATGGGCGCCTCAAGTCTGGCGCGCAGCGCGGATTGCGGCCGCGATCTGGTGAACATTGTAGGGCTTGCGGACCACCGGCGCTTCGAAGGCTCCTATGATACCCGCTGACTCCCGATAGCCCGTCGCGAAGATGAAGGGGATGCCCCTGGCAAGCAGCGCGGCGGCGATGGGTGCGACCGAGTCCCCGTTTAGATTCGTATCGAGTACGGCGGCGTCAAACTCGAGCCCCATCAACGCCTCCGCCTCCTGAAGGGTGGACGCGATGCCCACGACTTCGGCGCCAGCGGCGACGAGTCCCGTCTCCAACTCAAGCGCGAGAAGGACCGCGTCCTCTACCAGAAGAATGCGCACGCCCCTGATGTCCGCCGGCCCGCTTCCACCTGAGGACTCGCCATCGACTTCATCCTCGGCGCTCGCCGGAGATTCGGCCGCGTTCACGGGCCGCATGCGCGATGAGACGCCCGCCCTCAGAAGGGCTCGAACCCCATTACTGGCAAAGGAGACCGTCGCCTCTCCCTGGATTTCCCGGGCGGTGACACGCTCAAACAAGGTCTTGCCAAAGCCAAAGCTTGACTCTGTCGCCGCGCGACCGCCGGTTTCCAGCCATTCGATCTCGAAACCGCCTCCGGTGGTGTCTCGCCATCGGACATCGATGCGGCCGGAAGCGAGCGAAAGGGCGCCATGAAGAAGGGCGTGATGAGTCAGCTCGTGCAAAGCCAAGGCGAGGGCGTTGATCGCTTTGGGTGAGACCTGCACCGAGACGCCGCCCCAGGCCGCTCGCCCTTCCGGCAGGCGCCCGAGGATCATCTCTACGACCTCTGATAGCTCCGCGCCCCGCCATCCCTTGGCCGTCAGAAGGCTATGGGCGGCGGCCAAGGCGTCGACGCGACTCGAGAACGCACTGAGACATTCCTCCGTTGAGGCCGAGTATCGAGCTGACAGCGTCGCCAGAGATTGGATCGCCGAGAGGAGGTTCTTGACACGATGGTCATGCTCCACGGCCGCATCGGACGGAGGAAGCGCGGCGGGCCACGCGGTCAGTTCGCTGACAGCCTCGACGGAGTTGGGAAGCTCCCGCAACAGGCCCGCGATGCCCACCAGTTGTCCAAATGCATCCTCGACCGGGGCAAGCGTCGCCTCGAACCGCTTTTGGAGTCCGCCTCCAGGTCTGGCGAACTGGAACTCAAGGTTGCATTTGCACCGCTCTGCGGCGACCCGACGGATGGCCAGGCGCGCCTCATCCCGGTCCGCGGCCGGCAAAAACGGAGCCAGGGCCAAGCCTCGGACCGCAGGGACGGCGCCTTCGTCAAAGCCCGTCAGCGCCGCCAGGCGCGAGCTCACGAGCAGGCAGTCCGTCCGCGAATCCCAGAAGGCTTCCACCATTCCGGTGGCCGAAAGCACCCTTTCCGCCAAGGAGTTGGCCGACAATGCATCCGACGCGAATTGAGGCGTCTCCATGATTTCAACCTAAGGCTTCGTCGCTCAAAGCCAAGGGCGATGCGCCATTCCGGGGAAGAAGGCTTTGAACCGTGGCGCAGGGGCCTCTATCTTCAGGTGGCGTGAGGCGTCCGACGCCCGGCGCCGCTCGCGCGACCCCATGATGTGCTCCGGAGGCCCAAATGAACGCCGACACCTCTAAAGCGACCCCAGAGACAGCCAGCCGTGAGGCGATCGCCGAAGCCCTCGCCGCAGCGGAGAAGGTGCTCGCCGAGGCCGCGCGGCGCGCCGAGCAACGGCTGAGGGAGAGCGAGAAACTGATTCGGGAGAATCTCGAGCGGCTGATGTCCCGTGCGGGTCGTTACGGCGAGACGGCCAAGACCTCGATGGATGAGGCGCAGAGGGTGCTGGTCGAACAGGTCAACGCACAGCCGGTGACCGCGACCTTTATCGCTCTCGGCGTTGGGTTTGTCATTGGCGCGGTCTTCGCCAGCGGGCGGAGGTAAGGCAGTCCTTTCGGGACGGCCGGGTGGTTTCAGTCGCTACCGGCTTCGCGGCGCCGGGGGTGAAAGAACAGGGCCTGGCCGATCGCGGCCTTCACGGTTTCGGGTTGGAACGGCTTGGTGATCAGAAAGGTCGGCTCGGGCCGCTCTCCTGTAAGAAGGCGCTCGGGAAAGGCCGTGATGAAGATGACCGGGACGTCGGCTAAAGAGCGGATGTCCTTGACGGCGTCGATGCCTGATGAGCCGTCGGCAAGCTGAATATCGGCGAGCACGAGCCCGGGCGGCCTCTCTCTGGCGAGTAAGACCGCCTCCGTTCGTGAGGCCGCGACGCCCCCGATCCGGTGTCCAAGGTCCAGAACGAGCGCCTCGATGTCCGCAGCGATGACGGCCTCGTCCTCGATGATCAGCACTTCGGTGGCCAGTTCCGCGTCAATTTCGCGTTGCGCTCGGGCGATCAACTGCTCGATTCGCGATGGCGCCACAGCGAGAACTTGCGCCGTTTCCTCGATCGAGAATCCTTCGAGCGCCGTCAGCAGGAAGGCCTGTCGAGATGGTGGCGCGATCCGCTGAAGCCGTTGAACGGGCCCCAGGTCCTCGCTCGAAAGCGGCCCACTCCCAGGGGTCTGGGGCATACCGGACGCCTCCAAAACCCCATGGAAGATGCAGAACAGCCCGGTCCGGGCATTGGCGCCCGCTGGCGGGGTCCGCTCGCCTGCCGCCAGGGCCTGAAGAGCGGATCGGACGAATGCGTCCGCCACGCCTTGTTCGCCTAGAAGCGCCCGGGCATAGCGTCTTAGATAGGGAACGTGCGGGGCTATGGTCGAGATAAGGGTCATAGATCCTCAGGAGCCGCCTTGCCGATGACGAGTGTTTAGGCGACCTGAAGCGCGGGACAAACCCCCGGTAGGAGGCGGTGTTTCGTCCGGCAGAAGGTGTCTTGTGGAACCCGATAGGAAAGCCGAACGTTCCGGCCGCGGAGCATGCCTCAGAATCGAGGCTGGTCGCGGGATCGTTAGAATGACGAGGATTGGGGGCCCGGGCCGTGACTAGAGGGACGCCTAAGAACGCGGCCGAGATGAGGCTCAGACAGCAGGCCATCGGCGCAGGTCTCCGGCAAATCTTCGAGGACGTCGTCAATGAAGCGGTGCCGGAGGAGTTCCTGGACATCCTTCGGACCGCCGACTCAGCGAGCCCAACTGACGGTGCGCGGTCGGCCCGTGAGGACGGAGCCGAATGAAGCGCGACGGCATGGTTCCGACTCTCACGCCCCCCTCCAACAGTGACCCCTTCAGATCCGAACTGATCACATTGATCCCTCAGATGCGCGCCTTCGCCAGGACCCTGACCGGCGATGCGGTGGCCGCCGATGATCTCGCGCAGGACACGCTTTTGAAGGCGTGGTCGGCGCGATCGAGCTTTCGCATGGGGACCAATATGAAGGCCTGGACCTTCATGATTCTGAGAAACCTCTTTTATTCGGAGAAGCGGCGCTCGTGGCGGCAGACCTCGCTCGATCCGGAAACCGCGGAACGAAGCCTCATTGCCCCGGACGATCCCTCCGCCACCCTAGAGCTGGACGAACTGCGCCAAGCCCTGGCCGCCTTGCCGGCGGAACAGAGGGAGGCTCTCATTCTCGTGGGAGCCAGCGGCTTCTCGTACGAGGAGGCGGCTCAGGTCTGCGGTTGCGCTGTCGGAACCGTGAAGAGCCGCGTGAGCCGGGCGAGGCGCGCGCTTCACGACATCCTTGAGCGCGGCGCTTATCAACGCGACGGCGCCCCGGCCCTTGGGGCGATCGACACCATCCTCGCTCAGGCGGAGCGCCTGAGCGGTTCGCGCTGATGGCGTCACACCTTGCAATGGGATGGACTTGGGCGTCGATCCGGCTGCGCCTGGCCCTGGCCCTGGCCCTGGGACTGGGGCCCCTACTGTTGCTTGGAACAGGACTATCCCTCGCCAACTACCGGCTCGAAATGAGCGAGCGTCGAACAGAGCTTGTCGATGCGGCCCAGCGCGGCGCCGCAAGCGTCAGGGGCCGAATGCTGGCGGGCCAGGTGCTTCTCCAGACGCTCGCGCCTGGCGACGTCGGGGTCGACTGCGCCCAAAGGCTTGCTGAAATTCGCGATCGACTGACGGGATTTGCGAATCTCATTCGATTCGATTCCATCGGCCGGGTCGCTTGTTCGGCGGTGGGCGCCCCTGCCGACCCGTGGCGTCGGGACAGACCCTGGTTTCGCGCCCTCGCCTCGGGTCAGGCCATCACCATAACGGCCGAACCCGGGGTGCCGTACGCCGACACGCCGTCAATCATCGCCAGCTTTCGAGATGAGGATGGTGCAGGTCACTTCAGTGGCGTCCTGACGGCTGTGCTCTCACTCTCAAGTCTCAGGCCGGCGCGACCTGCCGGCGCGCCAGCGCATTCTGAGGTGGCGATCGCAGATGCCTCCGGTCGATACATATCAAGCACCGACGCGTCGGCATTTCCGGAGCGCCTGAAGCCCGACATCGTTCGCCGGGTGCGAATGGGCTCGTTCCTGTGGCAGGCGCGTAGTCGGGCGCGCGAGGGTCGGGTCTTCGCCGCGGCGCCCCTTGTGGGCGAAGACGTCATCGTCGTGATTTCGGCGCCGAACGACGTCTTTTCCTTTGCCCTGACAAACCCGATCCTGGCGGTTGCCTTACCGGTCGCGGCACTGGTCTTTGGTCTGGGCGCTGTCTGGCTCGTGGCCGATCGCAGCATTGTGCGCTGGATCATCTACCTGCGCCGGTTCACGGCCCTCTACGCCCGGGGGCGATATGGCGCACGTCCGCAACGGGCGCGCGATGGTCCTCCGGAGATTCGAGACCTCGCGACGACAATGGACGCCATGGCGAGGTTGATCGCCGCCAGAGATCAGGCCCTCAAGGAAAGCCTGAAGCAGAAAGACGCGCTGATGCGCGAAATTCATCACCGGGTACGGAACAATCTCCAGGTCATCTCCTCGCTTCTGAGCCTCCAACAAAGGTCTCTCACGGATCCTGCGGCGAGGGCCGCGATGTCCGACACGCGACATCGCATCACGGCCCTGGCTCTCATCTACCGGGCGCTCTATCAAGGCGCCGATCTCAGAAGGATCGACTTGCGCCAGTTCATGGAGGAGTTGATCTCGCATGTCGTATCCGCGGAGGGCGCGCCCCCGGCTCATATCCGACTTGAGGTGGATCCGCTGGAACTGGACCCGGATCGGCTCGCACCCCTTGCGCTCTTCGCGGTCGAGGCGGTCACTCTGGCCCGGCGCTACGGATATGCTCGCGATGGCGGGGCCTTGGAGGCCCGGATATCAGCGAACGGGACCATCGCGACGTTGTCTCTCGCCGACCCAACCGGTCCTGGGTGCGCGGGCGCAGCGCTCAATGATGGCATCGGTCAGGTGCTGATGAGGGCCTTCGCGCGCCAGATGCAGGGCCAGATGACTCTTGTGGCCGACGAGGAAGGTCTTCGTGTCACGCTCGTCTTTCCCTTGGCGGGGGATATGGAGGCTTCCCCGCCGACCGGCTGAGGCGCCCCCCTGTTCAGGCCAGGCGAACGCCCTTAACTTTCGCGCTTTGAATAACCGCAAAAGGAGCCATGCCCATGCGTCACCTCGTCATCCTCGCCGTCCTCGCGGCGAGCCTAGCCGTCACAGCCTGCAACACCATCGCCGGCGCGGGCCGTGATGTCTCCTCGGTGGGCCACGCTGTGACCAATACGGCGAATGACGCTAAACCGTGATCTCGGCGGAAGCATGGGGCCAAACCAAGCGAAACCCCAGGCTCTCCTGGTTCTCCTCCACGATGAGTTGAGCCTTCGCACGATCGGCCAGTAGGCGCGCCAGGGCGGCGGGCGCCCAGCGGGCGGTGAGAGTCGCGGGCGCGGGGGCTGCGGCGAGGCCGAGCCGGCTTTCCTCGCGCAGCCTCAAGCGCGGTCCAGACCCGACCAGGGCCCCAATGCAACTCTGCGTCGTGACGTCCGCCGTGAACGCTATCCCGCCGCCGGAGGGCAGGGCCTCGCCCAATATCTGCAACAGGATGAGCAGGACCCTCGCCATTTCGGCCGGGGCGTCTGGCGGCAAAGGCGTCGCATTGAGCTCGATCCGGGAACCGGCGAACAGAGCGGACGCCAGCTCGCCAAAGGTGTCCCCCGTGGGGTTCGTCGACTCGGCGAATACAGCGCGAAAGAACGCGATTTTCTCGGCCAGTCGGGCGAGACTGTCCCGCGCCAGGGTGATCGCCTCCGGCCGCAGGGCGGACTGGGTCTCATCGGAGAGCAGATCCACCGCTGTAGTCAGGCCCGATATCGGCCCTGCGATATCGTGGAGAATACGGGCGATGAGGCGGGGCCCGGGGTCATCGGCAGGCGGAGGGCGGCTGGTCATTCCGGCGCGGAGTCTTGGCTGATTTGTCCGTCAGAGGAAGGCGCCGCAGGCGGGGCGTTCCCAAGGTCCAGATGAATCCCTAAGGACGGCTCATGCCAAACACATTCCTTCCAGATGACATCCCTCAAAACACCGGCGACATTCTCGCCGACATCGCAGAAGAGGCGGGAAGGTTGATTCTCCCCTTCTGGCGCGCTGGCGTCGCCGTCGAATCCAAGTCGGACGCGAGTCCGGTCACCGAGGCTGACCGCGCGGCTGAGGCGCTCATTCTTGCGCGCCTGGCGAGCGTCTTTGAGCGCGTACCGGTGGTGTCCGAAGAGCACGCCAGTCTTCACGGTGCTCCGGAGAGGATCGGGAGGCGATTTTTTCTGGTCGATCCCCTGGACGGGACCAAGGCGTTTATCCGACAGGACCCCAACTTCACGGTAAACATCGCCTTGGTGCAGGATGGTGCGCCGATCGTCGGCGCTGTCGTCGCCCCCGCCTCAGCGGAAACGTGGTTCACGTCTTCGTCGGGCGCCCTCAAAAGATCCATGGGCGGATCGGAGGCCTGGTCCGTTGGGGTTCGCAGCGCCAAGCGCGACCCCCTGACTCTGATCAGTCACACCATGAAACCAGACGCCCTGGAGAAACTGAAGGCCGAGTACGGCTTCACGCGGACCCAGGCGATCGATTCGTCGATCAAGCTTTGCCGGATCGCAGAAGGCGCCGCCGATCTCTATCCGCGCCATGGGCCGACAATGGAGTGGGATATCGCTGCCGCCCAAGCGGTCCTGGAGGCGGCGGGCGGAACCGTGATGACCCTGGATGGGGCGCCCCTCGCCTATGGCAAGGCGGACGCCGGATTCCGCAACCCAGCCTTTGTGGCCAGGGGCCTGCCCTGAGGGATATGGTCAGCGAGAGGCTCTGTGCGGAGGGTTAAAGGGCGGAGAGACCACCGCGGGCGATCAACCGGCGGGCGATGATGATGCGCTGCATTTCATTGGTCCCCTCGCCGATCATCATCAGCGGGGCGTCCCGATAGAGGCGCTCGATCGGGTAGTCCTTCGAGTAGCCGTTGGCTCCGAAGATCCGCATGGCCTCGGTGGCCACCTCGAAAGCCGTCTCCGTGGCGAACCACTTGGCCATTCCGGCCTCCATGTCCACCCGACCGCCCCTGTCATAGGCCGCCGCCGCGTCGGCGACGAGGAGTTCGGCGGCCCGGGTTTTTGCCGCCATTTCGCCGAGTTTGAGTTGGATCGCCTGATGCTCGGCGATCGGTTTACCCATGGTCTGCCGCGTCTGGGCGTAGATGACGGCCTCGTTGAGGGCCCTGCGGGCGACCCCGACGCCGCGGGCCGCTACATTGACTCGGCCAATCTCAAGGCCCCCGGTGGCCATCAGAAACCCTCGACCCTCCTCTTCTCCAACCAGCGAAAGCGCCGCATCGCACTCATAGTCGGCAAAACCAATCTCACCGGTGTCGATACCCCTATAGCCCAGCTTCGGCAGCTTGCGTCCCCGCTGCACCCCCGGGAGATCGGCGCGTGTCGCCGGATCGCGGGTCGGGGTGATGAGCATCGACATGCCGCGATGACGGGGCTGGGCTGTGGGATCGGTCTTGACAAGCAGGGCGAGGACATCGCCCTCGATGACGTTGGTGATCCAGAGCTTGGAGCCGTTGACCACATACCGCTCGCCGCGGCGCTGCGCGACGGTGTGGATTCCCTGTAGGTCGGTGCCCGCCGAAGGTTCGGTCAATCCGAGGCCGCCGCGTAGCTCACCGGAGGCGAATTTCGGCAGCCAATAGGCCTTCTGTGACTCTGTCCCGAAGTTCTGCACGATAAGCGCCATCATCAGATGGCTGTTGAAAAAGCCGGTGAGGCTCATCCACTCTTCGGAGATGCGCGCGACGATCTTCACATAGGTCGAGGCCGACAGACCGAGTCCGCCATATTCCGGGGCTATGAGTGCGCCATAAAGGCCCATCTCGCACATATCTGCGACCAGCTCGTGCGGATACTCGTCGGCCTGCTCGTAGGTGGCGGCGACAGGGGCGACTTTCTTGACCAGCCATCGGTCGATCGCGTCCAGCAGCGCCCGTTCGTCAGCCTCGCTGAGGGCGGTCGTCGTCGTCATTGCGGTCTCTCCTCACCCGTTCGCCGTCAATAGCTTCCCAACCGGTCTTCTACGCTCTGGCCCCGCGCGGGGATGAGCATGTCGCGTTTGAAGCTGCAGACCACCTCCGCGCGCTGGTTCTTGCCCAAGGTGCGGATCGAGACGATGCCTTGGCCCGGTCGGCTGCGGGACTCCCGTTTGGCCAGGACTTCGCTTTCCGCATAGAGGGTATCCCCGGCAAACACAGGCGCCGTGAACCGAACCTCATCCATGCCGAGATTGGCGATCGCCTTCTGCGAGCAGTCGGTGACGCTCATCCCGATCAGAAGGGCGAGCGTGTAGGTGCTGACGACGAGGTTGCGCCCGAACTCGCTGCCCTTGGCGTATTCCGCGTCGAAGTGCAGCGGGTGGGTGTTTAGCGTCAGCAGAGTGAATAGGTGGTTGTCAGACTCAAGAACGGTCTTTCCAGGACGATGCTCATATACATCACCCGGCGAGAAGTCCTCGAAGTATCTCCCGAAAGACTCGCGGTAGCGATGCGGTCCAACTTCCTTCCAGTTCTGGGTCATGTGTCCTCGCGCGGTTGCTGCGCCGCCCTTCTAGGCGCGGGCTGAGATCGCCTGCAACGCTGCGTTGGCTCCTGGCCGGTTCCCGCCGAGCTTTGCCAAGGGCGGACGCTCAGGCCATAAGGGCCGACAGAAATGAGGAGTGATGCATGCCGCTTGACGCAAGCGCCGGAACCCAGGGGTTTCGATGGGAGGACCCGCTTGATCTGGAGTCGCGCCTCACTGAGGACGAGCGCTTGGTCTGGCGCGCTGCGAGAGACTACGCGCGGGGCGAATTGCTGCCGCGGATCGTGAGCGCCTTTGCCGAGGAACGTTTCGACCGCGAGATCATGACTGAGATGGGCGCTCTGGGCTTTCTGGGGCCGACACTTCCGGAGGCCTATGGCTGCGCCGGCGTCAGCCATGTCGCCTACGGCCTCATCGCACGGGAAGTGGAAGCCATCGACAGCGGCTACCGGTCGGCCATGAGCGTGCAGTCCTCGCTTGTCATGTACCCCATCTTCGCCTTCGGCTCGGAGGAGCAGCGGCGCAAATGGCTTCCCGGCATGGCGAGAGGAGACATCATCGGCTGCTTTGGTCTTACGGAATCGGACGGAGGCTCCGATCCTTCCGCCATGCGCACTGTGGCCCGCCCCGCGCCAGGAGGGTTTGTCATCAATGGTGCGAAGATGTGGATCACCAATGCGCCGATTGCTGATGTCGCCCTGGTCTGGGCCAAGCTTGACGGCGTCATCCGAGGCTTTCTCGTGGAGCGGGATTCCAAAGGCCTCTCTACGCCCCGGATCGAGAACAAACTGTCGCTGAGGGCTTCCGTCACGGGAGAGATCTCGCTGTCCGATGTGTTCGTCCCCGAAACAGCGTTGCTGCCCGACGTCCGGGGGTTGAGAGGGCCGTTCTCATGTCTCAACAAGGCGCGATACGGCATTGCCTGGGGGGCCATGGGCGCGGCGGAGTTCTGCCTGCACGCCGCCCGCGACTACGTCGCCTCACGCATGCTGTTCGGACGGCCGCTGAGCGCCCGTCAGCTGGTTCAGAAAAAGCTCGCCGATATGGCGACGGAGATTGCTCTGGGCTTGGAGGGAGCCCTGGCCTTGGGGCGCCGGATCGATCGTGGCGACTGGATTCCTGAGGCGATCAGTCTGATGAAGCGGAATAACTGCGGAAAAGCTCTCGACATCGCTCGCATCGCCCGGGACATGCACGGCGGCAACGGGATTTCTGGCGAGTATCACGTCATGCGCCACGCCGCGAACCTGGAGACGGTGAACACCTATGAGGGCGCGCACGATGTTCATGCCCTGATCATTGGTCGCGCGATCACCGGCGAGAACGCCTTCTGATCTCGAAAACCATGGTCCCCCCGTCGATCTCGGCTCCCGGAGGCGCGGGCCATCAAGCCAAGCTGAGGACGGTGGTCGCCGCCTCGTCTCTGGGAGCTATCTTCGAGTGGTACGATTTCTTCGTGTTCGGTGTGCTTGCGCCGGTGATCGCCAAGGTTTTCTTCAGCGGCCTTGACGCCACGGCGGGGCTTTTGGCGGCCCTGGGGCTATTTGGCGCGGGATTCTTCTTCCGGCCTATCGGCGCGATCATATTTGGGCGCGTCGGGGATCGTCTTGGCCGAAAGGGCGCCTTCCTCACCACCGTAACGCTGATGGGCGGCGCGACGATCGCCATAGGTCTCCTGCCGACCTGGCGCCAAGCCGGGGCCGTGTCTCCCCTTCTTCTCGTCTTGATGCGCATCCTTCAGGGTCTGGCGCTGGGAGGTCAGTGGGGCGGCGCCGCCGTCTATGTGGCCGAACACGCCCCCGCCAACAAGCGCGGCGCGGCCACCGGCTGGATCGCCGTCGCGGCGGCTCCGGGGCTGGTCGGCGCCCTCAGCCTCATCCTGGTGCTGAGGGCGGCAATGGGGGATGCGCGATTCTCCGCGGACGGGTGGCTGGCGGGCTGGCGGATCCCTTTTTTGGTGTCCGCCCTGCTCCTGGGCATTTCCGTATGGATGCGTTTGAGGCTGAGCGAGAGTCCGGCCTTCCAAGCGCTGGAGTCCAGCGGCGGCCTCGCCAAGGCGCCCTTGCGCGAAGCCTTCGGCCGATGGGCTAACCTCAAGCTGGTGATCATCGCCTTGGTGGCCGTGATGAGCGCTCAGGGGGCCGTCTGGTACACGGTGTTCTTTTATGCCGAGCAGGTGTTCCTGGAGCGCTTCATGAAGCTCTCCCCGGACACCGGCGCCGCCCTGTTGCTGATCGCCACGATGATCAGCGGTCCGCTCTATGTCGCCTTCGCCGCGCTCTCCGACTGGGTCGGACGAAAGTGGGTCATCTGGTGTGGCATGACCCTCGCACTCGTCGCCTTTCCGCCTGGCTTCCACCTCCTGGCGCAGTTCGCGAACCCGGCCCTGGTGTCAGCTCAGGCCCGCACGCCTGTGACGGTGGTGGCGGATCCCGCCCGATGTGCAGTGCAGTTCGACCTCGTCGGCAAGTCCAGATTCTTGGGTTCCTGCGACATCGCCAAGGCGGCCCTCGCCAATGCCGGGGTGTCTTACCTTAATCAGGCCAGGTCCGGGTCCGGAGTGGCGGAGGTGCATGTTGGGGGGGAGACTGTAGCGTCATTCGACGGGCGTGAACTTTCATCGTCCGCACTCACGGCGGCCAAGGCACGGTTTGAGACCCGGCTTCGCACCGCACTTTCGCGGGCGGGCTATCCTGCCTCCGCCGACCCGGCGCGGGTGAATTTCGCGGGTCTGCTTGCGGTGATGATCGTGTTCGTCATCGCCGCGACGGCGCTTTACGCCCCGATCGCCGCAACTCTGGTGGAGCTCTTCCCCACCAGGATACGCTACACGGCCTTGTCCCTGCCCTACCATGTGGGGACAGGCTGGGTGGGAGGCTTCGTTCCGGTAAGCGCCTTCGCCATCGTCACGGCCAGTGGCAACCTTTATTCTGGCCTCTGGTATCCGGCCATCTTCACCGGGATCAGCGTCGTTACCCTGCCGTTTCTCTTGCCCGAGACCCTGGGACGGAGACTGGACCCCTAAGGATCGTCACCACGGCGCCGGGGCCGCGGTGAGCCGGATCACGGCTGCGCCCAGATCTTCAACGTCTTTCAGGTAGTCGAACGGCGTGACGCTGAAAGTGGCGGCGACGCCGAGACCGGACGATACGGCCTTCACGACCTGGTCAGGCGTCGGGTTCATCCAGCATTCCGCGTCCCTGCGGGTGAATCGTGAGAGCGCCGCCCCAGCGCCATCAAGGGCGAAAGCAATATCGGCGGCATTCAGCGCCTGAACGGCTCTCAAGGACAGCCGCCCAAGGTCTGCAGGGGTTTCGATGGCCCAGAACCTGCCTGGCCGGGGTTCGCCGCTATTGGCGGCGGCGAGAGCCTCCTCAAGCGCCCGAGACGCCTTGTCCGGGTCCAGCTCGCCGGTCGCCAGGGGGCCAGTGAGAAGCCCTCTGAAAAAGGCGCGTCGGCGCGCCATTTCGGGAAGGGCCTCGCGAATCTGTTTCCGACGTTCTGCAAGAAGTCCGACCAGGCGGGACAGTCCCGGGGGAATCACCGTCTCGATCTGGCTCCTTAACCACGAGCCGATCACCGGAGCGGCGCCCGAGGTGCCGATGCCAATGACCAGCCGCCCCCTGTCCACAATGCTGGGGCTGACAAAATCCGACAGATCGGGAAGGTCGATGGCGTTAACCAGCGCTCCGGCGGCCTTCGCAACCCGGATAATGTCGGCGGCCTCATCCGGTGCGGCGGCGATGAAGACGAGTTTTGCCCCCGCGAAGGCTTCCGGGTCCCGCGCCGCCGTCAGGGCGATCCGCTCGACGACGACCGGCGAGTCCTCAAAGAGGCGCGCCTTGTTCGTTGCGGCCTCGCCCTCGCCAACGATAACGACGCGGCATCCGCTAAGCGGGATATAGGCCGGAAAGGTGTCCATCTGGGCTCAGGAATGTCCTCGCCGGAACAGCATCGCCGAACCGGTCAGGGACCTGTCAGGGCCGTGGGCGCCGTTGGAGTCCATGGTCAGCCATTAACCTTCGTTCAAGCTCCTCGATACCGCTTCTTTACACCTATCGCGCATCTTGCGCCCGGGCCGCCGCGTCGTCGGTGGAAGGAAAGGACGCGGCAGGTCTTATGCATCCTCTGGTTTCAAAGCTCGGTCTGGGCGTCGCCCAGTTCGGACTGGACGGGCGGTCCCGGGGCTCGGCTCGGTCGCCCGAGGCGGAAGTCCGCGACATGCTCGGGCTCGCGGAGCGCTCCGGCCTCGCGGTTCTTGATGCCGGAGCCGCTTCCGCTCATGGCGAGGCGGTGATCGGCGCCGCCATGCCGCGCCCCTGTCATCTTCGACTGACGGTCAAGGCCGCGCGCGGCGATAAGGGACCGGACCACGTCGAGGCCGAAGCGCGAGCTTCGCTGGCGAGACTGGCGGTCAGTCGGGCCGATGCGATTATGGTCCAGGCGGCGGGCGATCTCTTCTCGCCGTTCGGCGGAGAGGTGTGGACGCGACTGCGTCGTCTCCGCGACGAAGGGCTGTTTGATCGGATCGGGATTTCGGCCTACGCGTCCGATGACCCGCTCGGCCTCGCCCGCCGGTTCCATCCCGACCTCATCCAGGCGCCGGCGAGCCTGCTCGACCAGAGACTCCTGGTCGACGGAAGCCTCAAGGCCGTTCGGGACCTCGGCATCGAGGTTCATCTGCGCGCGATCTTCCTCAACGGCCCGCTGTTCCGCCCCCCCGATCGGGTTCCGTCGCATCTGAAGGCGGCGGCTGTCCGGTTGTCGCGAGCGCGGCGTATGATCGCAGAAGGGCGGAGCGATCCGTTGCAGGCGGCGCTCGGATTCGCCCTGTCCCGCCACGAGGCGGATGTCGTGATCGCCGGGGCCTCCACGGCCGCCGAGCTGTCGGCGATAGTTGCCGCCGCCGCCAATCCGCCCCCGGACCTGGACTGGGATGATATGGCGCTTGAGGAACCGGACCTCTTCGACCCGACCCCTCATCGCTGGGCAGCCGCCTGAGCCGACCTTCCGCCGTCGCCCTATGAAGCCGCCTTCGCGACGTCGAGCTTCACGGTGAACCCGCCGAACACCCCGATGCCGGGCTGTTCGAAGCCAACGGGGTCCTGGTACTGCCTGTTCAACAGGTTATCGATTCGCGTGAAAACGCTGATCTTGTCATTGAGCTTGTAGGTGGCGGCCAGGTTCACCGTCGCATAGGGGCTTGCCCAGAGACGCGGGACAGAAAAGTCCCGGCTCCCGTCGACCCAGCCGCCCTTGTAGTAGAGCGTCGCCGAGAGTTGGAGGCGCGGGGTAGGGGTCCAGTCGCCTGTCAGGCTGGCGATGTCCTTGGGCCGTCGCAGGAGTTCCTGATCCGTCGCGTCATCCTGGGTGAAGGTGTAGGTATAGTCAGCTCTCAGATTGAACCGAGGCGAGATCTTGAGGGTGGCGAAGGTTTCGGAGCCGTAGGTCGTGGCGCGACCGATATTGGCGTAGGATGTGCCGTCTGCATTCGTGTCGATCAGGTCGGTGATCACGTTGTGGAACCAGGTCGAGCCAAAGCGGAACACGTCGCCGAACAAGGGCTGTTCGAACCCAACGTCGTACCCCTGACTGCGCTCCGGCCTGAGGTTCGGGTTAGCAAAAAAGTCGAAGCTGGGATAACTCACGTAGAGTTCTTGCAAGGTTGGGGCTTTGAAGCCGGTGCCGACGCTTGCCTTGATTTGCGTTCCCGTGGCCGCGAGCGTGTAGACCGGAGCGATGCGCCAGGTGGCCGCCGAACCGAAGCGCTGGTCATCGTCCTCGCGAATGCTGGCCGAGAGGTTCAGGTTCTGGAGCGGCGTCAGAATCGCCTCACCGAAGACGGCGCCGCGGGCATCGCTGGCGTTGATCGGGCTGTCGTTCAGGCGATCGAGATTGGCGTCGGCCCCCAGAACAAGCGTGGCGAGTTTCGATAGCTGAAGCGTTCCCTGCCAGTCGCCGCGAATGCGGTCGCCGTCATCAAGGGTCGGAGGTGAGGGCCCAAACCCATCGTTGGGCGAGAGGATAGACGTCCGATAGAGCGTGTAACCGAACCCGAACACGTTCTCTAGGCGTCCGCCCCAACTGGTGAGTCTGGCCTCGGCGCGCGTGAAGATCTGCCTCGTCAGCTGGTCGGACTGGTTGGGGTCCGGGATCGCCGGGAAGACCGCATAATCCTCGCCGGTGTAGCGCAGGTCCGCGTTCACGAAGCGGGCGACAAGGCCCAGGCTGAGGTCAGGGGCGAGCTGATAGTCGAACTTGGTGGACGCCGTGAAGTTCTCGTAGCGGTCATTGTTGAGCGCCTCGCCAGAGGTGAGCAGGCCGAGCGGAGTGATTGGCGTGGCCCCCGAATAGGAGTTGGAGAGCTCGACGCTGTAGTCGAAGCGTTGATCTCCGCCTGAGAGCCGCGCATTGGCGTTGATCGTATCGAAACTGCCGCCTTCCACCGTGGCCTCGATATGGGCCGGACCAGCCCCGCGCTGGGTAATGATATTGATCACCCCGCCGACGGCATCGGACCCGTACAGGCTGGAGGAGGGGCCGCGCAGGACCTCGATCCGGTCGATGCCGGCCGTCATCACCTGGCCGAAATCGAAGGCGCCCACACTGGGATCCTCCACGTCGATTCCGTCGATGAACACCGCGGTATGATTGGCGTCGGCGCCTCGAATGAAAACCGAAGTCAGTCCCCCCGGGCCGCCGGTCTGCACGACGTCCAGTCCGGGGGTCGTTCGCAAGGCGCTCGGAAGGTCGCGCCACTGGAAATCCTTCAGGTCCTTGTCGGTGATCAGCGTGATCGAGCTGGCGACTTGGTCCAACGGGGTGGCGACCCGCGTCGCGGTGACGACGACGGCCGACACGTCGGTCTTGGGAGCCTGACTGATATCCTGCGCATTGGCGGGGGACGGGCCGGATAGTGCGCAGGCGACAAGTCCCGCTCCTGCGGCGGCTTTAAGAGAAGACGACATTTCGAAATGACCTCGCGGTAAGACGTGACACGTCACCGCGAATGCGACGACGACTCCCGCCTGCCTCGGGCCATCTCTGGGGCCCTCCGCGCGCAACTCCGCCGTCCGCTTCGGAGCACCCCGCCCGACGCGTTCGCGTGTGACCACGACGTGTGGCAGGTCTCCTGGCTCGCGGGTCTTCGTCGCGACAGACCGGCCTTCCCGGCCCACGAAGAGCCAGTGGCCTGCCGGAGGACGGGGCGTCGACGCAAAATCGCGAAGACGCCGATCGTTCCCAGGCTTTGGTTTCCTCAGCGCCTTGCGCCCTCGCCAAACGAATCGACGTGAGCGCCATACACCTTGGAGACTGTCAGACTCTCCGCTTACAGTTGCGGGGTCAGCTGCGGCATTGAAGCTCTCCCCATGCGGGGCGCCTCTCACCGCATTCCCTATTAATCCCTTTCGGGAGCCACGCAGTCAGGTGCCCCCAAATCGGTCGGGTCGTCAACCTGCCGGCTGCACCGAAGCCAACCGGGCGAGAGCCTCCCCTGACAGGCGCCGGGTGATCCATTGTGCCTGCTCTGACGCGCCCAGCCCATCGTAAAACGCCCGCGCCGGGCTGTTCCAGTCAAGCACCGACCAGTCCATTCGACCCAAGCCCTCGGCAAGGCAGCGTCGCGCCAGGCCGGCCATCAGCGCCAGACCGGCGCCCCGCCCCCTGAACGTCGGCCGGACATAGATGTCCTCAAGATAGATCCCGTGGCGTCCTTCGAAGGTCGATAGATTATAAAACCAGAAAGCGAATCCGATTGGCTCCTGATCCCATTCAGCGATGTCGCAGAACGCACGCGGGTGGTCGCAGAACAGCATCCCCTCCACGTCTCTCAGGGTCGCGCGCACCTGGTCGGCCATCTGCTCATAGGCCGCGAGCTCCTGGATGAACGCCAGGATCAGAGGCCCGTCGGCGATTCGGGCGGGACGAAGTGAAAGGCTCATGGTGATCGGGTCTCCAGTGGCGACGGGGCGGGGCAGACGTCTTGACCCCCGATGGCCGTGCGAGGCATGGGGGAAGCCAACGATCTTGTAATCGAGACTTATGAGGGAGACCTTCCATGAAGGCGATACGCACGGGGCTCCTCGCAGCCCTGCTGCTGGCGCTCATTGCGCCGGCGACCGTCTGGGCGAAGGATGCCGCGCCTCCCCCGATATCCAAGGAGGCGCGCGCCAAGGGCATGGCTGCAGCGCCCGGCCTGATTTCGGCGGCAGGGGCGGATTGTGATCCCTCGGACGCGCGGATCATTGGCGAAGGCACGGACCCCAAGACCAAGGTCAAGCAGACGGCTTACGAGGTCGCCTGCAAGGCGTCCGAGGGCCTGGTTCTGGTGCAGAAGGGGGACGCCGTCAGCGCCTTCACCTGCATACAGGCGGATCAGCCTCAGGCTGATGGCAAGCCCAGCACGTCGCGATGCATGCTGCCGGATAATTCTGATCCCAATGCAGGCCTCTCGCCCTATATCGCCAAGGCTCAACTGACCTGCACGCCGGACAAGGTGCGGGCCATAGGTCAGTCCGCTTCCAACACCTTCTTTGAGCTGGCGTGCTCGAACAACCCGGGGGGCTTCATCCTGGTGACCTCATCGCCTCTTAGGCTGGACAAGCCTGTGGTCGTCAATCCGTGCATCATGGTGCCCGACACCTCCAACCTCAAATGCGAACTGACGGACCGCGCCACGCAGCTGGCGGTCGTCGACCGCCTGAATGCGCAGGCGAACAAGAACTGCACGATCAAGGATGGCGGCAGAGGTTTTCTCGGTGAGGCCCAAAGCGGCAAATCCTACTATGAGGAGGCCTGTTCGGACGGAAAAGGCTATGTCCTGATCGAGGCGCCGAACGGCGCTCTGGCGGACACCATCGCCTGCGCCGACGCCGATATGATTCTCGGCGGCTGTAAACTGACCGATACGCGTCAGGCAAAGACCGAACAGGCGGCTCTCTACACGCAACTCTCAAAGAAGGCGGGATTTGACTGCGCCGTCTCCGGCTATGCTCCCTTGCCTGGTAAGGCGGATCTGGCCAACACGGAAGTGGTGGAACTGGCCTGCTCCAACCGTCCGGAGGGCGGAATTGGTTTCTTTGGTGCGACCGCGTCGGACCCGTCGGCGGTCTATGACTGCGCCCACTCTGAACTGGTGGGCTATCGCTGCAGCCTGACCAAGCCGTCGGCCAGCTTTGCGAGTCTCACCGATGATCTCAAGAGCCTGGGCCGCAATAGCTGCACGGTGTCGGAGAGCCGCGTCGTCGGCCTGAACGCTCAGGAAAAGACAGGCTTCATCGAGGTAGGCTGTTCCGATGGGCTGCAAGGCTACATGCTGAAGTTCGCCGTGAATCCGCCGCAGCCTATGAAAGCGTCAGAGGCCATCATCTGCGCTCAGGCGGGTGAGATTAACGGCGGTTGCCAGCTGCCCGGAAATACGCCGAAGAAGAGCTGATGAGGCGATCACCCCGGGGCGGGCGCCGCGAAGCCCTCGCCCCGGGACCCTTCAGTCGAAACTCAGCACGGACGGGTCGGGAGGGTTTGCGAACAACCGAGCCACATCGGGGGCGCGTCGTGATCGCGCGAGCGACTGATTGATGTAACCCTTATCTGTGATCTCGCCGGACGGCGCGTCAGGGGCGTCGGAAAGGATCAGAACCCGCCCGAGCCGGCCCGCAGCGCCCTGGGCCGCACTGTTGTGTCGCATCACGCCATCTCGGATGGCTTTGCGTATATCCTCGCGGGAAGCGATATCGCTTTCGTCCGCAAGCGCACCGGCGAGGGCCTGGCAGAAGGGGGCGTTCAGGAACACCAGCGCGCCGACCCGGTCCTTTCCTTCCCCACAGATGACGGCGTCGGACGCCGCGCCGCCGATGCTGGAGATCAGGGCGATCCTCAGTCCTCCGACATTGACGAAGGTTCCGTTGGAAAGCTTGAAGTTCTCCGACAGTCGCCCGTCAAACTTCAAACCCCTCTCCAGCCGGTTGGGGTCGACCGGCGCGGCGGCGTCGCCGAGTTTGTAAAAACCCTCCTCGTCGAAGGCCGCCTTGGTCGCCGCAGGGTTGCGGAAATAGCCTGCACACACCTGCGGGCCCTTGACCCGGAATTCCAGCCTGCCCTGGGCCGGTGTGAGCTTCACCGTGGCGCCAGGCACGGGCAGTCCCATTAACCCCATGGTGAGGTTGGGCCAGTGGACGTTGGTTGCCGTTGGGCCTGTTTCCGTGGCGCCATAGCCGCTGGCGAAGCTGATGCCTTCTCCCGCCACCGCGCGCGCCACGGCCTGGATCCGATCGCAGGTGCTCTGGGACAGGGCCGCCCCTCCATACTGGAGAACCCTCACGCGGCTGAAGAAGCGGTGCGCCAGGTCGGCGTTGCGCTCAAGTTCTCCGGACAGAAGGTCCCAGCCCGCCGGCACCATATTGTGATAGGTCGGCGCAATCTCCGCGAGGTTGCGCACTGTCTCGATGTGCCGTCCGGCCACGGGCTGGCCGGCGTCGATATAGAGCACGCCGCCCCGATGGGTGACCATCTGCAGGATCGCATTGGCGCCTAGGCTGTGGCTCCAAGGCGCCTGATTAACCACGACCGGCGGCTCTGGATCGTCATAACAGGCGGCGACCTGTGCGGCGGTGATCGCCACCGCCTTTTGCAGACAGACTACGGCCTTGGGCTGCCCGGTTGACCCCGATGTCAGCAGCAGTTTGGCGATATCGTCCGGGCGGGCTCGAGGGGCGACGGGCGCCGCTCGGGCCAGCGCCTCAACGGCGATCTGGTCGGGCGCTGAGGGGATCGAGGCGATCACCGGCAGATGCGCCAGAAAGTCGGATTCGAGCGCCGTGGCGAACATCCGGGCTTCGTCCACCAGAACGGCGCCGGGACGGATCAAGTCTACGGCGTGGCCCAGCCGCGCGAGGACCGCGCCGTGAAGGCCGTACTGGGGCGAGATCGCCGCCACAGGAATCGCCTGGCTCATGGCGGCGAAGGCGATGAGCGCGTGATCGATGCTGTTTCGCGCCAGGACCAGGAGCGGAGCCTCCGGGCCAAGGGCGAGTTCGCCGAGTCCCCCGGCGAGGGCTTCGATCCGCTCCAGCCCTTCGGCATAGGTCGTGATGCGCCAGCCCTCCCCTGACCGCTCGGCGAGCCACGGCGCTGTTGGCGTCAGTTCGGCCCATCGGCGCACGGCGTCGAGCGGGGTCGCAACGCTCACGTCGAAAGCGCCTGGATGCGTCAAGACGACCGAGCCGTCGGCCCGCCGGTCGACGACGAGCCGGCGCGGGCGATAACGGGGATCTCTAAGACCCAGCGCCGCCGGGTCCGGCGGCAGGATGAGTTCGTTCATGCGGCGAGCGTCTCCAGAAACCGCACCGGCTCGCCACGATGGGGGGCGATGATTTCGCCGTCGCGCATGATGACCTCTCCCCGGATGAGGGTGGCGACCGGCCATCCCCGCGCCTCAAAGCCGTGAAAAGGCGTCCAGCCGGCGCGAGTGGCCATGTCTTGGTGCGAGATGGTCCGGCGCGCCTTGAGATCGACGATGGTGAGATCGGCGTCGAAGCCCTCAGCCATGCGACCCTTGTCGGCCAGCCCGAAGATGCGCTGGGGTCCGTGGCTTGTCAGATCGACCAGCCGCTCCAGGGTGAGTCGCCCGGCCGCCGCATGGGTCAGCATGATCGGCAGCAGTGTCTGAACCCCTGGCATACCGGACGGAGACGCCGGATAGGGCCGCGCCTTCTCCTCGCGCGTGTGGGGTGCGTGATCTGATCCCAGCACGTCCGCAAGCCCGGTCTCGATGGCGCTCCAGAGCGCCGACTGATGGTGGCCGTCGCGGATGGGCGGGTTCATCTGAGCAAAGCCCTTGAGTCGCTCATAGGCCTCAGGCGCGGTCAGGGTCAGATGCTGGGGCGTCAGCTCGACGCTGGCCACGTCCTTATGGTCGGCGAGGAAGGCGATTTCCTCGGCCGTGGTGACATGCAGGACATGGATGCGTTTGCCCAGCGCCTTGGCCAGAGCCACCAGGCGGCGGGTGGACCGGATGGCGGATTCCGCGTCGCGGACCTCCGGGTGGCTGGCCCAGTCCCCCGTGCGCGCGAGGGGCCTGCGGTCGGCCAGGCGGAACTCGTCCTCGGAGTGAAAGGCCGCGCGACGGTTGATATGTCGCAGTATGGCTCCGACGCCCTCGTCGTCGGGAACCAGCAGCGATCCCGTCGATGCCCCCATGAAGACCTTGACGCCGCAGCACCCCGGCAGGCGCTCCATGTCTCCCAGAAAGACGGCGTTCTCATGCGTTCCACCAACATAGAAGGCGTGGTCGCAATGCATCCGCCCCTTCGCCCGGGCCAGCTTGTCGGCGAGGGCCTCGGGGTTCGTTGTGGCGGGCTCGGTGTTCGGCATCTCGAAGACAGCCGTCACGCCGCCCAGAACAGCGCCTCGGGATCCGCTCTCGAGGTCTTCCTTCCATTCCAGGCCCGGCTCGCGGAAATGCACCTGACTGTCGATCACCCCAGGCAGCACTGTGAGGCCCGTGGCGTCGTAAACCTGACCCGCTGACGCCTGTCCGAGATCACCCACATCGATGATCTTGCCGCCCCGGACGCCGATATCGCCCCGGCCCCGGCCGGCGTGATTGACGAGCTCTCCTCCGCGCACGATCAGGTCATAGGTCTGAGGCATGGTTCTAGGGCTCCTGGCTGTCGGCGGGTGACGCGGTCGTGGTCGACCGCGTCTGTGTCTCTGTGAGGAGCTCGGCGGCGGCGGCAAGAACGGTCTCCGGCCTGAGGTCCATCATGTGACATAGGGCGAGATCGAGGCGAGGGTCTATGCGCTTGAACTCGGCGAAGCTCCGCGCGCCTCTCACGGTCCGTGAGCGCGGGCCCCACGGAGCGTAGATGTTTTCGTCGGACGGGCCAAACAAAGCCAGCGTCCGGGCGCCCGCCGCAGCAGCCATGTGCGTGAGTCCGCTGTCGCCGCCGATGAACAGGCGGGCGTGTTTCAGGGCCGAGAAGAGAACCAGCAGGTCCTCTCGCCCCACGAGATCGATCACCCGCTCTTTCGGAACGGCGCTCAGGACGGGCAGAGCGTCCCGGCGGTCCCGGGGCCCGCCAACAACCATAAGACGTCCGCCCGCCAGCGGACCCTCGCGCCCGAGGAGCTCCCGCGCCACCCAGGCGAAACGCTCGGCCGGCCATGTCTTGCCGATCCAGTTCGTGCGCGGGGCGATGGCCAGGATGGGTCCGCATCCCTGGGTCAGGGCGCGAGCCCGGGCCTCGATGTCTAAGCTCGTATAAAGGAAAGGGGCGGGCGGCTCCGACGTCGCGCCTAACAGGCGTGCGGTCTCCACCACCTTGTGTTCCGCTCGCGAAGATGGCCTGTGGACCAGGCGCCGACGATGATTGAACATCGCGGTGATCGGGGCGCCGCGCAGGTCGACGATGAGCCCCCACCGACGAAGGCCAAGCTCAAACAGCAGTGCGATCCAGTGGCTCCCGAGGCGCCGCTTTTCAAGGACTATGACCTGGTCGAGGCCAGGCGTGTGGGCGAACAAAGGCGCGGTGAGCGCGCTGGCGACGATCGTGAACCGGGCTTGCGGGTGGAGCTCCGCGAGCCGCGTGATCACGCCGGAAGACAGAATCGCGTCACCCAACCGGCTATGGACGATCACCAGGATAGTCAAACACGGGGCCGCCATCAGCCCCTTATAGACGAGCCTTCCCCCCTCTTCACCCTGGCGGTTTCCCGAAGGAGACTTAAGTTAGGGCGATGACCGCCTCCTACCGTGCAGCCCATTTGACGCGACGGGCGATACTTCGGGTCTACGGTCCGGGCTGGAGGGATTTCCTCCAGGGCCTGATCACTCAGGATGTCCTGAGCCTGGGCGCGGGCGAGCTCCGTTTCGGCGCGCTTCTGACGCCGCAAGGACGTCTCCTTTATGATCTGTTCTTAATCGGTCTGGGCGATGGCTGCCTGATCGACTGCGCGGCTGAACATCGCGATCAGCTGCTGTCGCGCCTCAGTCTGTACCGCCTCAGGGCCAAGGTGGAGATCGTGCCTGTGGACACGCCCGTCATTGCCGCCTGGGCCGACTCACAGACCGCGCTCACGCCCGAAGGAGGCCTCCCCGACCCCCGGCATCGCCGCCTGGGATGGCGGGTCTACGCCGGGACACTGCCGCCCGCAGCACAGGCCGTCGACGGCGATGCCTATGAAACCCATTGCCTGACCTTAGGCATTCCGGGTCCAAACGACTGGGGTTGCGACGAGACCTACCCGATCGAAGCCAATTTCGACCTTTTGAACGGGATCGACTTCCAAAAGGGCTGCTTTGTCGGTCAGGAAACGACCTCCCGGATGAAGCGGCGAGGCGCGGTTCGCAATCGCATGATCCCGGTTCGCCTGTCCGGGAAGTCGCCCGCCCAGGGCGCTGAGCTCCTGGCCGGAACGCTTCGCGTCGGCGAGGTGAAATCGGTGTGCGGGGACCGCGCCATGGCGCTCGTCCGACTGGACCGTCTGGCGGCGGGTGAGCGGACCTTCGACGGCGGTGCGTGGTCCCCCGAATGGCCCGAATGGCTCGCCGAGCCCGGCTCAGGAGCCTGACCCGCTCCAGCGATCACACGGCCAGGCAAAACCCCTTGTTCCGCCTTCGTCGAACAGTTGCGCAAGCAGGTAGGCGAACACTCTATCCCCGTGAAACAGCTCCCAGGTCCTGCGCCACCCGCGCTCAGCGATCGATCTGGCCTCTGCGTCATCGGCGATGAGCCGCGCCGCGGCGGCCGAGAGATCGGACAGCTCCGAATAGAACACCGCCTCACCGGGCTGATAAAACCGATCGAAGCCAGAGCGACGATCAAGGAGGACCGCCAGTCCCGAACCGAACATGTGGGCCATTCGGTCGGAGGCGTAGAGCGGCAGGTCGCTGCGGCGGGACAGCGACCATCCCATGCGGGCGCTCAGCAAGGCCTCGAAATAGGCGGCGCCTCTGAGCTTTGGCTCATCGCCGACCCCGGGAGCGAGAAGACGCAGGCCGGAGGTTTCCGCCTGCATCAAGGCGCAGGCGAGGCTCGGCGCCAGTTCGCGAGATCCCACGGCGCGGGGCGCGTCGTCAGTGGCGGGGAAGACCAGGTCGTAGGCGGGCTCGGGCTCGGCGAAGGCGCGACCTGTCTCGATGCTAGGGTCGACGGGATTGGGCAGGAAAGCGGCGAAGGCTCCCGTGCCGGCGAACTGTGACAAGAAAGGTTCCGCCGTGGTGGTGAAGAGCGCGTCAACGGCTCCCTTCCGGAACGCCATTCTGGCCCGGGTCTTGGCCGTCCATATGGGGTCAATCTGGATATCGGCGATAACCAGACCGGGCGCCAGCCGCCGCGCTTCGGCGAGGGCCCGATTGGTGAGATCGTCGGCGAAATTCAACAGAATCAGATCGGGCCGAAGCTCATCGACGAGTTGCAGAAATCGACGATCCGCCACGGGTCGACCCAGGACGCGCAGGCCGAGAGGCGCGGCAGTTCGCGCTACCGCCCGGTCTGAATACTCCACCACCAGATGCTGGGCGCGAATGGCGGCCAAGCTGAGCTTGCGACGGATGTCGAACAGCGAGAGGTTCGCGGTGTGGCGCTCGGCCCCGGTCATCCAGTTGAAGTCGCCGACATTCAGGATTTTCATTGTTCGCCGGGCGCTTGAGACGGAGGAGGGTGCGGCTTGGGCATCAAACTGTATTCCGCAGACGAGGGACGGTGCTCATGGGCCAATCCCGCCGATGCGCTCTATTGCGCCTATCATGACCTCGAGTGGGGCGTCCCGGAATATGACAGCCGCGCCCTCTGGGAAAAGCTGGTCTTGGACGGTTTTCAGGCCGGCCTGGCCTGGATCACCATTCTGCGAAAGCGCGAGGCCTTCCGCGCCGCCTTCGCCGATTTCGACCCGGACCGGGTGGCCCGCTTCGATGAAGCCGACCGCGCTCGCTTGCTCACGGACGCCGGCATCGTCCGATCCGCCGCCAAGATCGATGCGGCCATAGCCGGCGCGCGCCTCTATCTCGACATGCGAGAGGCGGGCGAGGATTTTTCGACCTGGCTTTGGGACTTCGCCGGCGGTTCGCCGAAGCAGAATCGCTGGGACCACGTCTCACAGCTGCCCGCCCAGACCGCGGTGGCTGTGGACATGGCCAAGGCGCTCAAGGCAAAGGGGTTCAAGTTCTGTGGCCCGGTGATCGTCTATGCCTTCATGCAGGCTGTGGGCATGGTCAACGACCACGTCACGACCTGTCCACGACACGCCGAGGTGGCGGCCATTGGTCGGCCGTAGGCATCGTCCCGTCCCGGATCTGAGTCTGGAGGCGGGGTTGCCCGCTCCCGTTTGTGGCGTCGATGAAGCTGGCCGGGGCCCCTGGGCCGGACCGGTGTGCGCCGCAGCAGTGATATTGGACGACGCGATCGCCGGCGTCGATGATTCCAAGGCGCTCAGCGCGGCCCGGCGCGGGATAGTGGAGCGTGAGATCAAGGCGCGGGCGCGGGCCTTCGCCGTGGCCTTTGCGTCCGTGGAGGAGATCGCGGAGCTCAACATCCTGAGGGCCACGGGTTTGGCGATGCGCCGGGCCGTCTCCGATCTGACTCCGGCGCCGGCCTTCGCCCTCGTGGACGGCTCCTATCGGTTTGTCCTGCCCTGTCCGGCGCGTCCGGTCATCGGCGGGGACGCCTTGAGCGCTTCGATCGCCGCCGCCTCGATTCTGGCCAAGACGGCTCGGGATCGGGTCATGATCGAGATGGAAGCGGTATATCCCGGTTACGGATTTGCGGCCCACAAGGGCTACGGGGTCCCCTCTCATATCGAAGCCCTGGAGCGGTTGGGGCCTTGCCCCCTTCACAGGATGGGATTTGCGCCGCTGAGGCGTTGGAGCGCCTGAGTCCCGTTGTGCTGCGGCTGCGGGGCCGGGCGACCGCTTCAGTGGGCTTCGTCCCAGGTCTCTGCCGCCCGCGCCTCGACCACCAGCGGCACGGAAATCTCGGCCGCGGGCAGAGCGGCCTGGGACATGACCTGGCGCGCGACCTCGCAGACCGCCTCGGCCTCGGCCTCGGGCGCTTCGAAGACGAGCTCGTCATGGACCTGGAGCAGCATACGAGCGGAGAGCCCCTCCGCCGTCAGCGCCGCCGGCATGCGGATCATGGCCCGGCGGATAATATCCGCTGCGGCGCCCTGTATCGGGGCATTGATGGCGGCGCGCTCGGCGAACTGGCGTTCGCCCACCGATTTCGATCGGATCGCCGGAATATGTATGCGGCGGCCAAAGAGGCTTGTGACATAGCCCTGATCTCGCACCAGGGCGCGCGCTCGGTCCATGTAGGCGCGGATGCCGGGGAACCGCTCGAAGTAGGTTTTGATATAGGTCGCAGCCTCGTCCTGCGGGATTCCGAGTTGGTTGGCGAGGCCAAAGGCTGAGATGCCATAGATGATCCCGAAATTGATCGCCTTGGCGCGACGTCGCGTTTCGGCTGGCATACCCTCTACGGGAACCCCGAACATCTCCGAGGCGGTCATGGCGTGGATATCGAGACCCTCACGGAAAGCGGCCTTAAGTTGGGCGATGTCGCCGATATGCGCCAGAAGGCGCAGCTCGATCTGGCTGTAATCCGCACTGACCAGCAGGGCGCCGGGCGGAGCGACGAACGCGGCGCGGATCTTCCGCCCCTCTTCAGTGCGGACCGGAATATTCTGCAGGTTGGGATCGGAGGAGGACAACCGCCCGGTCGTCGTGGAGGCGAGGGCATAGGAAGTATGGACGCGGCTCGTCTGAGGGTCCGCCGCCAGCGCCAGGGAGTCGGTATAGGTCCCCTTGAGCTTGGCCAGTTGACGCCATTCCAGCAAAACCCGCGGAAGTTCGTGCCCCGCCGTCGCCAGATCCTCCAGAACAGCGGCGTCGGTGCTCCGCGCACCCGTCGCCGTCATCTTTCCGCCATCCAGGCCAAGCTCGCCAAACAGCACCTCGCCGATCTGCTTGGGGCTTCCCAGATTGAAAGATCGTCCCGCCAGGGCGTGAGCCTTGACTTCGAACTCCGCCATTCGCATGGCGAAGTCCTGAGACAGGCGCCGCAGGCGATTGGGGTCCACGCGCACCCCGTCGCACTCCATCCGTGCGAGGACTGCGGGCATGGGCCGCTCCAGGGTCTCATAGACGTTGAGCAGACCCTCCCGAACGAGACCCGGGCGCAGAATCTGATGCAAACGGAGTGTGACGTCCGCATCCTCGGCGGCGTAGCGGGTCGCCGCGCGCAGCTCCACATGCTTGAAGCTCTTTTGCGCCTTCCCGACGCCGGCCACGGACTTGAAGCTGATTGGGTCGTGGCCAAGCCAAAGACGCGACAACTCGTCCATGCCGTGATTGTGCAGGCCGCCCTCAAGCACATAGGAAATGAGCATGGTGTCGTCGATCGGGCCGACATCGATTCCGTAACGCGACAGGACGGCGATGTCGTATTTGGCGTTCTGCCCGACTTTCAGAACGGCCGGGGACTCCAAAAGCGGCCTGAGGCGGGCAAGAGCGTCAGTGAGCGGGATCTGGTCGAAACTGGCAGCGATCTCCAGGCCGAGACCGGGCTCCGCCTCATGGCCGAGGGGGATATAGCAGGCATCCCCAGCCGCCACGGCGAGTGAAATGCCGCACAGGTTGGCGTGGGACGATGAGAGCGCGTCAGTCTCGGTATCGAAGGCGATCAGCCCGGCCTCGAAGCCCCGCGCGATCCAGGCGTCCAGAGTTTCGAGGGTTTGCACACAGACATAGCGGTCAGGATCGATCGCCGCGACCGTCCGCGGACTGCCCCCCCCTGTCGTCGTCGGTTCGGATGCGGCGACCGAGGCGTCTACGAGGGCCGGGGCGTTGGTTGGGCGCGACGCGGCGCCCGCGCCGTCACCGACCCGTCGGGCCAGGGTTCGGAACTCCATGGCTTCCAGAAAGGCCGAAAGGGTGGACGGATTCGGCGGCGCCACTCTCAAGGCGTCCAGCGGCTCCGGCAGGGGGGCGGATCGGTCCAGGGTGACAAGCTCCCGGGACAGGCGGATCTGATCGGCGAACTCCAGCAGAATCGCCCGGCGCTTGTCCTGCTTGATCTCCCCCGCGCGGGCGAGGACGCTATCGAGGTCGCCATATTCGTGAATCAGAGCGGCGGCGGTCTTGACGCCGATGCCAGGGGCGCCCGGCACATTGTCCACCGGGTCGCCGCACAGGGCCTGAACGTCGATCACCTTTTCCGGGGGGACGCCGAACTTCTCGATGACCTGATCCCGTCCGATATGCAGGTTCTTCATGGTGTCGATCAGTCTGACCTTGTCGCTCACGAGCTGCATGAGGTCCTTGTCGGAGGAGACGATCATCACCTCACCACCCTGTGCGCTGACATGCTCGGCATAGGCGGCGATCAGGTCATCGGCCTCAAAGCCTGGCAGTTCCAGACTGGCCACCCCGAATGCCCGTGTCGCCTCCCGCACCAGGGGAAACTGTGGCATGAGATCCGGCGGCGGCGGCGGCCGATGCGCTTTGTAGTCTGGATAGATTCGGGTCCGAAACGTGGTCTCTGAATGGTCGAAGACCACCGCCAGATGTGTGGGCGCCTCGGCCGTGCTCTTCATATCGACCAGCAGCTTCCACAGCATGTTGCAGAAACCTTGCACGGCGCCCACAGGCAGTCCGTCGGACTTGCGGGTCAAAGGCGGCAGGGCGTGAAAGGCGCGGAAAATGAAGCCCGAGCCATCCACCAGATAGAGGCGGGTGGCCGAGCCCTGGGACCGTCCTGCGGTGGCGGCGCTGTCAGGGAAGGGAGGGGCGGTCGGGCTCATCGATGCGGAGACTAGATCGCCGGTCGGCTCCGGTCACGCCCCTGAGGCCGGAAAGCTTCAGGCGTGATGGCCGCCGCTGCGCGGACCGCCCCGGAAGAAGTGTCCGGCGCCCGGTCCGCGGCCGTGGAACTCGTGGAAGCCATCGCGCTGGGCGTGATCGAAGTGACCGCCCCCATCCCGCCGCCAGCCGTAACCCGCCCCGTGATACCAGAACGCGCCGTCGCTACCCCAGCATCCATCATCCACGGGGCCGTAATAGCCATCGTAGTAACCGCCGCAGTCGCTCATCGCGACCGGGCCGCCGTATCCGTATCCGACGTCGCCGCCATAATATCCGCCCGCACATCCGCCAAGGCCGGCCGTGATCGCCAGGGCCGTCAGGCCCGCTGCAACGAACTTCATGAGCGTTCTCCCTGCGCCCCGGACTTCACCCACGTCGAAACGCGCGAAGGCTCACAAGGGATGCGCGCCTTCAATGGCCCGACGCGGACTCGTAGACGCCAGGGGCCTGGCTCTGCGGCTCCTTCAAAGCCCGAGCCTCGGGGGAACCGGCGCGGACGAAACGGCGATCGCAATAGCCGCATTCGACATGATCCTCCTCACCCATCTCGAGCCAAACACGAGGATGGCCGAGGGCTCCGCCGACGCCGCCGCAAGACACGCGCGGCGAATGCACGACCACCACTTCCGGGGCGGGCGCATCATCCGTGTGAAGGCGAACCATCGGCGGCGGCTCCTTGCGGACGTGTGTGGGGACGGCCGAGACGGTTTCGCCTCTGGGCGGACTTGGCGGGGTGAATGAGCATCTCTAGATAGTCGGAGGGGCGAGGGAGCGTCAATCTGCGTCCGCGTTTCGGCCGGGGTCCGGCGTAGAGGAGTGACGATGGATCTGCCCGACAACGCGATCGCCGCGCGCGGATTGGTGAAGACCTATCCCGCCACACGAACGATGCCCGCCATGCGGGCCTTGAAGGGCGTGGATCTGGTGGTGCCGCGCGGCTCTATTTTCGGCCTGCTCGGGCCAAATGGGGCGGGAAAATCGACCTTCATCAACATCCTCGCCGGTCTCACCCGCAAAACGGCCGGCCAGGTGGAGATCTGGGGACGGGATATCGATCAACGCCCGCGCGATGCGCGCGCCGCCATTGGCGTGGTGCCGCAGGAGATCGCCGCCGACGTCTTCTTCACGCCAAGAGAGTCGCTGGAGGTTCAGGCGGGGCTTTATGGGGTCGCGAAGGCCAGACGCCGTACCGATGAGCTGCTGGCGGCGCTCGGTCTGACGGACAAGGCGGACGCCTATGTCCGGCAGCTCTCCGGCGGCATGAAGCGGCGGCTGATGGTGGCCAAAGCCATGGTTCACAATCCGCCCGTCCTGGTTCTCGACGAGCCCACGGCCGGCGTGGATGTCGAGCTCCGCCGTCAACTCTGGGCCTATGTGGAGGCTCTGAACCGGCAAGGCGTCACCATCGTGCTGACCACTCATTATCTGGAGGAAGCCGAGGCGCTCTGCGACACGATCGCCATCGTCAACCATGGTCAGGTCGTGGCATGCGAGGCGACCAGCCAGCTGCTTCGGAGGCTCGATACGCGCACCGTGGTGGTCACGCCGGACGAGACGCTGTCCGAGGCGCCCCGGATCGGCGATTTCGACTCACGGCTGCGGCCGAACGGCGACCTCGCCGTCGCCTTCAAGTCGGCGGGCGCGGGGGTTGAACAGGTCCTCGCCCAGGTGCGCGCCGCGGGCATCACGATCAGAGACTTGAGGACGGAGGATCCGGACCTCGAAGACGTCTTTGTGGCCCTAACCTCCGGGTCTGGGGAGACCCCCGCTCAGCTCTGAAGCCACAGACGGGATCGGGGGCCGATCCGGGTCGGGACCGTCGCGAGCGGCCAACTTCAGAACGCCTCGGATCCGATCTCTCCGTTGGGGCCGAGCCAGGCGCGTTTCATTCCGCGACTGTTGAACGGCATGGCGATGTCACCGGTGGCGGAGAGCGCGATCAACCCTCCTTCGCCTGCTAACGCTCCGACCTCGGCGAGGGCTTCTCGCGCCGCTTCGCCGAGGGACTGACCGCCAAATCGCATGCGGAAGGCGATCTGAGCCCCGACGGCGCTGCGAATGAACATCTCTCCCTCGCCCGTGCAGGACACGGCGACGGTTTCGTCGGCCCACATTCCGGCGCCGGGGACGGGAGTGTCGCCGACCCGTCCCGGCAGCTTATCGAAGGTGCCGCCGGTGGACGTGCCTGCGGCCAGGCCGCCGGTCTGGTCGAGCGCCACGCAGCCTACGGTACCCATCCTCGCCGCGGGGCCGAACTCGCCTCGCGGCGCGGCGGGAGTGAACCAGGTCTGCGTATCGGCAATGGCCTCCAGACCCTGGACGGCGGCGAAGCGCCCCGCCCCCTCGCCGGCCAGAATCACATGGCGAGTGCGCTCCATTACCGCGCGCGCCGCGACGATCGGCGAGACAAATCCTTGGAGCCCCGCCACCGCGCCGGCCCGGCGCGACCGCCCATCCATGAGGCTGGCGTCAAGTTCATAGGCGCCGGCGGCATTCGGTGAAGCCCCCCGTCCCGCCACGTAGAGACCGGATATTTCGAGCTGCGTGATCGTTTCCACCACGACGTCCATAGCCTCCGCTCCCGCGTTGAGACGGTCCCGGCCAGCTTCTATCAAGCCGTGCATGTGTTCGATCTGACGCGAGTAGTCTCGGTCGGGAAGCGCGCCGGCGCCTCCGTGCAGCACCAGACGAACGCGGCTCGACGCCATCAGCAACTCTCCCATGGGTCAACAGACCAGCCCTTCCGCGCGCCGGCGCCTTCCGATAGCTTCCCCGCGCCCGAAGGCAAGATGGTCCGGGCCCGGGAAACGCGAGGACGAAATGAAGGCGCTGTTGAGCAAGGCCGTCGGTGGGCCGGAGACCCTGGTTCTGGAGGATGTTCCGAGCCCTGTCCCAGGCCCTACTCAAGCCGTCATCCAGGTCAAAGCCTGTGGCGTGAACTATCCCGACGTCCTCATCATCGAAGACAAGTACCAGTTCAAGCCGCCCCGGCCGTTCTCGCCAGGCGGTGAGCTATCGGGCGTGGTCAAGGCGATTGGCGAGGCCGTCACATCGGTCAAGGTCGGCGACCGCGTTCTGGCCAACAACACCGCAGGGGGTATGGCGGAGGAAGTCGCCATTGAAGCCTCGCGCCTGATTCCGATTCCGGACGCCATGCCATTCGAGGAGGCCGCCGCCTTCATCATGACCTACGGCACCTCCTACTATGCGCTTAAGGACCGGGGCCATATCAGAGCGGGTCAGACCCTGCTTGTCCTGGGGGCGGCGGGCGGAGTTGGCTTGGCGGCGGTCGAGCTCGGCGCCGCTATGGGCGCGCGGGTCATCGCCGCGGCGTCCTCCGAGGAGAAGGTTGCGCTCGCCAGGGCGCGCGGAGCTGCTGAGGGCGTGGTTTATCCGGCCGGCCCCTTCGATAGAGACGGCCAGAAGGCGCTGGCGGACCTTTTCAAGAGCGCCTGCGGGGCCGATGGCGCCGACATCGTCTATGACGGTGTGGGGGGCGACTACGCCGAGGCGGCGCTACGGGCGACAGCCTGGGAGGGGAGATTTCTGGTGATTGGATTTCCCGCCGGCATACCGCGCATTCCGCTGAATCTCGCGCTGCTCAAAGGATGCGATATCGTCGGGGTATTCTGGGGCGCCGCCGTCGCGCGTGATCCCGCCGGACATCGGCGCAATGTCGGCGAACTGATGCAGCTTTACATGGACGGCAAGATCCGCCCGCACGTCTCCGAACGGTTCGCTCTGGCTGACGGCGCCTCGGCGATCGCCCACCTCGCCAGCCGAAAGGCCCTGGGCAAGGTCGTGGTGACGATGAACTGAAGTCGGAAACGAAAACCCGAGGGAGACGACGGTGGCGAACAGACTAGCGGGCAAGGTCGCCCTGATTACGGGCGGTTGTTCGGGCATCGGCCTGGGAGCGGTCGAGCTCTTTGTCTCTGAAGGGGCGAAGGTGGTCGCGGCCGATCTTCAGGTCGAAAAGGGTCAGCGGCTGGAGGAGCGCTTTTCCGGCGCCGTGCGCTTCGCACCCTGCGATGTGACCGAGGAGGCGGATATCGCCGCCGCGTGCCAGGCCGCCGCGGCTCACTTCGGCGGTCTGGATGTGATCTTCAACAATGCAGGACACGCCGGATCGCCAGGAGCCGTCGAAGCCATTGACGCCGAGGGCTGGGACAAGACCTTCGCCCTCCTCGTGCGCGGCCCCGCGCTCGGTATGAAGCATGCGCTTCCCCTGATGAGGGCCCGCGGCGGCGGCTCGGTGATAAACACGGCGTCCATCGCCGGGCTGCAGGCCGGGTGGGGCCCACTCGCCTATTCGGCGGCCAAGGCGGCGGTTGTCCATTTGAGCCGGTGCGCGGCGGCGGAGCTTTCGCCTCAGAACATCCGCGTCAACGCGATCTGTCCAGGGCTGATCGCCACGTCGATTTTCGGGGCGGCGCTCGGCATGAGCCGGGAGGCCTCCGATCAGATGGCGGCGATGGTGGCTCAGAACGCGGCGACGGCCCAACCGATCCCCAAGCCTGGACTTCCGGAGGATATCGCCGCCGCCGCTCTCTACCTGGCCAGTGACGACTCCCGTTTCGTCACCGGAACCCAAATCGTCGTCGACGGAGGGCTGACGATCGGCTCGCGTCACGCCTGGGACGCGGCCGCGCCATCGCCCTTCTCGGCCATATTCGGCATGTCGGCGGACGACATGCGCGCCGCCGCCGGGCCACGCCGATAGGGACGAACAGACTCCCGGTAGGGCGGGAGGGGAGTATAGTCGCAGGATGGCGGTCGCCGCGCGCATTGACCCGAAGGACTATTTTGCGCCCCAGGATTGGGCGCGACTGACGGCGCGTTCGTCGTGGAGGGGGCTTGCACTTATCGCCCACTGCTGGGCGGTCATCGGCCTCGCGACAGTGGTCGGCCTCATCTGGCCCCTGACGCTGCCGCTCATCATCATGATCATCGGCGCCCGCCAGCTTGGTCTAGCGATCCTCCTGCATGATGCCGCCCACGGGGCCCTGCACTCCGATGCACGCGTCAATGATGCGGCAGCCGAGTGGCTATGCGGCGGCGGCGTCGTGAGCTATCGCAAATACCACCTTCAACATCACAAATACGCTCAGCAGGCGGAGGATCCCGACCTTGTTCTCTCGGCGCCCTTTCCGATCAGTCGGGCCTCTTTCCGACGCAAGGTGCTGCGGGACCTCACGGGCCAGACCTGGTTCAAACAGCGCTTCGGGCGTTTGTCGGCGCGCTTGAAGGCGCGGAGGAGGGGCGAGCCGCTGACCCCGATTCTGGCGGACGAGTTCAGGCGTCAAGGGCGATGGCTGATCTTCAACGGCCTGGCGATCGCCGGATTTACCGCCGCCGGCTATCCCTGGGGCTGGTTCGCGCTCTGGCTGGTTCCAAGGGCCACCTGGTTCCAACTCGTCACGCGCATGCGCAACATCGCCGAGCACGCCCTGGTCGCCAAGAACGAGCCCGATCCGTTACGCCATGCCCGGACGACCCACGCAAATCTGATCGAGCGGGCCCTGATCGCGCCCTACTACGTCAACTATCACTGCGAACATCACATGGTCATGCACGTGCCGTGCTGGAGCCTGCCGCACGCCCATCGCCTCTTGGCGCGAAACGGGGTTCTGCCCCGGATGGAGACGGCGCCCGGCTATCTTCAGGTCTTAGGCGCCGTCACCGCGGTTTCTCAGACGCCCGCCTAGAGCGGTTCTCGAACTGACGGAATCACCCCTGAGTCTTTACACCGCTCTAGATTCAATCGCTTACGCGCCGTCTGGCCGCCCAGCCAGTTCCCACCTGGTCGGACGGCGCTCTAGACGCATGAGCCTTGCGCATGGCCCGTTGTCAGCTGTCGGGAAGGCGTCGGTGATCCTGCGAGCCTGGTCATGAGGATCACATGACCTGGGAGGAGGTTCGCGCCGTCGCTATGGCCCTGCCGGACGTCCAAGAGGGAATGGCCTACGGCTTTCCGGCCTTAAAGGTGAAGGGCAAGCTCCTCACCCGTCTGCGACCGGAAGACCAGAGCCTCGTCCTGGGCGATGTCGGCTTCGATGAGCGGGACATGCTTCTGGAGGCGGATCCGGAGACGTTCCACCTCACCCCGCATTATCAGGGCTATCCGTGCATTCTGGCGCGGCTCGAGGCATTGGATGCCCGGACATTGCGATTTTTTCTCGAACGGCGCTGGCGGCGCGCGGCGCCGAAGGCGACCGTCAAAGCCTATGACAAGGCCGCTCTGCCCTCTTGACTTCGAGACGGGGTGAGGGCGCATCTCGGACTCACGGCGCATGGCCCGCCGGGAAAATCAGGAGCTCCTATGACCGCCTCGCCCTGGGCGCCGCCGCCCGCCCCGCCCATCCCCGGTTACAAGCCGATGGCTGTGGCGCTGCACTGGGTGATCGCCGCCCTCATCGCCGCCCAGCTGGGTCTGGGCTGGTATATGAATGAGGTGCTTCCTGATCACTCGCCCGCCCAAGAGCAGATCGAACACATCCACATCTCCCTGGGCCTGACACTCATGCTGGTGGTCGCCGTGCGGGTCCTGTGGCGGTTGGCGAACAGGCCTCCTGCCTTGCCCGACGGCCTCAGCCGGTGGGAGAAGACGCTGGCCCACCTCGTCCATGGCGCGCTCTACGCGCTGATGGTCGTCATCCCGCTCAGCGGGTGGGCCCTCGTCTCAGGGCGCGGCCGGCCGATCGGTTTCTGGGGGGCGTCCTGGCCGGCGATTTCGGGTCTCAATGCTCTGAGCCGCCCTGAACTGCACCAGCTCAAGCACATCCACGTGTTTGTCCTCATCTGGGCCTTGGTGGTGGTCTGGGCCCTGCATGTCGCCGGCGCGTTCAAGCACCAGTTCGACGGGAATCCGGTGCTGTGGCGCATGGCGCCGTTTCTGAAGCGCCGCGACCCCAAGTCCGACTGAGGCCGCCCCATAAGTCAGGGGAGGACAATGTTGAACCAGAAATCGAAGCGGTCGAGGCAAGCCAGAAGCTGACCCAGCTCCGCCGCGCCGGCTCCGGCAGCGCGCCCCGATGCCTTCGCGTCCTCGATCGCCAGCGCACCCGACACCAGCTCGATCAGGTCGGCGCGCGAGAGCTCCACTGAGGGGAGGCCGTCCTCATCGGCGCCCTCGATGGCGTCGTGATAGAGCACGGCGTTTTGCACCTGAATTGCGAAGCGCTCATCCACGTCGGTGAAACGCAAGGTGAAGGCGATATCGCGTCCGTCCGCCCGCCTGGCATCCAGCCGCACCGAAAGGGAATCCAGAAGGTCTGTTGCTGGCAGGCTGCGCAGTTGACCGAGCGCACCCTGGCGCGGCTCGGCCGCTGCAGGACGGGGATTGCGGAGCTCCGCGGCGCCGGTGAGGTAGAAATCGCGCCAGGGCCCCGATTCCGACTGATAGCCCAACTTCTCAATGGCATCCTCCGTT
>JAKBBV010000022.1 GCA_021808285.1 Pseudomonadota bacterium | reverse complement strand
GCTGTCGACGGGCGTGAGCACCAATGCGAGCAGCATCGGCTCGCTCTCTACCTCGGCCTCAAGCGGGATCAGCACGGCTCAGAGCGGCGTGACATCGCTGTCGACGGGTCTGAGCACGACCAACAGCTCGGTGGCCTCTCTCTCGACCTCGACCTCGAGCGGGATCAGCACAGCGACGAGCTCGATTGCGATCTTGAACGCGGACGCGAACGGGGCGGGGATCAAGTACTTCCACGCGAATTCGACGCTGGGTGACTCGAACGCTTTGGGCGCTAACTCTGTGGCCATTGGTCCTGTGGCGACGTCGGCGGGCGCGAGCTCGGTGGCGATCGGTCAGGGGGCGATCGCCGCTACAGCGGGCGACGTGGCGCTGGGCGCCGGTGCAGTGACCGCTGCGGCGAATGCGCCGACCACCCTGACTATCGGCGGTGTCGCCTATAATCTCGCGGGAGTGGCATCCAGCGTGGTGAGCGTCGGCGCACCCGGCGCAGAGCGTCAGATTACGAATGTCGCGCCCGGCCGCGTGAGCGCGATGAGCACGGACGCCGTCAATGGCAGCCAGCTCTATGCGACCGACCAGGCGGTCACTTCCGCCCTCGATCACGTATCGGATTTCGTGTCCGACAGCTCGCTGACAACAAATCTGCCGACATCGAGCGGGGTCAACGCGACGGCCGGTGGCCTCGGAGCCTATGCCGGCGGGGCCAACTCACTCGTGGTTGGCAACTCGGCGACCGATAACGGCGTCGCTAACTCCACGGTCCTTGGAGAAGGCGCCAGCATCGCTTCTGGCCTGATAGGCAGCAATGTCGCCATCGGCCAGGGAAGCGAGGTCACCGCCTCAGCGGTCGGCACCGCAGGGGTGACGATCGGTGGAAACGTCTACAATGGGTTCGCAGGGTCGAACCCGGCAGGTGTTGTGAGCTTCGGCACGGCGAGCGCGCCGCGAGTTCTCACCAATGTTGCTGCGGGCGCCGTCTCTTCGACGAGCACCGATGCGGTCAACGGTTCCGAGCTCTACAGCGTGACCGAGCAGGTCAGCCAGACCGCCAATACCGTGGCCGGCATCCTGGGTGGCGGATCAACCAGCGCCAGCGGCGCCGTCACCAGTCCATCCTATACTGTGTATGGTCAGACGACGACGACGGTGGCGCAGGCTGTGACGGCCCTGCAACAGGCCTCGCCAGTCCAGTACGCCTCCACGAGCGGCGCTGCGAGCGGGCTGTCATCGCCGACCAACACCGTGACCCTGGTGGGCTCCAATAGTACGGCCCCGGTGACTGTGACCAACGTCGCCGCGGGCACCGCGCCAACCGACGCGGTCAATGTGAGCCAACTCCAGGCCTCTGAAGTTCACTATTTCAGCGTCAACAACGGGACTTCAGCTAACGGTGGGACGAGCACGACCGGCGGATCGTCTAGCTCCACGGGATCGAGTGGATCGTCGACCTCCAGCGGACCATCGAATTACAACAACACGGGCGCGACCGGAGCCTACAGCGTCGCCATCAGTCAGGGCGCCACTGCAACTGCGGCGGGCGACGTCGCCCTCGGCTACAATTCCACGGCAAGCGGCACGTCGCAGGGGTCGGCCGTCTCCGTCGGTGCGCAGAATACCGCGTCCGGCGCCGGCGCTGTGGCCATCGGCGACCCACTTGTCGCGGTGGGCAATGGCGCAGTCGCCATGGGCCAGAACGATACGGCCACGGGGAATGGTGCGGTCGCCCTGGGTGAAGTGAGCGTGGCGAATGGCGACGGCTCGGTGGCCATCGGCAACGTGTCCACCGCGGCGGGAACCGGATCGGTGGCGTTGGGCAACGCCGCCTTCGCCGCCAACACCAATGATGTTGCGCTCGGGTCAGGTTCGACAACGGCGGCCGCCAACCCAACGTCGGGGATAGTGATCCGCGGCGTCACCTATGCGTTCGCGGGGTCGAACCCGACCAGCGTTGTCAGCGTCGGCGCGCCTGGCGCCGAACGGCAGATCACGAATGTGGCCGCCGGCCAGATCAACGCGACGAGCACTGACGCTGTGAACGGATCCGAGCTCTACGCAACGAATCAGGCGGTGCAATCGATCGGGTCGAATGTCTCGAGCCTCGGGACGAGCGTCACTAGTCTGAGCACCCAGGTCGCCACGCTCGCCAGCAGCTCCACCGGTCTAGTCACCCAGCAGGGCGGCGCGCCAGGGAATGGGGCCATCTCGGTGGGGGCCAATACCGGCGGCGCCTTGGTGAGCGTCTCGGGAACGTCTGGCGACCGCCAGATCACGGGCGTCGCGGCGGGCACAGCCTCCAACGATGCGGTTAATGTGGGCCAGCTGGAGGCGGCGCTGGGCGGGGCGACCGCGAACGCGGTTCAGTATGACAATGCCAGCCACAACAGCGTGACCTTGGGTGGCGTCGGCGCGTCCTCTCCGGTGGCAATGAACAACGTCGCGGCTGGCGCCCTCTCGGCGACGTCGACCCAGGCGGTGAATGGCAGCCAGCTCTACGCCACGAACACCAACGTCACGAACTTGAACAATGGCGCCGCCGGAGCCTTCCAGGTCTATCAGTCGGGTACAGTCGCGGCGCCGACCGCCAGCGGTCTGCAGTCGACGGCGGGCGGCGATGGGGCGGTCGCGTCCGGTCCAGCCGCCACCGCGATCGGTTACCACGCTACGGCGACGGGTCAGAATTCGGTGGCGATCGGCGCCAACTCGACGGACGGTGGCCAAGCGAACGTTGTGTCGGTGGGCTCACCGGGTAATGAGCGCCGCATCACCAATGTCGCGCCGGGCGTCAGCGGCACCGATGCCGTCAACGTCAATCAGCTGGTCGCGGCGGAGAACTCCTGGCAGCAGAACATCAATACATACGTCGCCCAGGCCAACGCTGGAATCGCCCTCGCGCTCGCGTCTTCGGGCCTGCATTATGATAGCGCGCCCGGCACCACGTCCCTCGCCGGCGCCGCCTCCTACTATGCAGACCATGCAGGGATCGCCTTTGGCCTCAATCACACCTCGGCTGACGGTCGCTGGCGCTATAATATCGCGACGACCTTCGTGAGCCCGGTCGACGGCGCCGGTGTGGGAGTCGTGGCCGGCTTCAGCTACACCTTTGGGCACTGACCGGCACACTTGCGGAAGTTGGAGGCGTCGGTGGGGCGTGAACGCGATGCCGCCTTAATCGATAATGTGTTGGCGTCGCACGCCGCACCCTGGAGACCTAACAAAATGAAGCCCTTCGCAACCTCGGCTGTACTGTGGGCTCTCGTTCCCACTCTTATCGGCGTTGGCCTCTCGACAAAGGCCCAGGTCGTGCAAGCGCCTGGTGCGCCGATCGCCGGCCTCTGCGTCTACTCCGAAAGTCTTCTCCTTGGTCGTTCAAAGGCGGGAATATCAGCCAACCAACAGCTGGCGCAGATACAGTCCTCGGTGAATGCCGAGCTTTCGTCTGCTCGCGACAAGCTCGTTGCTGACAATCAGGCTCTAGAGGCGCGCAAATCCAGCCTTTCGGCCGCTGACTATGACAAACAGGCGGCGGACCTCCGCGCGCGAGCTCAGTCGCTCGAGGCCCTGACGCGGACGCGAAATGACCAGCTGGTTCATACCCGCGACGCTGCGATCTCGCAGATCTCGACACGGGCCCTGCCGGTCCTCAACGCCAGCCTGACCGCCCACCACTGCGCGATCGTTGTTGACCGCGCGAGCGCCTACAGCGTCAACCCGGCGATGGATCTGACGGGCGAAGTCCTGCAACAGGTGGATGCGGCCCTGCCTTCGGTCTCGTTGAGCCTGGCGCCGCCTCAGTCCTGAGCGCTTTCGAAGGCTCTGTCCGGGCGCCAATGGCCTTATTCCCTATCCTGCAGGATCGAGGTCGAAAGGGAAGGCGGGGAGCTGGGCGTTCATGATGGCGATCACCTCTCCCGTAAGGTCCATGGAAGGGTTGTAGGCGTAGGCCCCGGCGGCTTCGAATACGGCGCTGCAGCGATGCTGTGAGAGGACCTGCGCCAGGATCGGGGCCATGGCGCGAATGAGCCGAGCCGTCACGTCGGCGCGTGTGCGGGCCAGCTGGTCGTTGCGCGTGTTTTCCAGCGTCTGAAAGGCCTGTTGCCGAAGCGCCAAGGCGCCTGCCCGCTGTTGGTAGATGGCGATGTCGATCACCGGTTTCTGGATCTCAAGAACCTTGGCGTCGTTAGCGATGGCGCTTCTTTCACCACTCAATTCCTGATCCACAGCCGCGCGCAACTGATCGAACCGATGGTTAGCGGCTGCGCCGGCGTTTGATTGGTCAAGCACTCTCTGCTTGGAGAGAAAACAGACTCCGGCCGTCGGGGGGCCGAAGGTCTGCGCCGCGACAGGACTCGCCAGAACGCTAAGGCAGAGGATCAGAGCGGTAACCTGACGCATGTGCAGAGGCGACGCTCACTGCGGTTGGGGCCAATCGGCTTGTGGTCCGGTCTTCGTGTGGAACGCAAGTCTGGTGGAAGATAGCAGGCAAGGCCTCCGCTTTGCGATTATATCTGCAGACGATGCCCCGTATTCGTCCCACGCGCCTCGACTTCGTTCTTGACGCTCAGCGTTTGCGATCCCAGCTGGCGCTGTCCGTGCGCGATGCCTATGGCGACCCGATCGCGCAGCGTGCGCGGGCCCTGGAGGTACTCCGGGCCGCCCTGTTCCGAGGGCGGATGATCGCTAAGGAACGCCTCGAAAATGGCGCAAGCGGGATGGAGACCGCCCGTCTGCTGTGCGGCGTGACCGATGTCGTCATCAGGGCGCTCTGGGAGTTCACGACGTCGATCGCCATCCCAATGAGCGAGCAGTCGCCGCCCCTCGCGCTGGCGGCGACGGGCGGCTACGGTCGCGGAGCGCTGGCGCCCTTTTCGGACATTGACCTCCTTTTCGTGCGGGGCGAACTCGGTGGACAGGTGAGCCTGGAGGCCACCATTGGCTACCTGCTCTATGCCTTGTGGGATTTGGGCTTCAAAGTCGGGCACGCCTCGCGGACCGTCGAAGAGTGTGTCGACCTGGCCCGGTCCGATATGACTATCCGCACGTCGCTTCTCGAACTGCGTTACTTGGCCGGCCACGGGACGCTCATTAGCGAGCTCCAGGACAGGTTCGGAGCTCAGGTCCTCACCGGCACGGCGGCCGAGTTCATTGACGCAAAGCTCGCTGAGCGCGACGCGCGACATGCGAGGGTCGGCGCCAGTCGGTTCGTTGTCGAGCCCAATGTGAAGGACGGGAAGGGCGGCCTGCGTGATCTGCACACTCTGTTCTGGATCGCCCGCTATCTCCATCCTGACGCAAGGGATGAAGCGGCGCTGCGAAGCCTCATGTTCGAGGGGCGGGAGCTGCGGATTGTCGTTCGCGCCTTCGAATTCCTGGAATCGGTTCGCGCGCATCTTCATTTCACAACGGGCAGGCCAGAAGAAAGGTTGACCTTCGACCTTCAGCCAGAGGTCGCCCGGCGGATGCGCTATCGGAACAGCAGCGAACTGACAGGACCTGGAGGCCCGGCGGTCGAGCGTTTCATGCGTCGCTATTTCCTCATCGCCAAGGACGTGGGGGTCCTGACCCGCGCCTACGCCGCCAAATTGGAGGCCGGTCACTTCAAAAGGGTAGCGCGGGAGCGAGACCCTCGCAGGATCGTTGTCGCCGGCTCTGAGAGCTTCGACCGCGGCTTCTTGATCGAAGGCGGTCGCCTGTCGCTGCGGGGCCCGGAAGTGTTTGAGGCTGATCCGGTGAATCTTCTTAGGCTCTTCCAGGTCGCGGATGTCTACGATGTTGACCTGCATCCAGATGCGTTCACCGCCGCCGCCCGCAGCCTCCACCGCATCAGCGCTCGTATGCGCCGTGATCCCGTTGCGGCGAGGGTGTTCCTCGACATCCTGGCGCATGGGCGCAATCCGCGCCGCGCCCTGGAATTGATGAACGAAGCGGGCGTTCTTGGTCGGTTCGTGCCGGAATTCGGCCATGTCGTCGGTAAAATGCAATTCAATATGTACCACGCCTATACCGTGGACGAGCACACGCTCCGCGCCATAGGCGTCATAGCCGACATCGCCTCCGGGCGCCTCCAAGACGACCATCCGCTGTCGACGGCGGTCCTGCCCTTAGTTGAGGAGAAGGAGGCGCTGTTCCTCGCCATGCTGCTGCACGACACGGGCAAGGGCGGTGTCGGAGGTCAGAGTCTCGCGGGTGCGCGTACGGCCCGTCAGGCCTGCGAGCGTCTTGGCCTCAAGCCCCAAACGATCGACCTCGTGGCCTGGCTGGTCGAGCATCATCTCGACATGAGCGACCTCGCTCAGAAGCGAGACATCTCCGACCCGGCTACCGTCAGCGCGTTCGCCGCCCTGGTTGAAACCCCGGAACGTTTGCGTCTCCTCCTTATCCTGACCACGGCTGACATCCGCGCTGTAGGGCCCGGCGTCTGGAACGGTTGGAAGGGGCAACTGCTGCGAGAGCTTTATCTGGCGACCGAGACCATATTCCGGGGCGGTCGAAGCTCTGATACCGCGGCCCACGCCCGTCGGCGACTCGAAGCGGTTGCGTTCGAAGCCCGGACCGCCCTCGTTGCGGTCGATCCCTCGGCACGATCATGGGCTGTGAGTATGGAGGATGCCTATTTCGCAGCCTTCAGTCGGGCGGAGCAAACCACGCATCTGGAGCTTTCCCGCCGCGCCACGGCTTGCGGAGGCGCGGCGGCGCGGGCCCAGGTGAGGCCGCAACGCGTGGCGACCGAGGTTGTCCTGGTGGCCCAGGATCGACAGGGGCTGTTTGCGGATCTCGCCTTGGCCATAGCGCGAATCGGCGGGAACCTGGTGGGCGCCCGGATCTTCACCTCGATCGGCGGGGAAGCTCTGGACATATTTTATGTTCAGGATCGGGCGGGTCGACCGTTCGGCGGAGATCACCCTCACGGTCTGGATCGCCTCTGCCGGGCCATTGAGGCGGCGGCGATGGGGGAAGTCGCCGCAGCTGGCGCCCCAGCCCAGCTCGACACCGGCCGCGCTTCCGCCTTCGCCATCGCCTCCAGCGTGGTGGTCGACCAGGAGGCGTCGGCGTCGGCGACCGTGATCGAGGCGACTGGACGCGACCGGCCGGGCCTTGTGCACGCTTTGGCCCGATCTCTGTCAAGTCTCGGCCTCTCGATTCAGTCCGCTCACATCGACAACTATGGCGAGCGTGCTGTGGACGCCTTCTACGTCACCATGAGGGACGGCCAGAAGTTGAGTGACCCGGCCATCATCGCCCGTGTGCGCGAGAGCCTGACCGAGGTGTTGGAGGCGGGTGAGGCCGCCTCGCGCCCGCGTCGATTGACCCGTGCGCCGGCTAGCGACGCGCGGTGAAGGCAGTGCGCGGAAGGTTGTCCCGCCGCCTGGGGGGCGATAAACCGGCTCCCATGACTGCGGAACGCCAAGGTCTTCGATGGTGCGGCTGACGCCCACGCCGCAGGTTCCCCTTCTCCCCCCGCATCAGAGACCTCTCGACATGACCGATCTTCCCATAGCGCATGTCCCGCGCGTCTTTTCCGGCGTCCAACCCTCGGGCGCGCTTCATCTTGGAAACTATCTGGGCGCCCTGGTGAAGTTTGTGGACCTCCAGCATCGGATGGAGTGCCTCTATTGTGTGGTCGATCTGCATGCGATCACCCAGCCTCAAGATCCGAGACTCTTGGCCGCCCAGACGCGCGAAATCGCCGCCGCCTATTTTGCCGCCGGCGTCGACCCCGAACGGGCTATCGTCTTCGCGCAATCCGCCGTGCCGGAGCACGTGGAGCTGGCCTGGATTTTCAACTGCGTCGCGCGTCTCGGCTGGCTCGATCGAATGACCCAGTTCAAGGAGAAAACCGGCAAGAACAAGGAGCGAGCCAGCGTCGGCCTCTACACCTATCCGGTGCTGCAGGCGGCGGATATCCTCCTCTACCGGGCCACCCACGTGCCCGTGGGTGAAGACCAGAAGCAGCACTTGGAGCTGACCCGCGATATCGCGGCGAAGTTCAATCACGACTTCGGGGCCGACGGATTCTTCCCGCTTCCCGAAGCCCTGATCGAGGGTCCAGGAGCGCGGGTGATGTCGCTGCGGGATGGTCGAGCCAAGATGTCCAAGTCCGACCCTTCCGATCAGTCCCGCATCAATCTGCTTGATGACGCGGACACGATCGCTCAGAAGGTTCGCCGCGCTCGCACTGATCCCGCTCCCTTGCCGGAAGCCCCCGAGGGTCTCGCCGAGCGACCTGAGGCGGAGAATCTGATCGGTCTCTATAGCGCCCTGTCGGGAGAGAGTGTGGCGCAGGTCCTGAAGCGCTTCGCGGGCCAAGGATTTGGGGTGTTCAAGCCGGCCCTGGCCGACCTTATGGTCGAAAAGCTCGCGCCGATCACCAAACGCATGCGGGACTTGATGTCGGATCCGGCCGAAATTGACTGCATTCTGGCTAAGGGGGCAGAGCGCGCTCGAGAACTGGCGGCGCCGATACTGGCTGAGACCAAGGCGCGGGTTGGATTTCTCTAGCGCCGGCGCCTATCGATATGGGCTGCGGGTTGCGAGGCGGTGAGTCGTGCGCCATTTAGGAGCTTAACCGAGACGCATCGGACCTGGGTCGATGACGTCCAAGGCGTCGCACGAGGGTGGGTCGCGTGGCGTCTTCGCCGCCGTAGACCCGGAAATCTGTGTCTGGCGCGAACCCTAAATGCCGTCATGGAGGCGACATGTTCATTCAGACGGATACCACGCCCAACCCGGAGGTTTTGAAATTCATCCCGGGACGGACTGTGGTCGGCGATGCCAGCCGCGTGCGGGAGTTTCACAATGTCGAGGAGGCCGAAGCCTCGGGGCTTGCGCGCGCGATCTTCGCGGTCGACGGCGTGCGTCGTGTTTTTTTCGCGCGAGATTTCCTTACCGTTACCAAGGATGAAGCGCGCGAGTGGGGGCACCTTAAGGCGCCGATACTCGCAGCAATCATGGACCATTTCTCCCAACCGGATGACGAGGCGGAGACGGTGGGGGCCACGTCGGAGGAGAGTGAACAGTCCTATTCCCCCGAGGCCGCTGAGATCGTGCGAGAGATCAAGGATATCCTCGAGACGCGGGTTCGCCCGGCCGTTGCTCAGGATGGCGGGGACATCCTGTTCTCGCGCTTCGAGCCCGAGACGGGGGTGGTCTGGCTGCACATGCGGGGCGCCTGTGCCGGCTGTCCGTCTTCGGCGGCGACCTTGAAGGCGGGGGTGGAGAATCTCATCCGCCACTACATTCCCGAGGTGACGGCGGTCGAGCAGGCGATCTGAGGCGCCTTACTCAACTTTGAAGGATCAGACGATGCCCCTTGCGGAATCCGCCGGAGCTCTTGATGGTGCGGCGCTCGATATTCTGTTCCGCACTGCGCGAACCCGCAACTCCTGGCAAGACCGGGCCCTCCCTGAAGGGGCCCTCCAGGCTATCTACGACCTCGCCAAGTGGGGTCCGACGGCGGCCAATTCGAATCCAGCGCGGTTTGTCTTTTTGACCTCAGCGAGTGCGAAGGAGACGCTCGCCTCCGTCGCCTCGCCGGGCAATCAGGCCAAGATCAAGGCGGCGCCGGTCACGGTGATTATCGGCTATGATCTCGCGTTTCCGGAAACCTTGCCTAAGCTCTTTCCGCACGCTCCAGGCTTCAAGAACCTTTTCACCGACCCTGTGGCGACGGAATGGACGGCCTTTCGCAACGCATCGCTACAAGGCGCCTATCTCATTATCGCCGCTCGGGCGCTGGGGTACGACTGCGGCCCAATGTCCGGGTTCGACAACGCCAAGGTGGATGAACTGTTTTTCGCCGGGACCCAGATCAAATCCAATTTCATCTGCTCGATCGGTTTTGGCGGCGACGAGGGACTGTTCGAACGGTTGCCACGACATCAGTTCGACGACGTGTGTCGCGTTCTCTGACCGTGCAGCGGGCGTCTGCCCCGCTCGTCCTGGCGATCGACACTTGTTTGCCCGCCTGCCAGGTCGCTCTCGTGCGCGATGGCGTCGAGGTTTCCTCTGCAAGCGAGCCAATGTCTCGTGGCCACCAGGAGCGCCTCGCCCCTATGGTTCAGCAGGTCATGGCTAGAGGCGAAGCGTCCTTCTCGGACCTTTCGGCGATCGCTGTGACGGTCGGTCCCGGCTCTTTCACGGGCCTGCGCGTTGGACTCGCTTTCGCTAAGGGACTTGGTTTAGCGCTCGGAATTCCTTGTTGCGGCGTAGGCGTCCTGGCGGCTCTGGCCGAAGCGCCCGAAGCTTTGCCGCGTCGCGTCGCGGTGATAGACGCTGGACGCGGCAGCCTGTTTATCCAGCTCTTCGAGACCGCGGCGCCAGCGAGCCCGCCGGAGCGCCTGACCATCGCTGAATCCCGCATTCGGATCATGCAAAGATTCGGCGGCGCAGCCTTCAGCATCATCGGTCCGGGTGAAGCCGGATTGGCGGATCTCGCCGGGGCGGAGGCCATGGATCGACGTTTTCCCGATCCCGTTCAGATTGCCCGCCTTGCGCCCCTCGACCGACCCGGCGCCCAACCTCTCTATCTTCGCCCTCCGGACGCGATCCCGAAGGTCACAACGACCGAAGTCGCGACAGCTTCCGCCGCCCAGGCCGAGGTTCTGGCCGCGCTGCACGCCGAAGCCTTTCTGGAGACGTGGTCGGCGCAGGACTTCCGGACATTGCTAGAGAGCCCGGGCGTCGCCGCCTACTTGGCCTTCAGGGAGGGCGTCGCCGCCGGTTTTGTGCTGACCAGGGCTATTCTTGATGAGGCCGAGATCCTGACCCTTGCTGTCCAGCCGGAGGCGAGGCGTCGGGGCCTGGCGAGGCAGCTGATTGAGACGGCCATGACTGCGGCCGCGTCCCGAGGCGCTCGACGCCTCTGGCTTGAGGTGGCCGAGGACAATCTTCCGGCTCTGGCGCTTTATCGACGGGCCGGCTTCCGCGAAACCGGGCGACGCCGAGCCTATTATGTCGGCGTCGCTGGCGTCCGCGACGCCCTGGTCATGGCTCGCGACCTCGGCGCTTAACATCGACTTCGCTTATCTCTATTCTTGTTGATTGTTCACCGATGTTCCTTCGACGGGGCCCGCTTGGATCGGCTTGAAAGGCTTTGCCTGGAAAAAGGCATGCGAATGACCGAACAGCGTCGCGTCGTCGCGCGCGTGCTGTCCAGCGCGGAGGACCATCCCGACGTCGAGGAGCTCCACCGGCGCTGCGTCGCAGTCGATCCGCACATTTCAATCGCGACCGTCTATCGCACAGTGCGCCTGTTCGAGGACATGGGGGTCCTCATGCGACACGAGTTCCGCGACGGGCGGTCCCGTTACGAGGAAGCTGGGGAGTCCCACCACGATCATCTCATCGACACCAAGACCGGCAAAGTGATCGAGTTCGTCGACGAGGAGATTGAGGCCCTGCAACGCGCTGTCGCCAAGCGCTTGGGCTATCGCCTGATTGACCATCGGCTGGAGCTTTATGGCGTGCCCTTCGATGAATGAACTTCCCTCGAAGCGCCTGTTCATCAAGACTTTCGGTTGCCAGATGAACGTCTACGACAGCGAGCGCATGACGGATCTCCTGACGCCGCTCGGATATCGGCTGACGGATAATCCGGCTGAGGCGGATTTGGCGGTCCTCAATACCTGTCATATCCGGGACAAGGCGGCTGAAAAGGTCTACTCGGAGCTTGGCCGTCTGCGGCGTTTCAAAGACGACCGCAACCAGGCAGGCGAGAGCATGGTCATCGCGGTGGCCGGATGCGTCGCCCAAGCTGAGGGGATGGAGATTCAGCGCCGACAACCGGCTGTGGATCTCATTCTTGGGCCCCAGGCCTATCACCGACTGCCGGAATTGATCGCCCGCGTCCATCGGGCCACAGGCCGCCTCGTGGCGGCGGACTTCGAGGCCGAGGCCAAGTTTGACGCCCTTCCACAGGTGCGAAACGTTAAGGGTGTGACCGCTTTCGTCACCGTGCAGGAGGGGTGCGACCGATTCTGCACCTTCTGCGTGGTGCCTTATACGCGGGGCGCTGAATTCTCTCGTTCCGCTGACGCGATCGAGGGCGAGGTCAGGGCTCTCGCCGCGAGAGGGGTTCGCGAAATCACCCTGCTGGGTCAGAACGTCAACGCTTGGCGTGGGGCTGGGGCGGACGGATTGGCGGGCCTGGTGCGGCGTCTGGCGCGCGTCGAAGGCGTGGAACGGCTCCGCTACACCACGAGCCATCCCGCGGATATGAGCGAGGATCTCATCGCGGCTCACGCCGAGGTGGAGGCGCTTATGCCGTATTTGCACCTGCCGGTGCAGGCCGGGTCGAACGTCATCCTTCGCGCCATGAACAGGGCGCACACGCGGGAGTCCTATCTGCGCATTATCGAACGCCTGCGATCGGTGCGACCGGATATCGCCCTGTCAGGAGATTTCATTGTCGGATTTCCTGGGGAGACTGATGCGGACTTCGAGGCCACGCTCTCGCTCATTCGTGAGGTCAGCTACGCCAGCGCCTTCTCCTTCAAATATTCCCCTCGCCCCGGAACGCCTGCGGCGGCTCTGCCCAGACAAGTGGACGAGGCCACCAAGTCGGCGCGGCTCAGGATGCTTCAGGAGCTCCTGAACGCCCAGCAAGCGGCGTTCAACGGCGCGGCCGTGGGCCGCGTGCTTCCGGTTCTGGTCGAGCGGCCGGGGCGCGAGCCCGGACAGATGATCGGCCGCAGCCCCTACCTTCAGGCGGTGCATTTTGATGCGGCGGCCGATCGAGCGGGGAGCATGGTCTCTGTGACGATTGAGGCGGCTCACGCCAACAGCCTCGCGGGCCGCGTCGTGGAGTCCGCTTGAGACGCGCTGTGGGTGAGTTTGTAGCCCTCTCCGATGAAGCGGTGAGAGCAGTGTCCGGGCCCGGCGCAAGTCACGTGGCGCTGATTGAGGATGCGTTTGGGGTTCTCGTCGAGACGCCGGGGGGAGGGGTGTCCCTGAGCGGTGACGCGTCGTCCCGTCGTCAGGCGCGTCGGGCGCTTGAGATGCTTGCCGAACACGCCTCCCGGGGGTTGGAGGTGTCTCTGACCGATGTCCGCCTCGCCATCGACCATGTCAGACACGGCGCGTCGCATTGGCGCGCCACCGCTCGTCGAGGGGCTGTGGCGCCCAAGACGCCGGCCCAAGCGCTTTATCTCGAGGCGCTGGATCGCGAACACCTTGTTTTTGGATTGGGCCCAGCGGGAACCGGCAAAACCTTCCTCGCGGTCGCCCATGGCGCAGGTCTGCTCCGGTCCGGCGAGGTCGAACGACTTGTCGTGACTCGCCCTGCGGTCGAGGCCGGCGAACGCCTCGGTTTCCTGCCCGGGGATCTCAACGAAAAAGTCGATCCCTATATGGCCCCGGTCTGGGAGGCGCTGACGGCGATACTGGGCGGCGAAGCCCTGCGTCGACGTCGCGAGCGTGGGGAAATCGAGGTGGCGCCTATCGCCTTCATGCGTGGCCGCACCCTGTCGCACGCCTATGTTATCGTCGACGAAGCCCAGAATACCACGCGGCTCCAGATGAAAATGGTGCTCACCCGACTGGGCGAGGGATCGCGGATGGCGGTGACTGGAGATCCGAGCCAGGTCGACCTCGTAAACGCGTCCGACTCTGGTCTTGCCCATGCGGTCTCGATCCTGGAGGGCGTCGAGGGTGTCGGCGTCGCCCGCTTCGCCTCCGAGGACGTCATCCGTCACCCGCTCGTGGGGCGGATCGTCAAGGCCTACGACGCCGATGCGGCGCGTCGGGCGCACGCGTGATCCGCGCCGAAATCCTCATCCAGGAGTTGGCCTGGGAGGACGCTCTAGCCGATGCAGACGCGCTGGTCCGCCAGGCGGCGGAAGCAACCCCTGGCGAGGGCGAGGCGACGATCCTCCTCACCAACATGAAGCAGGTCCGGGATCTGAACGCCCGGTTCCGAGACCGCCACGCCGCCACAAATGTCCTGGCTTTTCCCGCCGCTGACACCTATCGCCCCTATCTGGGAGATGTGGCGCTCGCCTTCGAGGTCTGCCGCCTGGAGGCAGATGAACAGTGTAAAACCCTGGCCGATCACCTTCGCCATCTTGTCGTCCATGCGTTGTTGCATCTTCTGGGCTATGATCATGTCGACTCCGCTGATGCGGAGCGGATGGAAGCTCTCGAACGCCAGATCCTCCAGAGGTTGAACGTACCCGATCCCTATGGCGAGCCCGGCTAGTCCCAAATCCCGGCCAAAGCTGACGCCGGCCATACGTCGCCGCGCCTTCTCGGGCTGGTTGAAGAGCCTGCGACTCGCCCCTCCTACCGCCGGGGAGGAGTCCCAACGCAACGCGTCTTCAGATCTCGGTCGTCAGGCCGAAGCGTTCCAGAAGCTCACCATCGCCGATGTGAGGATTCCCAGGGCCGATATCCGCGCCGTGGAGCTCGCGACGCCTTTCACCGAGGTGGTGGCGGCATTCGCCAGCAGCGAACATTCCCGTTTGCCGGTCTATCGACGCACGCTCGACGATCCCGTCGGGCTCGTTCACCTCAAGGACGTCTTTGGTCTTCTGGCCGCAGACAGCGACAGCGTTGAGCCCGCGGCTCGGACTCTGGCGCGTTTGAAGCGTCCAACCCTCTATGTCCCCCCCTCCATGCGCGCCGCCGACCTGCTGCTGCGGATGCAGGCTACGCGAATCCATATGGCCATGGTCATTGATGAGTTCGGGGGGGTCGACGGTCTCGTCACTCTGGAGGACGTGATCGAAGCCGTCGTCGGCGACATTGATGACGAGCACGATGAAACTGAGCTTGGCCAGATCGTCGCCCGACCAGGCGGGATCTTCGACGTCGATGCCCGGGCCGATCTTCGGGACTTGGAAGAGGCGCTTGGCGTCTGCTTTCCACAACCGGACGATGCCGAGGCGCCGGAAACGGTTGCCGGGCTTCTGATGTCGCAACTTGGACGGCTGCCCGAACGCGGGGAGGTCATCGTTCATCCCTCTGGCTATGAGTTTGAGGTGATCGAGGCGGATCCACGACGCATCAAACGTCTGAGGCTTCGCCCTACGCCGGCGCCAGGCATCTGATCACGGGTCGCCCCAGCATGACGTTGTCTCCCTCCGTCAACCGGGCGTGGGCACTGGCCCGTCCCGCGGCGCCCCACGTTCTCGCCCTCATGAGCGGCGTCGCCGCCGCTCTGGCGCAGCCGCCGTTTGGGCTGCTGCCGGGCGTGGTCGGCTATGGGGTGCTGTTTCGCACCGTTGATGCGGCATCCGGCCCGCGGCGGCTGGGAAGCGCGGCGCTGCGCGGCTGGTGGGGCGGATTCGGCTATTTTCTGGTGTCGGTGATCTGGCTCTATGAGCCCTTCCAGGTCGATGCTGCGGATCAGGGTTGGATGGGGCCTGTGGCCGTGCCCCTGGTCGCCGCCCTTCTGGGCCTGTTTTGGTGCGTCGCGGCCGTCATCTATCGGAAGTTTGCCGGCCCTGGCGTGCTTCGAGCCCTGCTCTTTGCTGGGCTTCTCTCGGCGGCTGAATGGCTGCGCGGTCACCTGCTGACGGGCTTTCCGTGGGATCTGCCTGGCGAGACCTGGAAGGCGGGGTCGGCGCTGTCTCAGGCAGCTGCATTTGTGGGCGTCTATGGCTTGACCTGGTTGACGGTGGCGGCGGCGGCGTCCCTGAGCCTTGAGGGCCAAGGTCGGGCTGGCCGGCGTCTCGCCCTCGTCGCTGTGGCGATGTTCGTAGGCCTATGGGGCGTCGGCGCCTCGCGCTTGGCGAGGGCTCCGGACGGGCCAGCGAGGGGGCCACGGGTTCGGATCGTCCAGGCCGACATCCCGCAGGTGAGCAAGTACGATCCGGCGATGTTCGCGCAAATCCTCGGTCGTTATGTCGACCTGACCTCCCGATCCGGCCCCGGCCTTCCACCCGAAGTGATCATCTGGCCCGAAGGCGCAATTCCTGACGACTTCGCCGACTATCTCGCGCCTGGCGCTTGGACCGAGCGTGCCGTCGCCGACGCCCTGCTTCCCGGCCAGACCCTCATTTTGGGTGGCTATCGTTTCGCCCCGGGCGCAAACGGAGGGCAGGAAGCCTTCAATAGCCTCGAAGTCTTGCGTCGCACCTCGGATGGGCTGCGGGTCGAGACGGTCTATGACAAATATCGGCTCGTGCCGTTTGGCGAATACATGCCTCTCGACGGTTTGGCCGGCAGACTCGGTATCAAGCAACTCGTCCATGTCGGAGATGGATTTGTTCCGGGGCCGCCGCCGACGCCGCGCCGCCTGGAGGGCCTGCCCCCGGTTCAGCCCTTGATCTGCTACGAGGCGCTCTATCCGGGCTTCTCGCGCCAGGGGGCTCGGCGCGCAGGGTGGAGACCGGCATGGATCGTCAACATATCCAACGACGCTTGGTTCGGCATGGGAAGTGGGCCGCGCCAGCATTTTAACATGGCGCGCTACCGGGCGATCGAAGAGGGTCTGCCCATGGTCAGATCCACGCCTACCGGGGTGTCTGCGATCATCGATGCCTTCGGGCGTGTCGTCCCGGGCAAGAGTCTCGGCATGGGCGCCTTCGGGACCATCGACGGGCGCCTTCCCACGGCCCTCCCGTCGACCCTCTATGAGCGCTGGGGGGATCAGCCGTTTGCCGTGTTTCTTCTCATTTCGGCCATTGGGATCTCCTGGCGGCGCGAGCGGAGGAAGCCAGTGTGACCGATGCCGTCCCGCCGTTGCGATCCTTCGGCCGGGTCAGGGGGCGACCCCTGAAGCCTCGTCAGGAGACCTTGATCGACACGCTCTTGCCTGGACTCAGTCTGCCCACGGACGCGCGGGCTCTGGCCGAGCTGGCGTCCAACGCGACTGAGGTTTGGCTGGAGATTGGCTTCGGAGCCGGTGAGCACCTGACAGGACAGGCCGCGAGAAGGCCGCAGACCCTGTTCCTTGGCGCCGAACCATTCCTGAACGGGGTCGGGCAGACCCTGGCGAAGATCGAGGATCTGGGGTTGCGGAACGTGCGTCTTCACGCCGGCGACGTTCGCGAGATTCTCCCCCGGCTTCCGGATTTTGTGCTGGACCGGGTCTTCATCCTGTTTCCCGATCCCTGGCCAAAGACTCGCCATCAGAAGCGCCGGCTCATTCAACCTGCATTTATCAGCGACCTGACGCGGGTCGTTCGGCCTGGCGGAAAGGTTCGCCTCGCTACAGACTGGGCGGACTATGCGGACCAGTTCTTGAGCGTCCTGATCCGTTCAGGCGGCTTCATCTGGACGGCGGAGCGGGCTGATGACTGGCGTCGGCCACCCAGCGATCATGTCACCACGCGCTATGAGGCGAAGGGGCTCGGGGACTGCCCGCCGGTGTTTCTGGACTTCCTGCGAGCCTGAGGCGTTGCCGCATCGCAATTGAGGACGGGTGATACGGGTCTGCGGCGGTCGTCTCGCTTTTTCGTCCCGCTTCGGTCAGAACGACCGAACGATGAAGTTTCTCGACCAGTGCAAGATTTATATTCGTTCCGGCGATGGCGGCGGCGGGGCGGTCTCGTTCCGCCGCGAGAAGTTTATCGAGTACGGCGGTCCTGACGGCGGCGATGGAGGGCGCGGCGGGGATGTCTGGATCGAGGCGGTCGAGGGCCTCAACACCCTCATCGACTTCCGTTACCAGCAGCATTTCAAGGCGGGGACGGGGGGGCATGGCATGGGGCGAAATCGCGACGGCGCCAAAGGTGACGACGTCACGCTGCGGGTTCCCGTGGGGGCGCAGGTTTTCGACGAGACCCGTCAGACGCTGATCGTCGATCTCGACCAACTGGGCGCGCGGATGCGGCTCCTGGCGGGCGGCAATGGCGGTTTTGGCAACACCCATTTCAAGGGCCCTGTGAACCAGGCGCCTCGCCGCGCCAATCCCGGCTTGCCCGGCGAGGAGGCATGGATTTGGCTGCGCCTCAAACTGATCGCCGATGTCGGTCTCGTGGGCCTGCCCAATGCGGGCAAATCGACCTTGCTGGCCGCCGTTTCCGCCGCCACGCCGAAGATCGCCGACTACCCTTTCACCACTCTGACCCCCAATCTGGGCGTGGTGGATCTCTCCCCTGGAGAGCGCTTCGTCCTCGCCGACGTACCGGGCCTGATCGAAGGGGCCTCCGAGGGCGCTGGACTAGGGACCAGGTTTTTGGGTCACCTCGAGCGCACAGCGGTTCTCGTGCACCTGGTCGACGCCACCGACGCGGACCCGGTTGAAGCCTGGGAGGCGATCCGCCGTGAGCTCTGCGCCTACGGTGAGGGCCTGGCGGAGAAGCCTGAACTTCTGGCCCTCAACAAGGTTGATGCCCTGACTCCAGAAATGGTCGCAGAGCGTCAGGCGGCGCTGGCGGAAGCGTCTGGACGCACGGTCCGTCTCGTTTCAGGGGTATCGGGGGCGGGGGTTCGCGACCTGATGCGCGCCGCTTTTGCCGAGGTTCGCGCCAGGGCCGGAACCGCGGCGGTCAAGCCCGACTCGGGCGAATGGCGGCCGTGAACCCGATCGCGCGCGCGCGCAGGGTCGTGGTCAAGGTGGGTTCGGCGCTCCTGGTCGACGCCGAGACGGGACGTCCCGATGGGTCGTGGCTGGCCGCTCTGGGCAGCGACCTGGCGCGCCTCAGATCACGCGGACAGGATGTGGTTGTGGTCTCCTCCGGCGCTGTCGCCCTGGGCCGGCGGCGGCTTGGCCTCGGCGGGCGGCGCCTCACCCTCGCCGAAAAGCAGGCCGCTGCCTCGGCGGGTCAGTCGGAGCTAATGAGGGCCTGGGAGGCGACCTTGGACGCCCATAGGCTGATCGCCGCCCAGGTCCTGCTGACCCCGGATGACACCGAAGTGCGCCGCCGCTTCGTCAATGCCCGCGCGACCCTGCAGACCCTGATCGTCAATGGGGCGACGCCTGTGGTTAACGAGAATGACGCGGTGGCGACTGAGGAGTTGCGCTACGGGGATAATGATCGCCTTGCCGCCCGGGTGGCGCAGATGGCGGGCGCCGATCTGCTCGTTTTGCTCTCCGACGTTGATGGTCTCTACACGGCGGATCCCCGGAAGTGGCCGGACGCTCTTCACCTGCCGAGGGTGGAGCGGATCACGCCCGAGATTGAGGCCATGGCGGGAGGGCCCAATCCTGAGGCGGGGGTGGGATCAGGGGGCATGACGACAAAGATTGCGGCCGCCCGGATCGCTGCGGCCGCCGGTTGCAGGACTCTGATCGCCCTGGGTCGGGCGCTCCGGCCGCTGGAGGCTCTGGAAAGCGGGGCGCGCCACACGGCCTTCGAAGCGTCCGAGGCCCCTGCCGCTGCCTATAAGGCCTGGATCGCCGGGACCTTGGTGCCCCGGGGGGTGGTGGTGGTGGACGCTGGCGCAGCGAGGGCCCTGGCGGGCGGCAAGAGCCTTCTAGCGGCCGGAGTCACCGACGCGCAGGGCCATTTCGGCAAGGGCGACGCCGTGCTTGTGCGAGGCCCCGACGGTCGAGATATCGCCCGCGGCCTGGCGCGCCTCGACGCCAGCGACATCCGGCGTATTCGTGGCCGAAGATCCGAGGAGATCGAGGCGGTCCTGGGCTATTGGCCCGGCCCAGTCATCCACGCCGATGACCTCGCCGCATCGGAGGCCGGCGCCGCATGAGCACCGGCCTTCGCACCGCCCGGGCCCCGCGGCGAACAGCGGCGGGGCGCCCTTCCGCCCTGCGAGAGGGTCTGCGTCTGGCGCCCAGGCTTCGCGTCGGGGTCTATGGCGGCTCGTTCGACCCCCTGCATGAGGGTCACCTGCATGTCGCCCATGAAGCGCTGCGGCGATTGAGATTGGATCGGATCGTCTGGCTGGTAAGTCCGGCCAACCCCTTGAAGACTCAGGCTGGCGCCGGGCCTCAGGACCTACGAGTCCGGCTTGAGGCGGTGCGCAGGCGACTGCGCGGCCCCTCCGCCGTGGCCAGCGGTTTGGAGGCCATGCTCGGCTCGCCCTACACTCTGGACACGGTGCGTTGGCTAAAGGCGCGCTTCCCTGCCGTGGCCTTCGTCTGGATCATGGGCGCCGACAGCCTGGCCTCCTTTCACCTGTGGAATGGTTGGCAGGACTTGGCGCGCGAGATTCCGCTGGCGGTCATTTCGAGGGAAGGGGCGATGATTTCCAGCCGGGTGTCGCCCATGGCGCGGCGCTTTCCCCACTCGCGCCGCCCCCTCGCGGATGCGTCGGGGCTGGTTCGCCGCTCGCCCCCGGCCTGGCTTTACGTCCCGGCCCGCCTACATCGGATTTCGTCCTCGGCCCTGCGGGCCCGTGCAAAACGGACCTGATCCCGAGACGACGCTGTGCTAGGGGTTCCAGATGGACATATCAGTCTCGTCCCCAAGTCCAGCATGAACCATACGATTCACGTACGGATGTCGCGTTCGACGCCTTCGGGGTCGGTTCGATATCTCTGAACGTTACCAATTGGCGACTTCGTCGCCTCATCCTTTGATTGAAAGGGGTTCCCCTGACGCCCGATCCCTCCCCTGGCCCCAAGATACTCTCTGTCTCGGCCGAGACCGCTGCGTCTCGCACTCCCCTGGAGTCCCTCCTCCTGGCCCGTCTGGAGGATGAAAAGGCGCAGGATATCATTCTGATCGACCTGGCCGGCCAGAGCTCGGTCGCCGACGCCTTAATCATCGCCTCGGGCAGGTCCCAACGCCACGTAGGCGCCATGGCGGACCACCTGCTGCGCGCGCTCAAAGACGCCGGGCGGGGTCGGGCCAAGGTGGAGGGTATACCGGGCTGCGATTGGGTTCTGATCGACGTGGGCGATGTCATCGTCCACCTGTTTCGCCCGGAGGTCAGGGGCTTCTACAATATTGAGAAGATCTGGTCAGTGGAGTCGGCTCATCGCGGACAGGTCGCGTCCTGAGCCTAGGGATCGTCCTTGCCTGCATCGGCCGTTTGGGCGCGGCGGCGGAGGCGAAGCTGGCGGCGGATTGGGTTCAGCGCGCCACCCGGACCGGGAGGGCGCATGGCCTGGGGCCGGTCGAGATCATCGAGATCGAAACACGCCTTTCGGGGCGGACTTCAGAAGGCAACGCCCTGCTGAGCCGGCGCGACGGCGGTCTCCTGGTCGCTTGCGACGAGCGCGGGGCGGTGTTCTCATCCCGAGCGTTCTGCGAACAGCTTGTGAGGTGGCGAGACGAGGGACACAGGCGGGTGATGTTCGCAGTCGGCGGGGCGGACGGCCATGATCCCATGGTGCGCGCCGCCGCTGATCTCACGCTGGCCTTTGGGCCCCAGACCTGGCCGCACGGACTGGTCCGCGCCATGCTGGCTGAGCAGATTTATCGGGCGACGACCCTGGCCGCCGGTTTGCCCTACCATCGCGACTGACCGCTTCAACGCTTGACCCTATTCAGGCGGCTTGGGATGTAGGATTGTTTTACAGGGTGCGATGCGTTGGCGCGGAGTCGCGGGAGCGTGGAATTGCGCCTTGCCTCAAGTCCTTAAATGCGTCGCCGAATCTCCGGGTCGCTCTAGATGAACGCGTTTCACCGCAAGGATCCCGGCGCCGCAATTTTGGCGCGGCGCACAAGCAAGACGAAGATCATGAAAAGATATGTGCTGATTGCGGGTTCGGCGTTTCTGCTCGGCGCGGGAGCGATGGCCTATATCAGTCAACAGGCCGCTGCGACGCCCGAGCCCCACGCTGAGACGTATCATATGCTCGAGTTGTTCGGGAACGTCCTGGACGAGGTGGACCATCAATACGTCACGCCCGTCGACAACAAGACCCTGATCCAGAACGCCATGAAGGGGATGCTGACCTCGCTCGATCCCCACTCGGACTATCTGACGCCCGACGACTACAACCAGATGCAGGACGAGACCCGCGGCGAATATGGCGGGTTGGGCATTGAGATCACCAGCGAGGATGGGGTGGTCAAGGTGATCTCCCCGATAGACGGAACGCCCGCCGCAAGGGCGGGGATCAAGCCTGGAGACTATATCACCGCCGTCAACGGCAAGACGATCCTGGGTCTAAGCGTCAATGACGCGGTCAAGGAGATGCGAGGCAAGATCGGTCAGGCCGTGACGCTCACCATCGCCCGGGAGAAGCAGGATCCGTTCGACGTCAAACTGGTGCGCGAGGAGATCACCCCGAAGTCGGTCAGCTCCCGGATGGAGGGCGCATATGGCTATGTCCGTCTGTCCAGCTTCAATGAGAAGGCTACCGACGAGGTGCGCGCCGCCATCGCATCCCTGCGCGCCGCCCATCCGGGGATGAAGGGTTTGGTGTTCGATCTGCGCAACAATCCTGGCGGCCTTCTCGACCAGGCCGTGGGTGTGGCCAACATCTTTCTCAGCGGCGGCGAGGTCGTCTCACAACGGGGCCGCGACGCCAAGAGCATCGAGCGCTTTGACGCCACCGCTGGACCCAAACTCGATCTGCCCGTCGTCGTGCTGATCAATGGCGGGACCGCCTCTGCGGCTGAGATCGTGGCCGGCGCCTTGCAGGATCGTCACCGCGCGGCGTTGGTGGGCCTCACCAGCTTCGGCAAGGGATCGGTGCAGACCGTCGTCCCGCTCCGCGGCGGTCTTGACGGGGCGGTGAAGCTGACCACGGCGCGCTACTACACACCATCGGGCCGATCGATCCAAAAAACCGGGATTGTGCCTGATCTGGAGGTCGCCGAGACCCGCGAGCAGGCCCAGGAGGTCGCCGACCAGGCCTTCCAGTTCAGCGAGGCGAGTTTCAGCAACGCGCTGAGCGCCGATGACGGCAAGAGCCGAATTGCGCCCCATGAGCCCGCCGAGGAGCCGCCTAAGGATTTCGATGTGAAGAAGGGCGACTTTCAGCTCACCCGAGCTCTGGACGTGCTCAAATATGGCTCGGTGGAGGCGACGCCAAAGATGGAGAAGCCCAAGGCCAGCCTCGCCCAGGCGGCGATCCTCCGGACCCTTCACGGCGCGGACGTCAAGCCCGCCGCCTCGACGGCCCCGACGGCCCCGACGGCCCCCAAGTCTAATTGAACCTGCGCCGGGAGCGCATCGAGTGGACGGTCCGTCGCCATCGCCTCCAGAACACGAGGCTTTGATGCCGACTCGCGATGACGGGTCGGATCCTGGTTACAGGGCCGCGAGCAGGTTGGGCTCGCACCGAGCGGCAACGGGTCGATGCCACACAGCCTAGATTTGTACCGGCCGAACGTGGGCATCGTGTTGGTCCGGACGGACGGTCGTGTTTGGCTCGGTCGCCGGGTCGGCGCGATCGGGCCCCGTCGATGGCAGTTTCCACAGGGCGGCGTTGATCGCGGGGAGCCCCTCGAGGCGGCAGCCCTTCGCGAACTGCGTGAGGAAACGGGTGTAAGCTCAGTCACCTTCCTGGCGCGCACGCGGGACTGGATCTGCTACGATTTTCCGCCGGGCCATGGCCGTCGGGGGCTGAAACGATGGGTTGGCCAGAAGCAGGTGTGGTTCCTCTACCGATTCGAGGGCGCCGAACATGAGATCGACATCGTTTCTCACTCACCACCCGAGTTCGATGCTTGGCGTTGGGCGACGCCGGACGACGCTTTGGAGGTCGTCGTGGAGTTCAAACTCTCCGCCTATCGGGCCATGATGGCAGAGTTGAAGCCCTATATGCCGTCCCTGGAGGGGAGCTCCGGCTAAACAGATTAAGGTACACGCTTGCGGGCCGGAACGGCGCGGAGACGAAGGGGGACTCGGCTGAATGGGATGCATGTCTGCGCCAGTCATCATGGTGCACGGGGCGTTTTGCGGCGGCTGGGCGTTTGATGCCTTTCGCCAGCCATTCGAGGCGGCGGGACATAGGGTTCTGACGCCGGATTTGCCCGGTCATGGCGGGAGCGATGAGGCGGTGGCCGGTCTCTCCATGTCGGATTACGCCCGCGCCATTGCCGCGATGATCGCCCAGACCCGGCAGCCTCCATTCCTCATCGGCCACTCCCTTGGCGGCCTCGTCGCTCAGATGGCGGCTCAAGAGGCGGATCTGGCGGGTCTGATCCTGCTCGCGCCCTCCGCACCTTGGGGGATCATGGGCGCCAGTCTCGAGGAGGCCGCGGCCGCGATGAGCCTCTATGCCCTGGGCCCCTTCTGGATGCAGGCGGTCTCGCCTGACCGAGCCCTGGCCCGCGCCCACCTCCTCGACCGGCTGCCGCCGGATCAGAGGCGTGAGGCTTCAGCGAGGCTTGTTCCGGAAAGCGGACGGGCGCTCTTTGAGTCCCTGAACTGGTGGATGGATCCGATGGCGACGACGCAGGTCTCGCCAGAGCGCATCCGCGCGCCAGTTCTGGGCGTGGCCGGGGCGGCCGATGTGCTCCACCCCGCCGCCACTGTCCGGGCGACGACCGAGCGTCTGGGCGGGCGTCTGGAGGTGGCGCCGGGCCTCAGCCACTGGCTGATCGGCGAACCGGGCTGGAGCGCCCTGGCGGAGCTCTGCCTCGACTGGATCGCCGAGCAATCGGTTGAGGCTTCGGTCTGAGGCGGAACTCAGCCCTTCACGTTCGCCGAAGCTCGAGCAGTCGCCGCACGATGCCGAAGAGCGCCGTCGCCGCCCAGGCGGCCTCCATGATGAAGGCGGCGAGATTGAAGTTGTGTATCAGCGAAAGAACAATCAGCGAGGAGCCCGCGAAGTTCATCGCCAGAGACGGCAACTTGATCGGATCCAGGCGTCGTAGCTGGGCCAAGGCGTAGGCGAGCAAGGTCAGACAGACCCCGAAGAGACCGACCGTGTCCAGGAGGCTCATCCGTGCGCTTGAAAGTGGGGGCTTCAGCCCCCGGTCGCGGTGAGATTGTAGAACATCTCCGAGGTATCCGCGTTGCGTCCGGCGGGCGTATCCGGGGCGTTGCGTATGGTGGTCAGAACCAGAGCCTGATGCTTGCCGTCGGCGTCGTGCACCCAGGATCGGGTGATGAATTCCTGACCATCCTCGGTGTGCTTGTCGTTCCGGTCCAGGGCCCATTGGTGACCGTAGATCGCCCAGTTGTGCAGGGCCACAACCAGGGGCTTAGCCGGCTCGGCCTGGTCGATGGGGTGAAGCACGTCCACTTGACAGGTATGCGGATTGGAGCCGGCGGGGAGAAGCGTGAGTTGGTATCCCGGACGCCTATAGACCCAGTTTTCGCCCGATTTGCGGAAGCCCATGGTCTTGGCGAGAGCGCCGGCATTGCCGCCACCCACCGCAGGGATGCAGACCTTCTCGAGCGTATCGAGAAGGGCGATGGCGGCAGGATCCGTCGGGGGACCGGGCGGTGCGGGAGGGGCTTCCGGAGCGGCAGCCGCCGTCGCAGCGGCCGGAGCTGCTGAGGCGGGCGCCGAGCCCGCTACCGACGGCGCGGATGTCGACGTCGGGGCGGCCGGAGCCACAGGAGGCGCCGTCGTCGAGGCGGGAGCTGGAGTCGGCGACGTCTGCGCCAAGGTGAAGGGCCCGAGGCTGACGGCGCTAAGGGCCGCGGCGATCGCGAGACGCATCTGATTCATCCCTCTCTTCACTCAACTACGGCGTCTTGCGCCACTGGCGACACGAGTCCCAGCGACGTCGTCAATCCCAGTCCCTCACACCCAGTCCCCCGCGCTTGGACCAGGGTCAATTCTCAACGGTCACTTCCTGAGCGCTTTCGGCCAGAATCGTCAGACCGGAGGGCGTGACGTCAGCGAAGCCCCCCCGCACATCGAAAATGCGGGTTGCGCCGCCATCGAGATGCACCTTCACCCAGCCTTCTTTGAGCGTCGTCATGAACGGCGCGTGCCCGGCGAGGACGCCGAAATCGCCTTCGGACCCCGCCGCGTCGACCTGATGGACCTCGCCCACGAACAATTCGCGCTCCGGCGAGACCAAAGAGAAGTGAAGCTTTTCGGCCACCTCAGGCCGCCTCCGCCGCCATGCGCTCGGCCTTGGCGACCGCCTCATCGATGCCGCCCACGAGGCGGAAGGCCGACTCGGGCAGGTGGTCGTACTCACCGTCGCAAACCGCCTTGAACGAGCGGATCGTCTCCTCCAGCGAGACGAAAACGCCCGGCTGATTGGTGAAAGCTTCAGCGACGTGCAGGGGTTGGGACAGGAACTGCTGCAGGCGACGCGCGCGGGCCACGGTGATCTTGTCCTCTTCAGAGAGCTCATCCATGCCCAGAATGGCGATGATGTCTTTCAGCGCCTTGTACTGCTGCAGGATAGCCTGGACGCGTCGCGCGACATTGTAATGCTCTTCGCCGATCACCAGCGGATCAAGAATGCGCGAGGTGGAGTCCAGTGGGTCGACGGCTGGAAAGATGCCCAGGGCGGCGATGTCGCGGCTCAGCATGGTGGTGGCGTCGAGGTGTGCGAAGGAGGTGGCAGGGGCCGGGTCGGTCGGGTCATCGGCGGGCACGAAGATGGCCTGAACGGAGGTGATCGATCCCTTATTCGTTGAGGTGATGCGTTCCTGAAGAGCGCCCATCTCGGTGGCCAGGGTCGGCTGGTAGCCCACCGCCGAGGGAATGCGGCCCAGAAGCGCGGACATCTCCGAGCCCGCCTGGGTGAAGCGGAAGATGTTGTCGATGAAGAGCAGCACGTCCTTGCCCTCTTCGTCGCGGAAATACTCAGCCTGGGCTAGGCCGGTGAGGGCGACACGGGCGCGGGCGCCCGGCGGTTCGTTCATCTGCCCATAGACCAGGGCGCAGCGGGAGCCCTCAGTGGATCCATTGTTCTTGTGCGGGTCCACATTCACCTTGGACTCGATCATCTCGTGATAGAGATCGTTGCCTTCGCGCGTGCGTTCGCCCACGCCGGCCAGAACCGAATAACCGCCATAGGCCTTGGCGATGTTGTTGATCAGTTCCTGCATGGTCACCGTCTTACCGACTCCGGCTCCGCCGAACAGGCCGATCTTTCCGCCGCGGGTATATGGGCAAAGCAGGTCGATGACCTTGATGCCGGTCACGAGAATCTCGGCTGTCGTGGATTGTTCAGAAAAGAGCGGCGCATCCCGATGGATGCTGGCGCGCTTGGTTGCGGGAATGGGGCCCGCCTCGTCCACGGGCTCGCCGATCACGTTCATGATCCGGCCCAGGCAGCCTGGGCCCACGGGCACTGAGATCGGACCTCCGGTGTCGACCACGGGATGGCCGCGCGTCAGACCCTCGGTGGTGTCCATGGCGATGGTCCGGACCGTGTTCTCGCCCAGGTGCTGGGCCACCTCCAGAACAAGGCGGAAGGTCTGTCCGGTCCGCTGGTCCGTATTGGTGGTTTCGAGCGCGTTCAGGATGGCGGGAAGGTGTCCGTCGAATTCCACGTCGACAACAGCGCCGATGATCTGGGCGACGCGGCCGGTGGCGATTCCTTGCGGCAAAGGGGTTATCGCCTCGGCAACGCGAGCGGCCTTCTTGGCTGGCGGCGCCTTGGGCGCGGCGACCTTCGCGCTTGCGGCCTTCACAGCGGCGGCCTTTGGGGCGGCCTTTGGGGCGGCAGCCTTCGTTGCGGTCTTGGGGGCAGGGCTCTTGGGCATGTCGGATCTCGGTTCGCTTTATCTCGTGTCGGTCAGAGCGCTTCGGCGCCGGAGATGATCTCGATCAACTCCTTGGTGATTTGCGCCTGACGGGTCCGGTTCTTGATCAGGGTGAGGCGGGCGATCATCTCGCCCGCATTGCGGGTCGCGTTGTCCATGGCAGCCATCTGGGAGGCGAAGAAGCCGGCCTGATTTTCCATAAGGGCGGCCAGGATCTGGGTCGTCAGATTGCGCGGCAGGAGGGCCTCGAGGATGGCGGTCTCCTCGGGTTCGTATTCATAAGCGGCGCCCTTCAGATCAATCTTGTCGCCGCCGGTCCTCACCTCCGCCGGGATGAGCTGTTTGATCGTTGGCTTCTGGCTCACGGTGGAGACGAACTGGCTGAAGATCAGGCTGACCACGTCGGCGCGTCCCGAATTGAACTGCTCCATGACCAGCGCCGCCGCCTCCTGCGCCTTGTCGAAGGACGGCGCATTGCCCGCCTCGATGGAGGCGATGATGCTGTCTCCGAGCTGGCGGCGGAGCTGATCGCGCGCCTTGCGTCCAACGGTAATCACGCTCACCTCGCGGCCTTCGGCTTGGCGGGTGGCGATATGGTCCCGCGCCGCGCGGACGATGGCGCCGTTGAAGCCGCCGGCGAGACCGCGGTCGGCGGTGGCCACAACGACCAGCTCGCGTCGCACCGAGCCGGTCCCGACCAGCATGGCGGGGGCGCCGGCTCCGCTGACGCCGGCGGCCAGATTGGCGATCACCGAGGCCATGCGCACGGCGTAGGGGCGGGCATTCTCCGCCGCCTCACGGGCGCGGCGGAACTTGGACACCGCGACCATCTGCAGGGCGCGCGTGATCTTCTGCGTCGCGGCGACGCTCGAGATGCGGCTTCTGAGTTCCTTGAGGCTGGCCATGGGCGGCTAGGGCGCTCGCGTCGTCGGGATCAGGCGAAGCTGGAGGCTACGGCCTCCAGGAGTTCTTTGAGCTGGGATTCGGTCTCCGCGGAGAGCGCCTGGCTTGTCCGCACAGTCTCCAGGATTCCGCCTACCCCCGCCCGCAGGCGGCTCAGAAGCTCATCCTGGAAGGCTTGCACCTTGGAGGTGGGAATACGGTCCAGATAGCCTCGCGTGCCGGCATAGAGAACACAGACCTGCTCCTCGGCCTGCAACGGCGCATATTGCGGTTGTTTGAGAAGCTCTGTGAGCCGCTCGCCCCGGGCCAGAAGGCGCTGGGTGGAGATGTCGAGGTCCGAGCCGAACTTGGCGAAGGCGGCCATCTCCCGATACTGGGCAAGCTCGCCTTTGAGAGGGCCGACGGCCGTCTTCATCGCCTTGATCTGAGCCGAGGAACCGACCCGCGACACCGAGACGCCCACGTTCATGGCCGGACGGATGCCCTGATAGAAGAGGTCGGTTTCGAGGAAGATCTGGCCGTCGGTGATCGAGATCACATTGGTGGGGATGTAGGCCGAGACGTCATTGGCCTGGGTCTCGATGATCGGCAGAGCGGTGAGCGACCCTGCCCCAAAATCATCGTTCAGTTTGGCCGCACGCTCCAGAAGGCGCGAGTGCAGATAGAAAACATCGCCCGGATAGGCCTCACGTCCCGGCGGGCGGCGCAGCAGGAGACTCATCTGGCGATAGGCGACGGCCTGCTTCGAAAGGTCGTCATAGATGATGAGCGCATGCATGCCGTTGTCTCGGAACCACTCACCCATGGCGCATCCGGCGAACGGGGCGAGGAACTGCAGCGGCGCCGGCTCCGAAGCTGTGGCGCTGACCACGATTGTGTAGTCGAGGGCGCCGCGTTCTTCGAGATTCTTGACGATCTGGGCGACGGTGGAGCGCTTCTGACCGATGGCCACGTAGATGCAGTAAAGTTTGCGGGACTCGTCGCCCGCCGCATTGACCTGCTTCTGATTGAGGATCGCGTCGATGGCGACGGCGGTCTTACCGGTCTGACGATCGCCGATGATCAACTCCCGTTGGCCGCGGCCGATCGGCACCAGCGAGTCGACGATCTTGAGGCCAGTCTGCACGGGCTCGTGCACACTCTTGCGCGGGATGATTCCAGGGGCCTTGACGTCCACGCGGCGGCGCTCGGCCACATCGAGGATCGGGCCCTTGCCGTCGATCGGTTCGCCCAGCGGATTGACAACGCGGCCGAGCAGGCCCTTGCCCACCGGCACGTCGACGATCTCGCCCAGACGGCGCACTTCGTGGCCCTCGGCGATATCAGCGTCGGAGCCGAAGATGACCACGCCCACATTGTCGCGCTCGAGGTTTAGGGCCATTCCCTTGACCCCGGCGGCGGGAAACTCGACCATTTCTCCGGCCTGAACCTGGTCGAGGCCGTAGACGCGGGCGATGCCGTCGCCCACGCTCAGCACTTGGCCCACGTCCGAGACGTCCGCCTCGACGCCAAAGTTGGCGATCTGCGACTTCAGGATGTCGGTGATTTCAGCGGCGCGAATATCCATGGCGGTAATGTCTTCAAGCTCTCTTCAGGGCGAATTTCAGGGAATCGAGCTTCGATTTGAGCGAAGCATCATAGAGGCGCGAACCAACCTTGACGCGCAGACCGCCGAGAATGGCCGGATCGACGCGGGCGGAGATCTGTGGGTCCTGACCCAGGGCCTGGCGCAGAGCCGCGGTCAGGCCCCGACTCTGGGCGGGTGTAAGGGGGACGGCGGTGACGACCTCGGCGGCGACGAAGCCGCGATGGGCCGCCGCCAGCGCGTCAAAGGCGGCGAGGATGGCGCCGAGCGCGCCGGTGCGACGATTCTGCGCCAGAAGGCCGAGGAATTTGATGGTCGTGGCGTGCATGTGGGCCCGACGCGCGATGGCCTCCAGCCCCTTGGCCTTATCCTCGGAAGAAAAGCGAGGCGATGCCAGCAGGGTGCGCAAGTCACGGCTCTCGACCATGAGGGCCTTGAGCGCCGCCAGATCGGCCTCGATGGCTTCAAGAGCCTGGGAATCGACGGCGAGGTCGAACAGCGCCTGAGCATAGCGCGCGCCCACATCCGTCGCCTTGGAATCGTCAGCCACGTCCAATCCGTTCGATATATTTACGGCATCGTTCCCGGCGTAAAAGCCAGGACCGACAACAAGGCCTTGAAAACGCTTACCAATCGGAAGGGATCGGCGCGCCGCGAAGGTCCCCCCGTCGCCAGGCCGCGCGCCTGATATCATGGCCTCCCGGACGTCGCAACCAAGCGCGCCGGCTCAGATTGCGGTAGGGAAACGATAATGTCGGAGGGACGAGCATGGATGATGATGACAACATCGGGGCCATAGACCCGCAGCGAGACCAGTTCGACGCCTTCAAGGCGCTGCCGCGCCAGACGCCGATCCACATGCTCAACCTGATTCGGCTGCGGCGACTGGCGGCCTATCCCGCCGACCATCCCGACCACGGCAAGGCTCGCTCAGGCCTTGAAGCCTATCGCGCCTATGGGGCGACGACGGCGCACATCTTCTCTCGCGTCGGCGGCCGCCAGATCTGGTCGGGCCGGCCCGAGGTCGTGGTCACCGGTCCGTCCGGCGAGCACTGGGATCTGGCCTTCATCGCCGCCTATCCCGATGCCGCCGCCTTTTTGGCCATGGTGACGGATCCCGAGTACCGCAAACAAGTCCTGCATCGGACGGCTGCCGTGGCCGACAGCCGGCTAATCCGTTTGCATCCCCTGACTCCCGGCCTCGGGTTCGGCGAATAAACAACCTCTATCCCGGTGAGGCGGCTTGCCACAGGCGTCATTCTGCGCTTTGAGGACCGCGCCCCGCACCTCGGGCGCGCCGCAGCCCAGCGACGCCTCTCCCTGGGCGTTTTCGAGAGACCCTATCGTTCCGAATGAAGGATCCGCTTAAGACCGGCTTTTCCGAGCGTCTGAGCGCTCAGGCGGAAGCCAAGCGAGCCTTGCTCGCGAAATTGAAGCCCAAGCCGACGGTTCAGGCCGAAGCATTCGAGACCCGCGCCGAAATCCGCGCTCGGGAGCTTGAGGCCGTGCGCGCCGCACGGGCGGCCGCCCGCGAGGAGGCGCGCCTCAAGGCGCAGGAGACAATCGAAGCCGAGCTCGCCCTGAAGCGCGAGCTCCGTAAGGAGCGCAAGGCTCTCACCAAGGCGGAACAGAAGGCCAAGCGCGACGCCCGCTACGCCGCCCGGAAGGCCCGCCAGCGCGGCTGACCGGCCGTCGGCGGACATCGCTGCGACGACCGTTCGAAGAGGCTGAGTTCAATCAGCCGGCGGACCGGCCAGCCGGCGCACCACGTCCATCAGGTCGCCGGCGTGGAGCGGCTTCTCGACAATCGTCGCACTCGCCGCCGCGGCCTTCGCAATCACTGCGGGGGTCGGCGTGGTTATGACGATCGCGGGAGCCGTCACCGATCGCTGTCGAATCCGGTCCAGCAGCGCCAAGCCATTCAGACCTGGGAGGCGGTAGTCCAGAATGAAGGCATCCGGATCAGCCGTCGTCGCCTCGGCGAGAAAGCTCTCGGCATCCGGATAGGCTCTGGTGGCGTATCCTTCGACCTCTAACGCGAAGGCCAGGGCCGCCGATAGCGCCTCGTCATCCTCGACGATGACGAGAAGCTTGCGTCGCTCTGCAGCGGTGCGGCCTGAACTAGGGCTCGGCATAGTTCGACATTGGCGATGTGAGGGCGGCTCGCCTTGATCTCGCGCAAGACCCAGGGGCTAGATTCCATCCTCGCCGACACGCAACGCGATTCGCACCAGCTCCGGCAGGCTAGACGCCTGCATTTTGGTCATCACATGGGCCCGGTAAATCTCGACGGTTCGGGGGCTGATGCCCAGATCGCGAGCGATGACCTTGTTGGCCTTGCCGTCCACAAGCCCGCGAAGCACCTGGCGTTCACGGGTGGACAGACTCGCCAGACGCTCGCGCTCGGGGTCTGTCACTGAGGTCGAGGCCAGTGTGGCCAGCGCCGCCCGAACGGCGAGGATCATTGTCTCATCGTCAAAGGGTTTCTCGATAAAATCACGGGCGCCGGCCTTCATGGCCTCCACCGCCAGGGGTACGTCTCCGTGCCCAGTCATGATGATAAGCGGCAAACCTGATCCTCTGGCCTGGAGTTCGCGCGCAAGCTCAAGCCCGGTCAGGCCCGGCATACGAATGTCGGTGACGACGCAACCTCGCTCGGCTTCAGCGAACCGATCCAGGAACTCGACGCCAGAGCCATAGGTCGTCACCGCGAATCCGGCCGTCTCAAGGAGGAAGGCCAAGGAGTCCCGCACAGCGTCGTCATCGTCGATGACGTGAACCCTCGTCGACATCAGAGGCGATCTCCCTGAACGGCGCCGCTCTCGCCGTGGCTGGCCCTTGGGACGGTGAAGTGAAAGGCCGCCCCCTTTGGCAGGTTCGGCTCGACCCAGATGCGCCCATCGTGAGCCTCGATGATCGAGCGGCAGATGGAAAGCCCGACGCCCATCCCGCGGCTCTGCTTCGTTGTGGTGAAGGGTTGGAACAAGCGTTCTGCGATCACCGGGCTGATGCCGGGGCCCGTGTCCCTGACGGTGACCATGGCCATACCCGTTTCTCCACGCTCAGTTGCGATCTCGAGTTCCCGGAGGGTCGAGTCCTCCATCGCTTCCAACGCGTTGCGCAACAGGTTGAGCATGACCTGCTGGATCTGAATGCGATCCACCACGACCCTGTCCACTTCCGCATCCCAACGGGTTTGAACCCTGACTCCCGCCTCTCGCGCGCCGACCAGTCCGAGCACAGCGGTCTCCTCGATCAACGCCTTGAGGCTTTCGACCTCACGCTGGCTTTCCCCGGTGGCGACGAAAGCCCGCAAGCGACGGATGATCTCGCCGGCGCGAAGGGACTGATCGGCGGCCTTGTCCAGCGCCTCCAGGGCGCGGCTGCCGGGGTTTTCGTCAAGGAGCAGCCGACGTCCGCCCTTGAGCTAGTTGGAGATCGCCGAAAGCGGTTGGTTGTGTTCGTGGGCGAGGGCCGCCGCCATCTCGCCGAGCGCCGACAGCCGGGAGGTATGGATGAGTTCGGCCTGCAAGCCCTGAACCCGATTTTCGGCGGCCATGCGGGCTCTTAGATCGTGGATGAATCCGGTAAAGAATCGCGCGCCAGCGGCTTCGCTCTCACCGACAAAGAGCTGGACTGGAAACTGCTCCCCGTTCTTGTGTTGGGCGATGACCTCGCGCGGGCGTCCGATGATCCGGCGCTCGCCTGTCTGCAGATAGCGGGCCAGGTAGTTGTCATGGGCGATCGCATGGTCCTGCGGCATGAGCAGGCTGACATTGCGTCCCAGAACTTCCTCCGTGGTCCAACCGAAGAGCCGCTCGGCGGCCGGACTGAATGACTGGACGAGTCCGGCGACATCGATGATCAGCATGGCGTCCGGCGCCGTATCGACAATCGACTGGAGGTGCGCCTGACGATCAGCCACGCGCCGCCTCATCTCCGCGGAGTCGGATCGAACGCGCCTGAGATGGGCGCCGGCAAGGCCAATGACCAGGCTCAGGGTCAGGAACAGACCGGCGTCGATCTGATCGGCGGCGACCAGAGGATGGCGGGCGAGGAGTGCCTCGCTAAGGAGCGACGCGATGAGGCTCGCCGCCAGGGTCGGCGCCCAGCCGCCTGTCGCGGCCGTCGCCAGAAGCGCTGGCATGAAAAACCAGAACGCCGCCCGATCGCCGAGCCAGGGGTCCAATGCGATGCGCGCGGCGGCGCCAAGAACGATGGCCAGCGCCCCAAGGAGATAAGACGCGACGAGAGGACGCGGCCCAGACGGCGGGGCCGGCGCGTCCTCCAGTGCGCGGAACACTCTCTGCATAAGCTGTTGGTAGGAAGCCCTGATCGCCGCCGCAAGTCGGATGCTCTGGCTCGGGATACGCATTTGTCCTTAAGGAGGCGCCCCGAATGTCCGCCCATCCCGGCTTGGCGTACCCCTGCCTCGACACACCAAGGGAGCGTGCCGTGGGATATGATGCGGTGATGGAGACCGAATTGGCGCCAGCCCGGACGGGTGGCCGGCTGGTCGAACTTGGACCGGGCCTCGCCCTGCCCGGATTCACCCTCACCCTTAGCCCCAATGAGGAGGCGTTCGGAGAGGAGGAGGAGGCCGACTTCGTCTATAAGGTGCTTTCCGGGGCTGTGCGCACCACGCGACTGCTCAGCGATGGTCGCCGTCAGATCGGCGCCTTCTATCTTCCCGGTGATGTCTTCGGCCTGGAGTTTGGGCCGGTTCACAGATTCTCCGCAGAGGCGGTGACACAGACCGACGTGGCGATCGTGCGACGCTCGGCCGTCGAGCGCGCCGCCGAGCGCGACCCCGCCATCGCGCGGCAGCTCTGGACTCTCGCTTCCCACGAGCTTGCGGATCTTCAGGACCACATGTTGCTTCTCGGTCGCAAGAACGCGTCGGAGCGTGTCGCGAGCTTTCTACTCAAGCTGTCTCGCCGCGCCCACTCGCGGGTCATCGAACTGCCGATGTCGAGGTGCGATATGGCCGATCATCTGGGCCTGACCCTAGAGACCGTGTCCCGCACCATGAGCCAGATGGCGCGCAGCCACGCCATCGATCTGCCAAACGCACGTCGGGTCGTGGTCCACGATCTGGAGGCGCTCGCCGCCTGAGGCGGCCCTTCGCGCGACGGGATTCCGCCGTTCCCGCGTGGTCCGCCCGTCAGTGGGCTGCATCGAGGGGCTTGATCTGACTCAAGGCCGATGACGGCCCGCCGGGCGAACCTCTTCTGAAGGAGGATCCCATGCCTGATCCGGACACGCTCTTTCTGGCCCTCGTGCTCAGCGCCTTCGGCGTTTTCATGCTGACTCTGGCCTGGACTCAGTGGTTCACACGCGAGCGGCGCGCGCCGGACAGGGGAACATCCGTCAGAAGGCAAAAATCGGGGGACGGAGCCTGATCCTGAGATTTCACCCTCAGCCCGACGCGCGCTCGAGGCCTACGGTCAGGGCCTCGGCCTGACGGAACAATTCGGGATCAATGGCAAGACCGCTGGCGGCGGCGTTCTCGTCCACCTGGTCGGGTCGGCTGGCGCCGATGATGGCCGAGGCGACATTGGGTTCGCGCAACACCCAGGCCAAGGCGAACTGGGTGAGGGAGCAGCCGGCCTGTCGCGCCAGGGGCTTTAGCTTCTGCACCGCCTCCAGAACCTCTGGGCGCATCCAGCCCCGAATCGGCTGACCCATGGAGTCGCTCGCCGCCCGGGTGCCTTCCGGAACCGGCGCTCCGGGCAGGTATTTGCCGCTTAGGACTCCCTGAGCGATGGGCGACCAGACGATCTGGGAGATCCCATGGGCGGCGCAAAGCGGGATGACCTTGGCCTCAGGACGTCGCCATAGGAGCGAGTACTGCGGCTGGCTGGAGACGAATGGCGTCACGCCCGGCATGTCGATTGCGGCCTGGATCTGAGCCGGCGACCATTCGGAAAATCCGATCCATCGCGCCTTGCCCTGCTGCACGACCTTGGTGAGCGCCTCCATGGTCTCCTCCAGGGGCGTGTTCACGTCGTAGCGGTGGCACTGGTAGAGATCGACGTGGTCGACCCTCAGACGCTTTAGAGAGGCGTCAATCTGCTTGGTGATCTGGGCGGCCGAGAGCCCCTGATCGGTGTCGCTCATCTGGCCGAAAACCTTGGTGGCCAGGACGTAGGAGTCTCGCGGCCGGCCCGCGAGAAGATCCCCCAAGACCGATTCCGCGGCTCCGCGGCCATAGACATTGGCTGTGTCGATGAAGTTGATCCCGACCTCGAACGCCCGATCAAGACACGCCTCGGCCTTGTCCCGCTCGACGCCCACGCCATAGGTCAACCACGAGCCGAGTGAGATTTCAGAGACTCTCAGGTCGCTGGCGCCAAGCTGCCGATACTTCATGGGCGTTCCTCCTTCTCATGCGTTGAGATTTTGTGTCGGATGTCCTTCGCACGCGGTGCGGCCCTCGGCCACTCCCCCCGACCTGCGCGCGCCAAAGGGGGGGTCACCTCATCACGTCGACCACGACCCGGCCGCGGACGTGACCGTCCAGTATGTCCGGGGCCAGGGCGATGACCTCTCCAAGGGCCACGGTCCGGGTCATCGCATGGAGCTTTGCGAGGTCGAGATCCCGGGCCAGCCGGTCCCAGGCCAGACGGCGGCGAGGCGCCGGACACATCACGGAGTCAATCCCCAGAAGGCGCACACCCCGCAGGATGAACGGAGCCACCGATGCCGGGAGGTCCATGCCCTGGGCGAGCCCGCATGCGGCCACCGCTCCGCCATACCTGGTCTGAGCCAGCACATTGGCGAGGGTGTGACTGCCGACGCTGTCCACAGCGCCGGCCCAGCGTTCCTTTCCCAGAGGCCGCCCGGGCGCCGAAAGCTCCGCCCGGTCCAGAATCTCCGCCGCTCCAAGCGTCCTGAGATAGGCTTCCTCGGCCAGCCGTCCCGTGGAGGCGACGACGCGGTAGCCCAGTGCGGAGAGCAGGGCCACGGCCACGCCGCCGACGCCTCCCGCCGCCCCGGTCACGAGGATATCGCCGGCTGCCGGGGTCAAACCGGCATCCTCCAGGGCCAGGACGCAGAGCATGGCTGTGTAGCCGGCCGTCCCGATGGCCATGGCGTCGAAGGGGGGCAGGGCATCCGGCAGCTTGACCAGCCAGTCGCCGTTAAGCCGGGCCTTTTGGGCATAGCCGCCGTGATGCGCCTCGCCTACGCCCCACCCGTTAAGCACCACCGCCTCCCCAGGGGCGAAGCCTGGATGGTCCGACCGCGTCACCTTTCCGGCCAGGTCGATGCCCGGAATCAGCGGCCAGCGGCGGATGATCGGAGCGCGACCGGTCAGGGCCAGGCCATCCTTGTAGTTCAGGGTCGAATAGGCGACGCGGACCTCGACATCGCCTGGCATCAGATCGGCTTCGTCCATCTGAGAGAGGCTGACCGACTGTTCGCCCTCGGCCTTGAGAGCCAGGATAGCGCGAAAGGTCATGCCTCTATTCTCCCTCGGCGGGCGTCAGGCCGGCGCGTTCGCCGCGCTTGCCCCGAAGCGCCAGATCCACGGTCTGAAGCCGCCGCTCGCCCTCGACCCGGTGCGGCATGCCCGGCAGATAGAGCATGGCCTGATAGTCGCCAAGCGAGTCTTCCAGCGCCTGGCTGTAACCTTGGGCGTCCTGGTGCTTGTTCATCTGGATTTTGATGAAGCGCAGGGCGTCGGGGCTGTTCTCAGCCACCCGGCGGGCCCAGGCGAAGGTCTCGCGCTCCAGATCCGCCAAGGGCAGGACTTGGTTGACGAAGCCAAGATCGCGGGCCTCGTTGGCGGAAATGAACCGGCTCTCGAAACACAGCTCCTTGGCCTTTCGCACTCCCACATCCCAGGGGATCGACATGTACTCCACGAATCCGGCGAGAAACTCCGCGGTGTCCGCGGCGAAGACCACATCCATAGCCGCCGCGAGCATCCAGCCAGCATAGATGCAATAGCCTTCGACCATGGCCACGGTCGGCTTGGTGAAATTGCGCCACTTGATTAGAAGATCGAGATTGTAGCGTTTGAACTGGTCGTAGGTCTCGATTCCCGGCTGAGCGCCCAGCGACCGCCGGTAGGCCAGATCCTCCGGGGTTCCAAGGTCATGGCCCGTGGAGAAAACCCCGTCGGCGCCGCGCAGGATGACCACGCGCACGGCCCTGTCCACCGAAGCGAGATCAAAAGCCCGATCGATCTCATCGAGCATCCTATAGCCCTGGGCGTTACGATAGGCGGGGCGGTTCAGGGTGATCACGGCCAGGGGACCATCAAGGTCATAGAGGATGTCTTGAAAATTCAAGGTCCGGGTCTCCCGTGTTATCGACCCTGGCGTCTTACGTCCTGGAACGGTCGTTGGTGAAGTCGCGCTGTCGTCCTGATCTCGACGCGTGAGGGAGAGGCTGCTAGGCCTCTGGCCTCGACGATGGCGACGGAGGTATCGAGCGCCGCTTTCGGGCTGGAGCGGAGATTCCGTTCGGCGGCTGGAGATCCCGCCGGCTGGAGATGTGGTGAGGCCGGGGCCCTGGCGCTGATCACTCCGACCGCGGGAGATCGAGGGAGGGGTCTGTGGACCGTGACGGCAAAAAGCGATCCGCGGGAGGCCGGCGCGAGTTGCGCCTCAATGTGAAAGCGAGAGGGGGGCTATGACGCCCTTCACCTATCTTTGGGTAGGGCTGGGCGGCGCACTTGGCAGCATGGCGCGTCTGGGCCTTGGCGCCCTGGTCTCTCACAGCTTCGGCGATGGTTTCCCGCTCGGCACACTGCTGATAAATATCCTGGGCTCCTTCGTCATCACCTTTTTCAGTACGCTGGCGCTTGACCAGGGGTGGCTGCGGCAGACTCCTCTGAACGCCCGCGCCTTCGTCACCACTGGCATCTGTGGCGGCTTCACCACCTTTTCGTCCTTCAGCCTGCAGACCCTCGCGCTCGCCAGATCCGGCGAGGTAACCGCCGCCGCCGTCTATGTCGGTCTGTCGGTCGTCCTTTGCTTGCTCGCCGCCTGGCTGGGTATTGCGGCCGGCGCGGCCCTCAACGCCATGATGAAAGCTTAGGACGGGTCAGGCGGACGCCGGCAAGGCGGGGTCAGAATCGCGAAGCGTTACCTGGACGGGGCTCCGGCTGCGGATCCCTGCATTCAGTGGCTTCAGAGAGCGCCTCGCGGCCCCAACGCCTCGCACCTTGCCTCCGCGCACGCGATGACTATCGCCCCGGCCTGGAGCTAAGCCGTCCGGCTGGCCTATTGCGGCTTCTGATCGCTCTTCAGAAGATGCACGATCTCGTCCTGCTGGCGCTCGAGGTGGCGCACGCTGCGCGTCAGGTGGTTGACCTTGGTGTCCACCTGATCGGAGATCACCGCCGATTGGTGCGCTTCCTGATAGGACTCCTTGGACTGATCGAGAGACTGGTTGATTACCACCACCGACTTGTCGACTGTATCCTTGAGCTGAGCCACCAGGTCAGCGGTCTGTTGTGCTGTGGTTTCAGCCTCCTGGGCGTTCTTCTCGGCGTCATCTGCGGTCTTCTGCGCATCGCCGGCCATGGCGGCGCTCTCCTTGGCCTTGGCGAGCGCCTGATCTGCCGTCGCCTGAGCCTGACGGACGGCATCCACGGAGGCGCACCCGGTGACTCCGAGCATCAGCGCCAGGGCGAGCGGCGCCGAAGGGCTAAATCGTCTGTCGATCATGTCTTCTCTATCCCCATGAGACCGACCTGGAGGGCCAGCTCAGCGCCGTTTTCCCCAATAGCTCGACGAGACCTCGTTCGAACCGCACTCTTCCAAGTCCGTTTATAGTCGCGACAACTTCCACGGATCAACCTTCAGCAGGCGCGTGGGTAAAGCCGGCGATGATACGTCACGTCCCGCCCCCTCACGTCGATCCTCAGGCGAAGCCCTGATCGACCAGCCATTGTCCAAAGAGTTCCATCCAACCGTCCGAAGGCAGTCCCTGACGTCCCGTGCCGAAGCCATGTCCGCCGCGGGCATAGGCGTGAAATTCGGCCGGCCGGCCGGCGTCGGTCCAGTCCTCGAAGAGGCGCCGGGTGACGGTGAAGAGGAGCGCATCGTCCACCGCGACCGCGATGAAAAGGGGCGGGCCGTCGGCGGGGACGGGTTTGCCGTCCACCTCACCGCCATAGATGGGCGCGGCGAAGGCAAGCGGGGCGCCTCCGGGGTCGAGGGCGACATCGGCCGCAAGAAACCCTCCGGCTGAAAACCCGATCATCCCCACCTCGCCACGGGAGACGCCCCAGGCCTCGGCGCGCTCGCGGACCAGGGCCAAAGCGCGTTGGCCGTCCTGATGAGCCATCGCCCGCCCGGCCTTTAGGGTCTCGTCCGTGACCAGGTCGCCAAGCCGACGCGGCGGCTTCATCCGGGCTAGCCGCTCCGCCAGGCGCGTCATGGTGAGCGCTGTCTGTTCGGCATATCGGGCCGGGTCGGGCTCGGTTCCCGTCAGCCGATATTTCAGCAGGAACGCGGAGTAGCCGCGCGCCGCGAGCCAGCGCGCCACATCCACGCCCTCATGCTCCCAGGCCAGGATCGTCCAGCCGCCGCCGGGGCAGACGATCACCCCGATGCCGTTGGCCGTCGCCGGATCAGCTGGAAACACAGTGAGGGTGGGAACCGACACGTTGCGCAACATGGTGGTGATGACGCCGCCGGCCGACTCCTGGCGAAAGCTCTGCTCGTCAAAGCCCGCCTTGCCGCCCGGTGGGCCCTCCGGCCATAGCTCGACGACCTCGGGTTCATTCATCCGCCTGTTCCTCCATAATCCGACGGCGACCGTTGACCTCGACCGTCCGCTGAAACAATTGTGGGCGAGACCGAGGGCGCCACGCAATCAGCACCTGCACCGAGTTGGCGGGCGAACAGATCGCCGAAGTCCTGAATTGGGGATCTCGCCCGTGTCCCCGCCGGTGTCCCCGGAGCCCGACAGCCGCTCCCTGGTGGAGCCGAGGGGAATCGAACCCCTGACCTCCTCATTGCGAACGAGGCGCTCTACCAACTGAGCTACGGCCCCTGGCGGCGAAAGCGAAACAAGGCCTCCGCAACGGGTCGGCGGACATAAGGGGCGGGGCGCGGTCAAGTCAAGTTGATGTCCGGGATCAGCACATGTGAGACGGGGCGGTCTCTGCGGCCTGTAGCTTGGCGAGGTATCTGGCTGGGGTGAGGCCGGCAAGCGCGCCGTGGGGCC
>JAKBBV010000073.1 GCA_021808285.1 Pseudomonadota bacterium | reverse complement strand
CCCACGCCGACGCCATCGCCCATGTGGCCGACCGGCCCGGCCATGACCGGCGCTATGCCGTCGACCCCTCGAAGATCGAGCGCGAGCTGGGCTGGAGGGTGGGGACGCCTTTTGGCGACGGGATGGCGCGGACGATCGACTGGTATCTGGCGCGAGAGGCCTGGTGGGCGCCGATCCTTGAGGGGGCCTATGCCGGCGAGCGCCTGGGTCTGGCCGAGACGACCTCGCCCATGAAGCAATCTGGGCCATGAGGAAATCTGGGCCATGAAGGGGATCATTCTGGCCGGCGGCGCCGGCACGCGGCTCTATCCGGCGACCCTGGCGGCGAACAAGCAGCTGCTGGCTGTCTATGACAAGCCGATGATCTATTACCCGCTGAGCGTGCTGATGACGGCCGGTCTGCGGGACATCCTGATCATCTCCTCGCCCGAGGCCCTGCCGGCCTACAGGCGCCTGTTCGGCGATGGCGCGGCGCTGGGCCTCAACATGGCCTATGCGGAGCAGCCGCGGCCCGACGGCCTCGCCCAGGCCTTCCTGATCGGCGAGAGGTTTCTGGAGGGTGGTCCCGGAGCCCTGATCCTGGGCGACAACCTGTTTTTCGGCGCGGGCATGACCGAGCTTCTGGCGCGGGCGCGCCGACGCAGCATCGGCGCCACCGTGTTCGCGTACGAGGTTGAGGATCCCACCGCCTATGGCGTGGTGGAGATGGGGCCTGACGGGCGCGCGCTCGGCATCGAGGAAAAGCCCGCGAAGCCGCGCTCGAACCTCGCCGTCACCGGTCTCTATTTCTACGACCAGGAGGTCTGCGCCCTGGCGCGCACCCTGACGCCCTCGGCCCGGGGTGAGCTGGAGATCACCGACCTCAACCGCCTGTATCTTGAGGCCGGGCGGCTGCACGTGGAGCGCCTGGGCCGGGGCTATGCCTGGCTCGACACCGGCGCCCATGACAGTCTCCTGGAGGCGGCGGAGTTCGTGCGCGCCCTGCAGAAGCGCCAGGGCGTCTATATCGCCTGTCTGGAGGAGATCGCCTTCCACCAGGGCTTCATCGACCGCGACCAGTTGCGCGCGCGCGGCGAGGCGCTCAAGGCCTCGGACTATGGGCGCTATCTGTTGCGGCTGGCCGACGCGGCCCGGGCCTAAAGCGCCTTTTCCACCGCCGCGGTCAGGGCCTCGTCCAGGGGCTCGACCCGGGGATTGAAGGCGGCGATGGCCGCACCGTCGGAGCCGATCAGGATCTTGTGAAAGTTCCACACCGGCACGGCGTCGGGGCCCAGAACCTCCTCGGCCCAGGCATAGAAGGGATGGCGGCCCTCGTCCTTGACCTCGGTCTTGGCCGCAAGGGGGAAGTCCACGGCGAACCTTGTGGTGCAGAAGGCGGCGATCTCCTCCTCCGACCCCGGCTCCTGACCGGCGAACTGGTTGCAGGGGACCCCCAGGACCACAAGTCCCCGGTCGCGATAGCGCGAATAGAGCGCCTCCAGCCCCTCATATTGCGGGGTCAGGCCGCAGTGCGAGGCGGTATTGACCACCAGCACGGCCTTGCCCTTGAAGTCCGCCAGGGGCAGGGGCGCGCCGTCGATGCGCGTGAAGCTGAAATCGTGGGCTGTAGCCATGGGCGCCTCCTTCAGGTCTCAGACGGAAAGACCGTGCTCCACGGCGAGGGCCAGGTCCAGAGCCCTCGCCCCGTCGGCCGCCGTCGCCAGGGGCGATCCCTGGCCGCGCACAGCGCCCACGAAGGCCTGGAGGCTGGCCGCCAGACGATCGGCGCCCTCCGGCGTCGCGCCGAAATCCGCGATCAGTCCGAAGCGTTCCGGTCCGCGCGCGCGTCCCTCCAGGAGGTCGATCTCCACCTCCCCGCAAGAAAAGAAGAGGCGCAGCGACCGGCGGGGCGCCTTGGCGACGCGCGAGGCCTCAAAGCGGGCGGTGAAGCCGTTGTCGAAGCTCGCCTCGGCCGCGATCTCATCCGCCTGCTCGCTGACGAGACTTCGCCCCTCCGCCTCCACGGCGAAGGGTTCGCCGCCGCCCAGCCAGAGGGCCAGATCCAGATCATGGATCATCAGGTCCATGGCCACCGAGACGTCGAGATTGCGCGGGGAGGGAGACGCCTCACGGACCGCTTCCATCCGCAGCGGTCGTTCCTCGACGCGCGACAAGCCGCAGGCGATCAGAGCCGCGCGCTCCAGAAAGCCACAGGCGACGCAAAGGCCGGTTGAGGCGGCGGCGGCGAGGATCGCGTCGGCGTCCTGCGGCGTCGTGGCCAGGGGCTTTTCCACATAGACCGCCTTTCCGGCCGCCAGCGCCGCCAGGACCCAGGGCGCGTGGCTGGATGCCGGAGACGTCACCGAGACGACGTCGACGCTCTCGAAGAAGGCGGCCATGGCCGGATCGTCGGAACGAAGGCGAGAGGGCGACATCGACGGGCTAGGGGCGGAGAAGGCCTCGGCCCCATGGCGCTCGGCCAGGGCCCGGGCGCGGGCGAGGTCGAGATCGAGGATGGCGACCGGGGCCGCCTCGCCAAGGCCTGCCCATTTGACCGCATGATAGCCACCGAACACTCCCGCTCCGATGACGCCCGCACGCAAAGTCTGGTTCATGCCCGTGCGGCTATCACGACCGGGCCAGCGCGCGAAGAGCGGGTTTCGGACCGCGCCTATGGCCGCGCGGCGTTTGGGGCCTTAAAGAGTTCCCCCGCCGTTTCGTCCTTTGACTGGGAGCGCCAGTTGGCCCGCCTCTTTAACGCCTATCTGATCGTCGACTGGAGCGCCGCGGCCAAGCCGATCACCGGGGCCGACTCGGTCTGGATCGGCGTGCTCAAGCGCGACGTGCGGTTCCGTTTTGCCTTCGAGGCGCATAATCCGGCCACCCGCGCCGAGGCGGAGGCCATGATCGGCGCCATTCTCGATGATCGGGCCAAACGGCGGGAGCGCACCCTCCTGGGCTTCGATTTCGCGCTCGGCCTCCCGCGCGGGCTGACGGCCGGCCTCGGCCTCACACAGACGCCGCCCTGGAAGGCCGTGTGGTCGGAGATCGACAAGCGGGTCAAGGATCGCAAGGACAATGTGAACAACCGCTTCGGCGCCGCTTCGGAGATCAATCGGCGCCTGACCGGCGGGCCGTTCCCCTTCTGGGGCTGCCCGCCCAAGGACGCGCTCACCACCCTGCAGCCGAAAAAGACCCGGGATCATGGCCCCGGCGACCTTCCCGAGTTCAGGTTCGCGGAAGAGGCGGCCAAGGGCGCATCTCCGGTATGGAAGATGTATTATAACGGCTCGGTGGGCGGGCAGACCCTGCTGGGCATCCCGGTGGCCAAGCGCCTCGCCGAGGCGCGCGCGGATCGTCTCAAGGTCTGGCCGTTCGAGACCGGCTGGAAGGCTCTGAGCGAGGCCGAGCTGGACGGAGTGGATGCCGTCATGGCCGAGATCTATCCCTCACTGATCAAGCCGGCGGCCCTGCCCGGAGAGGTGAAGGACCAGACCCAGGTGCGTTGCCTGGCGGAGCACTTCGCCCGGCTCGACGAACAGGGCAAACTGGCGGCGATGTTCGGTCCGCCCGCTGGCGCCGCGGCCGAAAGGGTCAGCGTGGTCGAACAGGAGGAAGGCTGGATCCTGGGCGCCTGACGGCCCCAGCGCCCCCGGCGGACCGACCCAGACCTGCCTTCGTCCTCCAGACTTCCCCGCGCCCCTATTGCGCGGCGCGCAGCGGGCTGGCTTCGCGCTCGGCCTTGAGCTTCTCAGCCACCAGGAAGGCCAGTTCCAGGGCCTGTTCGCCATTGAGGCGCGGGTCGCAGTGGGTGTCGTAGCGCTGGGCCAGTTCACCCTCCACCAGGGCGCGGGCGCCGCCCAGACACTCGGTGACGTTCTGACCGGTCATCTCCAGATGCACGCCGCCGGGATGCACGCCCTCGGCCTGGGCGATCTCGATGAAGCTCTTCACCTCGGCCAGGATGCGGTCGAAGGGCCGGGTCTTGTAGCCATTGGCGGCGACCTGGGTGTTGCCGTGCATGGGATCGATGGCCCAGACAAGGCGGCGGCCGGCGTCGCGGGTGGCGCGCATCAGGCGAGGCAGGCGGGCGGCGATCTTGTCGGCCCCGAAGCGGCCATAGAGGGTCAGACGCCCCGGCTCGTCCCCCGGGTTGAGCGCATCGATAAGAGCGAGGAGGTCGTCCGGCTCCAGGCTCGGGCCGACCTTGAGCCCGATGGGATTCTTGACCCCGCGGCAGAACTCCACATGGGCGCCGTCGAGCTGGCGCGTGCGCTCGCCGATCCAGATCAGGTGGGCGGAGACATCGTACCAGTCGCCGGACGTGGAATCGACCCGAGTGAGAGCCTCCTCATAGCCCAGCAGCAAGGCCTCGTGGCTGGTGAAGAACTCCACGCGCGAGAGGTCTGGATGGCTCTGAGGTGTGACGCCGATGGCCTGCATGAAGGTCAGGGCCTCGGAAATCTTGTCGGACAGTTCGCGATAGCGCGCGCCCTGAGGGCTGCCGTCGACGAATCCCAGGGTCCAACGATGGATATTGTGCAGGTCCGCATAGCCGCCGCCGGCGAAGGCGCGCAGCAGATTGAGGGTTGCGGACGACTGCGCATAGGACTTGATCAGCCGGTCTGGATCGGGGGTCCGCGCCTCGGCGGTGAACTCCATGCCGTTGATGTTGTCGCCGCGATAGGATGGCAGGGTGACGCCGTCCACGGTCTCGACCGGGGCCGAGCGCGGCTTGGCGAACTGGCCGGCCATGCGGCCGACCTTCACCACCGGCTTGCCGCCGGCGAAGGTGAGCACCACCGCCATCTGCAGGATCAGGCGGAAGGTGTCGCGGATATTGTCGGCGGAAAACTCCTTGAAGCTTTCGGCGCAGTCGCCGCCCTGAAGCAGGAAGGCCCGGCCGGCCGACACCTCGGCGAGGAGGCTCTTGAGGCGCCGCGCCTCTCCGGCGAAGACCAGAGGCGGCATGCGCCGAAGCTCAGCCTCGGCCCGGGCCAGTTCAGCGGGTTCCGGATAGTCGGAGGGGATGTGCTTGGCCGGTTGCTCCCTCCAGGAGCCCGGCGTCCAACGGCGAGTCATCGAAACAGCGAGATCTTCGTGAATGGGAGGCGTCCGCCCCATAGCCCAGAGCGCCGCCGGAGGCAAAGCCGCCCTGACCGGCAAAATTGCCCCTTTGTCAGCCGATCGCGCCGAGGACCGTGTCAGGGACGGGCACGCGCAGGGTGACGAATTCTTCCGCCGTCGTCGGGTGCACGGCGCAGGCCTCATCCCACTGGGCCTTGGTCACGCCCATCTTGATGGGGATGGCGGCCATCTGGATGATCTCCGGCGCGTCCGGCCCGACCATGTGACAGCCCACAACCTTCTGGCTCGCGCGGTCGACCACCAGCTTGAGCATGGCGCGCTCGGCCCCGCCATAGAGCGTGCCCTTCATCGGACGGAAGGCGGATCGATAGATGTCCACCGGCCGCCCGCCGTGCCGGGCCTCGGCCTCGCTCAGACCGACCGAGCCGACATTGGGCTGGGAGAAGACGGCGCAGGGAACGGTGTCGTGGTCAAAGCGGGCGGGCTTGTCCAAGAACGCCGTGTCGACAAAGGCGTGGGCCTCGCGAATGGCCACCGGGGTCAGGTTGATCCGGTCGGTGACATCGCCGATGGCGAAGATGTTCGCCGCGGACGTGCGGGAATAGGCATCGACCTCGACCGCGCCGGAGGGGGCCAGGCGGACTCCCGCGCGCTCCAGGCCAAGCCCCGCCGCAGCCGGTCGCCGGCCGGTGGCGAAGAGCACCACCTCCGCCTCTTCCACCCGCCCGCCCGACAGCGTCGTACGAATCGTGTCCCCGTCCTTCTCCAGCGAGACCGGCTCCTCGCCCAGCACGACCTTGACGCAGCGCCGCTCCATCTCCTCGGCGAGGTGGGCGCGAATATCGTCGTCGAAGCCCCGCAGGATGTTGGCTCCGCGATAAACCAGCGTCGTATCCACCCCCAGACCATTGAAGACGCCGGCGAACTCCACCGCGATATAGCCGCCGCCGACGATGGTCATGCGCCGGGGCAGGCGCGGCAGGTGAAACACCTGGTCCGAGACGATGGCGTGGTCGATGCCCGGAATATCCGGCCGCCAGGGCGCCCCGCCGGTGGCGATGAGGATCTTGTCCGCCGTGACCGTCAGCCCCTTGGAGGGCACGCCGATCTCGTGCGCGGACAATAGTTCGGCCCGGCCGTGCAGGATGTCGGCGCCGGCGTTGCCGAGGTTGGCGACATAGAGTCCCGAGAGGCGCGCCACCTCCCGATCGCGGGCGTCACAAAAGGCCTGCCAGTCGAAGCGGGTCTCGCCGATCTCCCAGCCATAGCCGCGCGCCGCGTCGAAATCGGCGGCGAAGGCGCTGGCATAGACCATGAACTTCTTGGGGATGCAGCCGCGGATGACGCAGGTCCCGCCCACCCTGTCGGCCTCGGCCACGACGACGCGCGCGCCCGCCTGGGCCGCCAGCCGCGCCGCCCTCACACCCCCGGAGCCCGCGCCCAGGACGAAGAGATCATAGTCGTAAGCGGCCACGGCGGAGGCTCCTTGTGCGGCGGCGCTCCCGCCGCGCCGGTCAGGGATAGAGGGTCTCGACGCCGCCTGGCCCGGCCACGAGCGCGCGCTCGGCAAGGCCGATGAACAGGCCGTGCTCGACCACGCCGGTCACGGCTTTCAGCGTCGCAGCGAGCGCCTCGGGATCGGCGATCGCGCCCAGATGAAGATCCAAGATAAGGTTGCCGCCATCGGTTCGCAGCAGGTCCTGGCCGGCGCGCCGCCAACTGGCCTTGAGCGGGACGCCATCGGACGGCAGAACCGCCGCGATACGCCGGGCCGTGGTCAGATGGCCAAAGGGCGTGATCTCCACCGGCAGAGGAAAGGCGCCAAGGCGCGAAACGAGCTTGCTTCGGTCGGCGATGACGACGCGCCGCCGCGACGCCTCCCAGACCAGCTTCTCGCGCAACAGCGCGGCCCCGCCGCCCTTGATCAGCGCCAGACGGGGCCCGATCTCATCGGCGCCGTCCACGGTCAGGTCCGGCGGCGGCGCTTCGTCCAGGTCCAGCATCTCCAGGCCCAGGGAAACCGCGAGGTCAGCCGTGGCCAGAGAGGTCGAGACGCAGCGGATGTCCAGCCCCCGCCGGGCCAGGGCGCGGACGAAGAGACACGCGGTGGACCCCGTTCCAAGCCCCACCGTCATCCCGGACTGCACCAGATCGGCGGCGGCGGCGGCGGCCTGTGCCTTTTCGGCGTCGCGGTCGTTCACGCTCATCGCCTCGCTCATGCGTCCCCTGCTCCGGGTGTCGCCTTGGCCGCCTTGGCCGCCCGCTCCCGCAGCTTGCGGGCGCGGAACGCCGCCGCCCAGCCCGGCTTCACGGCCTGGGGGCCGCGCTCCAGGGCCAGAGAATCGGCCGGCACATCCTGGGTAATCACCGAACCCGATCCGGTATAGGCCCCTCGTCCGACGCTCACCGGAGCCACGAGCGCGGTGTTGGAGCCGATGAAGGCCCCCTCGCCCACCTCCGTACGATGCTTGTCGAAGCCGTCATAGTTGCAGAAGATCGTCCCGGCGCCGATGTTAGCCCCCGCCCCGACCGCACCATCGCCCAGATAGGACAGATGGTTGGCCTTGGCGCCGCTCCCCACCGTGACGTTCTTCACTTCGACGAAGTTGCCGATATGGGCTTGCGGTCCGATGCGCGCGCCCGGCCGCAAACGCGCGAAAGGCCCGACGATGGCCCCGGCCTCCACCTGCGCGCCCTCCAGATGGCTGAAGGCCCGGATAACCGCGCCGCCGGCGATCTTCGCCCCCGGGCCGAAGACGACGTTCGGCTCGATCCGCGCGCCGGGGCCGATGACCGTGTCCCAGCTGAGGAACACCGTCTCCGGCGCGATCAGGGTGACGCCCTGGGCCATCAGCTCCGCGCGTCGCCGCTCCTGGAACGCCGCCTCGGCCGCCGCCAGCTCGCCCTGGGAATTGACCCCCGCCACCTCAGCCTCCTCGGCGAAGGCGCAGGCGATGGAGAGGCCGTCGTCCGAGGCCAGGCCGACCACATCGGTCAAATAGTACTCGCCCTTGGCGTTGGCGTTGGTCACTCTCGCGAGCAGGCCAAAGAGCGTCGGCGCCGAGGCCGCCAGGATGCCGGAATTGCACAGGTCCACGGCCAGCTCGGCCGGGCTCGCCTCCTTGGCCTCGACAATGCGCAGGAGGCGGGCCTCGCCCTCCAAGATCAGGCGGCCATAGGCGCCGGGGACAGCGGCCCGGAAACCCAGGACGGCAAGGTCCGCCCCCCCCTCGCGCACCGCGAGCAGTCCTCGCGCGGTCTGCGCCGAAACCAGGGGCGCATCGGCATAGGAGACGATGACCTCGCCGACAAAGCCCTCCAGAGCCGCGCGGGCGGCGAGGACCGCATGGCCGGTGCCCAGGGGCGGGTCCTGGACCGCGATCGCCCCGTCCCCGAGCCGCGCCGCCACATGGGCCTGAACCTCCGGGGCGTGGGCGCCGGTCACCACCACGATGCGGGCGCAGCCGAGCGCCTGGGCGGTGTCGATGGCGTGGTCGAGCATGGCCCGCCCCCCCACCGGATGCAGCACCTTGGGCAAGGGGGACTTCATGCGTTCGCCCTTGCCGGCGGCGAGGATCACGGCCGCGCGGGAGGGCGTCGAGGAGGCGGTCATGGGGTGTTTCGAGTCGCTTCGCCAGAGAAGACTGAAGCTTGCCACGCCCGCCCGCAGCGGGGCAAATGGCGAGATCGCCTGACCCTCGCGCCGCCGGGAGCCCCGCCCCTGACCCTGACCTCTGACCTGCTTTCGGGGGCGACCATCGTCTTCGACCTCGACGGCACCCTGGTGGACACCGCGCCCGACCTGGCCGCGACGCTCAATCATGTGCTCGTCGATCAGGGCCTGACGCCGCTGCCTCTGGCCGAGGCCCGCGATCTCATCGGCCAGGGCGCCAAAGCCTTGTTGCGCAAGGGCTTCGACGTCGCCGGCGCTCCGCTCAGCGAGGCTCGGCTGGACCTCCTGTTCGAGGATTTCCTGGTACATTATCGGGGCCGCATCGCCCGCGAGAGCCGGCCATTCGAGGGGGTCGTCGCGGCGCTGGACGCCCTGGAGGCGCGGGGCGCGCGCCTGGCTGTCTGCACCAACAAGCGCACCGATCTCAGCCTCGCCCTGCTTGGCGAACTGGGCCTCGCCACGCGGTTCGCCGCCATACTGGGAGGCGACGGCGCCACCGCCCAGAAGCCCGACCCTCGGCATCTCCTGGAAACCATCGCCAGGGCCGGCGGCGCGGCGGACCGCGCCATCATGGTGGGCGACTCGATCAACGACGCCGAGGCCGCGCGCCGCGCCGGGATATCGCTCGTGCTGGTCAGCTTTGGCTACACCGCCACCCCGGCGGCGCAGCTCGGCGCCGACATCCTCATCGACCACTTCGACGCCCTGCCTGAAGCCTGCGAGAGGCTCCTGCGGCAGTAAGGGCCCAGCCTCGCTCGCAGAGCCGAGGGGCGCCGCCAAGCGATGTCCGCGCTTGTGACGGCGAGGGGCTCGGACTATAGACCCGCTCCCCAGCCTGGGACGGATGCGTAGCTCAGCGGGAGAGCACCTCGTTCACACCGAGGGGGTCACAGGTTCAATCCCTGTCGCATCCACCAGACCGCCCGCCCCCCCCCACGCCACGGGAATCGCATTTGAAAAAGAGTATGTAGCGCGAAGGGGCGAACGGGATTCTTTAGGTCGGCGGCTCATGCAGGAGGCGTCGATGTTATGGCTGTCGCGGTGCTTTTCGGATGTTCCGGA
>JAKBBV010000072.1 GCA_021808285.1 Pseudomonadota bacterium | reverse complement strand
CCCATGGCCGTGCGAAGGCCGCCGACGAGCTGATGGATCACCGGCTGGATCGGTCCCTTATAGGGGGTCTGGCCCTCGATCCCCTCGGGCACCAGCTTCATGGCGTCCTCCACCTCCTTCTGGAAGTAGCGGTCGGCCGAGCCCCGCGCCATGGCCCCCAGCGAGCCCATGCCGCGATAGGATTTGTAGCTGCGTCCCTGATAGAGAAAGACCTCGCCCGGCGACTCGTCCGTGCCCGCGAACATGGAGCCCAGCATGGCGCTCTCGGCCCCCGCGGCGATGGCCTTGGCCAGGTCGCCGGAAAAGCGGATACCGCCGTCGGCGATGATCGGCGCGCCGGAGCCCTCGGCCGCCCGGCGGGCCTCGACGATGGCGGTGAACTGCGGCACGCCGACGCCTGCCACCACCCGCGTGGTGCAGATCGAGCCCGGCCCGATCCCCACCTTCACTGCGTCGGCGCCGGCGTCGATCAGCGCCCGCGCCCCGTCATAGGTGGCCACATTGCCGGCCACGATCTGCACCCGGTTGGTCTCGCGCGACAGGCGCCGCACCGCCTCGCCCACCTGGGCGGAATGGCCGTGCGCGGTGTCGATCACCACCACGTCCACGCCCGCATCCACCAGGGCGAGCGAGCGCTCGAACCCCGCGTCGCCCACGGTGGAGGCCGCGCCGACCAGCAGCCGTCCGCGCGAATCCTTGGCCGCGTTCGGGTGGGCCTGAGCCTTCTCCATATCCTTGACGGTGATCAGGCCCACCGCGCGATAGGCCTCGTCGACCACGATCAGGCGTTCGATCTTGTGCCGGCGCAGAAGCTCGCGCGCGGTCTCCTGGCTCGTCCCCTCGGGCACGGTGACGAGGTTGGCCGTGGTCATCAGGGCCGAGGCCGGCGCGTCGGCGGCGCTCTCGAAGCGCATGTCGCGGTTGGTGAGGATGCCCACCAGCTTGCCCGTGCCCTGCTCCACCACCGGAAAGCCCGAGATGCGTCGCGCGGCGCTGATGGCGCGGATCTCGGCCAGGGTCGTGTCGGGATGGATGGTCACCGGATTGATGACCATGCCGCTTTCGAACCGTTTGACCTCGCGCACCTGGTCGGCGTGCTGCTCCACCGTCATGTTCCGGTGCAGAACGCCGAGGCCGCCGGCCTGGGCCATGGCGATGGCCAGGCGGCTTTCGGTGACGGTGTCCATGGCGGCGGACACCAGGGGGATGTTCAGGCGGATCTCCCGGGTGAAGCGCGTCGAGGTCCCCACCTGGGTGGGCATGACGTCGGACGGACCGGGTTCGAGCAAAACATCGTCGAAGGTGAGCCCTTCGCGAATCTCCATGAGACTCTCCGTTTTGCGGGCGCGGTATAAGCGCGGGCCTCGCCAAACGGAACCCCCGAGGGGAGAGAATCTGCACCGGGGGCCAGAATCCCCGGCGCGCGGCGGGCCCGGACGTCATGGCGGGGCGCGGGACTTGGCCGACGGGCCTTCCCTTTATCGCCTGACTATTGCATAATGTAATTGATGGCGAGGACCCGGCGACAGATCAAGACGCGGCGGACCACGGGCGCTGGCCTCGGCCCATGCGGGGCATGCGGCGCCCGGAGGCTGCGACTCGCCCTGGCGAGGTTTCTGTCTGGCGCGCCCCGGCCGCTCCGACGCGGGGCCAGAACGCGACCTGGCCGTGACCCGACAGTGACCAGGAAGGTTGCCATTTGCGACCCTCGACGCAGCCAGATGTTACCAGAACGCAGCCAGAAAGGTGGCCAGAATGGCCGCAAATGCAGCCTTCCCGGACCGGGGCAAATACATTTTATGTTTTAATTACAATGATTTATACGAAATCGAAAAGCCCCATGCGACCGAACGCCCGCCGCGGACCTCCGAGCCGCCCTCTTCCGGGGCTCCCGATGGCGCACCAAACCTCGCCCTCGCCCTCGCCCTCGCCCTCGCCCTCGGGGCGGCTTTGGCCTTAAACGCCGCCCATGGCGTTTTTCCGTAACGACCGGGTCAACTGGCTCAACCTGCATTATGGCCTGCACGCCCTGGCGATCAGCGGCGGGGGCGCCTTCTATGGCGCCTATCTCCTGCGCTCGGGGACACCCCTGGCGGATGCGCTCCTGGCTCTGGCCGCGATAAACGCCGGGCGCTTCCTCATCCGCCCCCTGATCGTGCCCCTGGCGCGGCGCACCGGCCTGCGCGCCCTGGTCATCGCCGGGACCTTGCTGGTGGCCTGTGAGTTCCCCCTGCTCGCGGCGGTGCAGGGGGTGGGGCCGGCGCTCTATCGCCTGATCGCGGTCTCGGCCGTGGCCGACACGATCTACTGGACCTGTTACCACGCCTATTTCGCCTCCCTGGGCGACGCCGAACACCGGGGCCACCAGATCGGCGCGCGCGAGGCTATCGCCGCGGTCGCCGGCATCCTCGCCCCCCTCGCCACGGGGGCCCTTCTCGCCGCGGTGGGCCCTGGACCGGCCTTCTGGGCCACCGGCGCCATGCTCCTGCTCTCCGCCCTGCCGCTGCTGGCGACGCCGAAGGTGGCCGTGCTCGATGTGGGTCCAGACGCCCTCAAGGCCTCGTGGAGCGGGGTGCGTCTCTTCATCACCGAAGGCTGGCAGGGGGCGGGAACCTATCTCTTGTGGCAGATGACCCTGTTCCTCAGCCTGGGCGACAGCTTCGTGGGCATGGGGGCGGCCCTGGCCCTGGCCGCCGCCGTCGGCGCGCTGGGCGCCCTCGTGATGGGCCGGGGCGTGGATCTGGGCCATGGCGCCAAGGCCGTCGCCTTCGCCTTCGGCGTCGCCGCCCTCAGCGTGGTCCTCAAGGCGCTCGGCGCCGGCCACGCGCCCCTGGCGCTGGCGGCCCAGGCCTTCGGCGCCCTGGCCGCGATCCTCGCGGCGCCGGTGCTGATGAGCGCGGTTTACAACCTGGCCCAGGCCTCACCCTGCGCCCTGCGCTTCCACGCCGCCACCGAGGGCGGCTACGATGTGGGTTGCACGGCGGGATTGGTCGCGGCGGCGCTTCTGATCAGGGGCGGAGCGCCGCTCGGCTTCGTCCTGCTGCTGCCGCTCGCGGGTCTTGGGGCCCAGGCCTGGCTGCTCACCCGCCACTACGGCGCGGAGGTCCCGCCCTTGAAGCCGGTGGCGACGATATAGACCTCGGCGCTCTGCGACCGGCTCGCCTTGGGCTTGACGTGGCGGACCTCGGCGAAGGCGCGTTTGAGCGCGGCCACCACCTCGCCCGTCTCGCCGCCCTGGAAAGCCTTGGCGACGAAGGCTCCGCCGGGCCTCAGGGCCGTCTCGGCGAAGGCGGCGGCGGCTTCGATCAGGCCGACGATGCGCAGGTGATCGGTCTGCCTATGCCCGGTGGTGTTGGGGGCCATGTCCGAGAGCACCAGGTCGGCGCGCCCGCCGATCGCCTCCAGAAGCGTCTCCCCGACGCCCGGCCCGGTGAAATCGGCTTGAAGGATCCTCGCTCCGGTCACCGGGGCGAGGTCGAGCAGGTCCACCCCGGCCACGGCGCCGGCGCCGCGCGCGATGAGCACCTGAAGCCAGCCGCCGGGCGCGCAGCCGAGATCGATCACCCTCGCGCCCTTCCGGACCAGACCGAAGCGGTCGTCGATCTCGATCAGCTTGAAGGCCGCGCGGGAGCGATACCCCTTGGCTCGGGCCTCGGCGGCGAAGGGGTCATTGATCTGGCGCTCCAGCCAGGCCTGAGAGGACGGCGTGCGCAGTTTGGCGGTCTTGAGGCGCTGGGGCGTGGCGCGCGCGTCGGACCCGCCGCTGGGCGGCCGCACCATCCGTTTGCGCGGCGGGGTCTCGCTCATCCCACGGCCTCGCGGACGGCGGGCGGCGCGTCCCGACTGGTGAAGAGGCGGCCGCGCTGGCGACGCTGATGGCGCCAGATCAGGGTGCGCAGGGCCCCTTCGCGAAGCCCGCGGTCGGCGACGCGAAGCTGCTGCGCCGGCCAGAAGGTCTGCACCGCTTCGAGGATGGCGGCGCCGGCGAGGACGAGGTCGGCCCGATCCGGCCCGATGCAGGGGGACAGGGCGCGCTCCGCCAGGCTCATGGCCGCCAGACGATCGGCCGCGGCGCGGCATTCGTGGCAGCTCATCCACAGCCCATCCACCTTGCGGCGGTCATACCGTTCGAGATTGAGGTGGACCCCGGCCAGGCTGGTGATGGCCCCCGAGGCGCCGATGATGTGGGCCCTGTCCTGGAGGAAGGCGGACCGGAGGCGATCGGCGTCGGCGAAGTCGGCCAGGGCCGCGCGCACCGCCTCGACCATGTCCGCCCGCCAGGTCGGATCGCCCGGACGCTCGGGGAAGCGCTCGGCCAGGTTGACCACCCCGATGGGAATGGAGCGCCAGGCGGCGATCGGCGCGCGCCCCCGCTGGGGGTCGAACTCGGCCCGTCGCGCGGCGTCCAGGTCGATGAACGACAGCTCGGTCGAGCCTCCGCCCACATCGACGATCAGAGCGGCCGAAGCGTGCGGATCGATCAGATCGCCGCAGGCCGCGACGCCCAGCTCCACCTCCTCGCGCGGGCTGATGATCTCGAATTTCAGGCCCGTGGCCAGCGCCACGCCTTCCAGGAACTCGGCCCCGTTATCGGCCGCGCGGCAGGCCGCCGTCGCCACGGCGCGAAGCTCCGCCACGCCCCGGCGGGCGATCTTGTCGGCGCAGATCCGCAGGGCGTCCGAGGTCCGCTGCATGGCCGCCTCGCCAAGACGTCCCCGCGCCTCCAGGCCCTCGCCCAGACGCACGATGCGCGAGAAGGAATCGACGACCCGGAACCCGCCATGGGACGGACGCGCGATCAGGAGGCGGCAATTGTTGGTGCCCAGATCGATGGCGGCGAACAGCGGCGCGCGGCCGGTCGGCTTCACCACAGGGGCGTCGATCAGGCCTGCGCTCGTCGTCGCGTCCATCAGGTTCCAGACCCGTGTGCGAGGGGGACCACCGCCCGCCGGGCGCGCGATGGGGCTACGCGGCGAACCCTAGCCGCAATTTCGAGCCGAGGGAAAGCTCGCCCTCCGGGAGCGCGACGACGCGCGGGACGATGGCGGTTGGGCGGCGTCGCCGGATCAGGGACGCGACGCACCTGTCTCACCCCGCGCCAGGGCCTCGGCCAGGTTCGCGACCATGCCGGACCAGTCGCCCAATCGCGCCTGGCGATGGAGCCTCATGGAGGGGTACCAGGGCGTGGTGTGAGCGGCCGACTCCCAGCGCCCGTCGGCGGCGGCGGAGAGGAACATGGCCGTCGGCAGGCCCATAGCCCCGGCCAGGTGAGCGATCGAGGTGTCGCAGGTCACGACGCCGTCGAGCCCCTCCAGGACCGCGCCTGTCTCGGCCAGGCTGAGGTCTTCAGGAAGCACGGTGGCGCGGTGGCCAAGGCCCAGCTCCAGGAAGGCTGCGCGCTGATAGCCCCTTTGAGCCACGACCCAATGGATGTCGCCCAGGGCCAAGAGGGGCAGGACCTGATCCACGGTCAGGCTCTTCTGGGCGAACCGGAGACTCTCATTGGCCGACCAGACGAGAGCGAGCCGCCTTCTGCCCCCGCTCCGGACCCGGCTCTCCTCCAGGAGGCTGCACGCCCGAGGCGCAGAGTTCGCGCGGAGAAATCCCTTCGCCGCCGGGGCATAGCCCAGATGGGGAAAGAGGCGGGTCATGAGGGCGTAGCCGTCGGTCCATCGCCGCTCTCCCAGCTGGACCGGCCCCAGAGCCTCCAGCTTCGACCTCGAAACCGGCGCATCGATCTCGCCTTGTCCCTTGAGGACCAGTCCCTGCAGCCGGGCGTCGGTGACCACGACGTTCACCCCGACCGTCGCCAGGGCCGGCAGATAGCGCAGCCACTGGATGCCGTCTCCCAGGCCGAACCGCGGATGAACCCAGAGCTGCTCGGGCGGGGGCTCGTCGGCGCCCCAGAACAGGTCATAGGATTCCGGGTCGTCCGGCGCGGCGAACATCTGGCGCGCGGCCGGAGACGCCCAGGCGCGCTCATAGGCCTCAAGGCTTGCGGCCACTCCCTCCCGCCGCATCTGCGACAGGGCCTGCTGGTGGTGCTCCCAGACCGCGATCGGAGCGTCAAACGGGGCGTCCGGCGCAGCGAGCGCGATCTCGTCGTCAAGGCCCATGGCCAGCCGCATGTCGATCTCGATCGTCGACTTCCAGCGCGCCGGTGCAGGCGCCGCCATGGTCGCGGCCAGCCGCCGGGCCGTCTCCGTGCAACCCAGGTGACTGCAGCAATCGAAGACATCCTCGAAATATTCGCCCTGCAGCTGTCCCTGGCCGAGGAACCGCTCCCACCACGCCAGAGAGAGGGCGAACTCACTGCGCCGGTAGTGGTAAAGCGCCCGGCAGGCCTGGAGCAGCGGGCTCTCCGGCGCCGTCGACGCCAGATCGGCGAGAGCCGCCTCGCACCAGTCGACGCCGCCCTCCAGCCAGGTCTTTTCGAAGCTCCTCGCGGTGAAAAGCGGCGCGGCCCCGACGGCGGGAGCGCGGCTCTCCGGTCCGTCAATCGCAAGACCCGCGTCCAAGGCGTCGCCGTCCGGAATCATCTGCCGGAACGCTACCGGCGAACGCTACGCCTGAACAGGTGTCGGATCTGAAATATATCGCGCTCAACCGATCCGGTCTTCGGAACGCTCAGAGATCGAACTTGACCCCCTGCGCCAAGGGCAGATCCCGGCCATAATTCACCGTATTGGTCGCGCGACGCATATAGGCCTTCCAAGAGTCGGAGCCCGCCTCACGGCCGCCGCCCGTCTCCTTCTCGCCGCCGAAGGCGCCGCCGATCTCGGCCCCAGACGGGCCGATGTTCACATTGGCGATGCCGCAGTCCGATCCCTGCTCCGAGCAGAACAGCTCCGCCTCGCGCAGATCGGAGGTGAAAATCGACGACGACAGGCCCTGGCTCACCGCGTTGTTGAGCGCGATCGCCTCCTCCAGCGTCTCATAGCTCAAGACGTATAGGATCGGCGCGAAGGTCTCGCGGGCCACCACCGGCGTCTGGGCCGGCATGTCCACCAGAGCCGGACGCACATAGGCTCCCGCCGCGCCGACGCGCTCGCCTCCCGCGAGGAGCGTGCCACCCTCCGCCTGGGCCTGGGCCAGAGCCGCCTGCATGCCGCGAAGCGCCGCCTCGTCGATCAGCGGGCCGACCAGGGTCGTCGAATCGCGCGGATCGCCCACGGCGACCGAGCCATAGGCCTTGATGAGCCGCTCCAGGAGAGTCGACTTGACGTCCTTGTGCACGATCAGCCGCCTCAAGGTCGTGCAGCGCTGACCGGCGGTGCCCATGGCGGCGAAGGCCACGGCGCGCAGGGTGAGGTCCAGGTCGGCGCTCGGCGTGACGATCGCGGCGTTGTTGCCGCCCAGCTCCAGCAGAGCCCTGGCGAAGCGCTCGGCCAGGATCGGCGCGACCTTGCGCCCCATGGCGGTCGAGCCGGTGGCGGAGACCAGCCGCACCTCCGGCGCCCGGACGATCGCCTCGCCTGCCGCCGCGGCGCCGATCAGCACCTGGGACAGTCCCTCTGGCGCCTCGCCAAAGCGCGCGAGCGCCTTGTCGAACAGGGCCTGCACGGCCAAGGCGGTGAGCGGGGTCTTCTCCGAGGGCTTCCAGATGACCGGGTCGCCGCAGACCAGGGCGATGGCGGCGTTCCAGGACCAGACGGCGACCGGGAAATTGAAAGCGCTGATCACCCCGACCACGCCCAGAGGGCGCCAGGACTCGCTCATGCGGTGCGAGGCTCGCTCCGTGGGCAGGGTGAGGCCGGAGATCTGGCGCGACAGGCCCACGGCGTAGTCGCAGATATCGATCATCTCCTGGACCTCGCCTCGGCCCTCGGAGACGGTCTTGCCCGCCTCCAGGGTCACCAGGGCCCCCAGATCGTCCTTGGCGAGGCGCAGTTCCTCGCCCAGCAGGCGCACGAGGTCTCCGCGACGCGGGGCCGGGACCGAGCGCCATCGCTCAAAGGCGGTCTGGGCGCGCGCCACGGCCAGAACGCACTCCTGGGCGGAGGTCTGGCGCAGGCGGGCGAGGATCTGGCCCGTGATCGGCGAGGCCACCGCCAGATCGCCCTCGTCCAGGCGCTCGGCCGGGACGCCGAGCCGTCGGAGGACCTCCGTCGCTTCGGCGACAACATCCCGCTGCAGGGTCACGATGCCATCAGCCATGGGTTTACTCCGCCGCGAGGCGCACGTGCGCCGCCGTCGCATCCGACGCGGCATAGACCCGGCCGAACCGGTTGGCGAGGAAGTCGCCAAGAGCGATCTCCTCCTGGCGGATGAAGCCTTTGGAGCGCAGGGCGCCGGACCGGAGCATATCGAGCACGGCGCAGGCCGCCCCGGCGGTGGTCATCTGGATGGCGCTCGCCGGCCGGCCGCCGATCTCCGCGGCATAGACCCGATGGGCATAGGTATCCTGCATCAGGACCCCGTCGCGCAGGCCGGACGCGGTGACGAAGACGATGACCACGTCCTGCAGGGTCGACGGCAGCGCGGTCTCGAGAATGTCCTTAAGGATATGGCGCCGGTCGCGGAGGCGAAGATCGTTGAGCAGGGCCTTCATGATCGCCGCATGTCCGGGATAGCGGATCGTGCGGTAGTTGAGATTGCGCACCCTGCCGGCGAAGGTCTCACACAGGGTCCCAAGGCCGCCGGAGGTGTTGAAGGCCTCATAGGTCACGCCGTCGAGGGCGAAGGTCTCGCACTCCTCCAGCGCCCGGGTCTGGCGCAGTTCGCCGTCGACCACGGCCTCGCACGGCTCGCAATATTCGTTGATCACCCCGTCGGTGGACCAGGTCAGATTGTAGTTCAGGGCGTTGGAGGGATATTTCGGCAGGGCCCCGACCCGCAGACGCAGGTCATGCAAGGTGGTGAAGCGGGCGGCCAGGTCGGCGGCGACGATGGAGATGAAACCCGGCGCCAGCCCGCACTGGGGAATGAAGGCGGTGCTGGCGCCTTCGCTCAGCGCCATCACCTTCTTGGTGGAGGCCACGTCCTCGGTGAGGTCGAGATAGTTGACATTGGCCCGGCGCGCCGCCTCCGCGATCCTGACGGTGAGGTGATAAGGCGCCGCGCTCATCACCGCCCATTGCCCCTTGAGCGCCTCGGCCAGGGCCGCCGCATCGGTGACGTCGAGCTTCAGCCGTTTGACGCCAGGGACCGCGCAAGCCGACAGAGCCTCGGGGGCATGATCGCTAAGGGTGACCTGATACTCGCCCGCGCCCTGAAGCAGCGCGGCGATCGCCTGACCGATATGGCCGGCGCCGACGACGAGGATGGGGGTCATGGACATCTCCGGGATGCGTGAGGAAGCGAGCCTCTGGGGTACCCGTCAGCGACGTCGATTCCCATTGCCAGACCGACGGATCGACGAGAAGTTTACAGCGGAACGACGCGAGGAATCGGCGAATGGATGAAATCGACGCCAGGCTCATCGAGGCGCTCCGGCGCGACGCCAGGGCGCCGACGGCGGCCTTGGCGAGACAGCTCGGCCTGTCCCGGACCACCGTCCAGAGTCGCATCGCGCGTCTGGAGCGTGATGGCGTTATCGCCGGTTACACCGTACGCTTGGCCGAGGCGCATGAGCGGGGCCGCATTCACGCCCACATCCTGATGACCGTCCAGCCCCGGGCCTCGGCGGGCGTGATCGCCGCCGCGCGAAAGCTGCCGGCCGTCCGCCGCCTGCATGCGGTGAGCGGCCCCTTCGACCTGATCGCGGAGGTCGCGACGCTCTCGGTGGCGGAAATGGACGCCATGGTCGATGCCCTGGGGGCTCTGGAGGGCGTGGAGAGGACCACTTCCGCCATCGTGCTGTCCACAAAGCTGGACCGGTGACCCGGGGCGAGGGTCGCGCCGTATAAGCCTCGTCTCGCCG
>JAKBBV010000021.1 GCA_021808285.1 Pseudomonadota bacterium | reverse complement strand
TCTGCTGGCCAGCTTCGGCTATGACGGCCTGGGGCGTCTGACGGGCAAGACCACGGCGGGGGGAGCGGGGCTCTCCACCGCGTGGGCCTATGGCGATGACGGTCTTCTCTCCAGCCTGACCCAGACCCTGGCCGGGGGCGCGGGAACGACGCTCGGCTTCACCTATAGCGCCGCGGGGCAGATCCTCACCCGATCCGACAGCAACGGGGCCTATACCACCCAACCTCCGGCCCAGAGCTCCGCCTATGCCGCCAATGGGCTCAACCAGGTGGTCTCGGCCACGGGGACGAGCGGAGGGGCGGCCGCGGCGGCGGGTCTCGCCTATGATCCCCTGGGGCGCATCGCCACCGACAGCGAGAACGGATCAACCACGAGCTTCCTCTATGCCGGCTGGTCCCTGGTGGGGGAGTACAGCTCCAGCGGCGCGATCCTCGCTCGCTATGTTCCCGGCGCCGGGACGGACGCGCCCGTGACGATGTATGCCGGCCCCGGAACCTCGACCCGCGCCTGGTATGCGGCGGATCAGCAGGGCTCGATCCTGGCCCTGGCCGACGCCGGCGCCAACGCCACGCTCCAGCTCGCCTATGGCCCCTATGGCGAGCCCCTCACCCCCTCCGGCGCCTCGGCCTGGGGCGAGAGCCGCTATGGCTAAACCGGCCAGACTCGCCTATGGCCCCTATGGCGAGCCCCTCACCCCCTCCGGCGCCTCGGCCTGGGGCGAGAGCCGCTATGGCTAAACCGGCCAGATCGGCATCCCCGGCGCGCTCGCCTGGTTCGACAAGGCCCGCATCTACGACCCCGCCCAGGGAAGGTTCCTCCAGACCGACCCGCTGGGGCTCAGCGCCGGAACGAACCTCTACGGGTATGTCCTGGATGACCCGGTGAACGGGGCCGATCCCACGGGGATGGATTGCGACTCGACCACCTGGATCGCCAACGGGGATGGAACCTATACCCTCAAGGGCGACCTCATCGTGTGCGGCAGCCCGCCCGCGCATCCGGACGTTCCCATTCTCCAGCCGTTACAGGGAATCATCAGCGGCGGCGGCGGCGGCGGCGGCGATGGCGGCAGGAGTCCTGGGCCGCAGAATAATGCGCCGGCCTCGGCACAGAATGCCTTCCGCTGTAAAGCAGCTACAAATCCGCTAGCGCAGATTGCCCATGCCGCAGACAACGTCAGCACGGCCGCCGACCTAACGGGAGTCACGGCCGCCGGAGCGGGGCTCGGTAGTACGCCGACGATCATTGGACCGATCACGGCCGCTGGCGTTGTTGCGGGTGCGGACCTCACATCCGAAGGAGCCGGAATCGTGTCGGTGTTGGCCAACATCGGCGCAGGCAGGTTTGGAAACGCGGCGCTCGGTGCATTCGGTGTCGCTATCGGTGTCGGCTCTGCCCCGATTAAGGTTGCTCCGGAGATCACCCAGTTCCTGAGCAGGGTTGGGCTAACCGGGCTGTCTCACGCATTTGCGTCCATTTGCCCGTGATGTCTTCATGAAGTTTCTGTTCGCCCTGACGTTCATGATAATGGCTGAGCGGGCTATTCCAGCGAGTGCGCGACGGTTTGGGGGAGCTTTTTTCGAAACCTCCCCGCGAGACTTCTATGCGCGGTATGGAGTCTTATCGTTTCCGCGCACCTTGCTTGGGGGCCTAGCTGCCGCATCATTTCTCTTGGCCCCGCTCTTCCACGCTGATGAGACTACGGAGGGATACGCGGCGGTAGCTTTCGGTCTGTTGTACGCGATCTCTGCTTCCGTGGATGTGCTTAGGGCGCGTAAGTGAGCATGGAAGTCAGTGACGCTGCATTCTATTCAACAGCATTCCCGGGCTTGAGCCCGATCTTCTCTCACCTACGCCTACGACTCCGCCTCGAACCGCACGGCCCTGACCTGGCCCGATACGGGGAGCAACGCCTTGACGGCGGGCTATGACTATGACGCCCTGAACGCCATGACGGCGATCAAGGAGAACGGGGCGACGTCGGGGCCGGGTCTGCTGGCGACCTTTGGCGGCCAGTCCTATCACCGCGACCGCTACGCCCGGATGCAGGGGTTCTGAGGAGCGCTCCTGGAGGAGGGGGTCTTCAGCCCCTCGACACAAGGGACTCCAGTTCGTCAAAGGCCTGGGCGATGTGGGCGTCGAAGCTCTCTCCCGGCGCTTGCGCCCAGGCCTCGAAGGCATGATTGAAGGCGGCCATGGACGTCTGAGCCGCCAGGGCGGCGCGGCGCGGGGCGATTCCGCGCGCCGCCAAAGCCGCGGCCAGCGCCTCGGTAAGAAGGGCGCCCTTGGCCAGCTCGCGCTCGCGCAGGGCCGGGGTCTGAGCGATCACGCTATGTCGTAGGGCGACAAAGGGTCGGTTCGGCTCGAACAGCGGCGCCAAGGCGGTGAAGGCGCATCGCACGAGCTCCAGCGGGGTGAGACCTGACGGCGCCGCGGCCACAGTCTCCCGCAGGATCCCGCTCATGGTGGCGGCGCTGTCGAACAGCACTTCGCGCTTGTCGGGGAAGTGACGAAAGAAAGTCCGGGGCGTGACCCCCGCACGCGCGGCGATCTCCGCGGTCGTGACGGCCTCGTAGCCATGCTGGCTCCATAGCTCCAGGGCGGCGCCCTGAAGGCGGCGGCGCGCGTCATCTCCACTGCGAGGCATTCGGGCGAAGCTCCCCGTATTGTCATAAAGTGTCGCTACGTGTTAGCGTCATATTCTGACACAACCCGGCGCCTTCCCCAAGATGATGCGGCGCCCTGGAGCTCGACATGAAGCGCATCCAGTATGACCGATATGGCGGACCTGAGCAGCTTCGCCTGGATGAGGTCCCGCTGGCCGAACCCGGCCGCGGCCAGATCCGGGTGCGGGTCATGGCGGCTTCGGTCAACCCCATGGACTGGGTGATCCGCTCCGGGCGGGTCAGGTTCATGACCGGCTCACGGTTCCCGCGCGGCCTGGGCCACGACTTCGCCGGCCGGGTGGACGCCGTCGGCCCGGGCGTGACGCGGTTCAAGCTCGGAGACGAGGTGTTCGGGGCCACCGGATTGAAACCGGCCGGGACCTTCGCCGAAGTTCTGGTGACCGACGCATCCACGGCCGTGATCAAGCCGCCGGGTCTGTCCTTTGAGATCGCCGCCGCGCTTCCCATCGTCTCGATCACCGCCTGGACCGGCCTGATGGACAAGGCGAGGCTGCGCCAGGGGCAATCGGTGTTCATCAGCGGATGCCTCGGCGGCGTGGGGCGCGCCGCCGTCCAGCTGGCCCGCTCACGCGGCGCGACCGTCATCGGAAGCTGCGCCGCCGCGGCGCGAGACGAGGCTCTCGCGCTCGGCCTGAGCGAGGCGATCGATTACCGCAGCTTTACCGTCGAAGACGTCCGGAAGCGTTTCGATGTGGTGTTCGATACGGCGGGCGCCCTCTCGCTCAACCAGTGCGACGCGCTGCTGAAACCCGGAGGCAAGGCGCTGCACATCGTCAATAGGCCCGCCACATTCCTCCGCGGTCTGGTCTCTTCCCGACACGAGACCGTGTTTGGAACGCCAAGCGAGGCGGGCTGGGCAGGCATCATCGCGGCGGCGCTGAAAGGTGAACTCGCCCCCAAGATCGGGGAGATCGTGCCCCTGACGGAGGCGATACCGGCCATCATCCGCCTGGAGACCACGGGTCTCCCCAAAGGCAAGGTGATCATCGTCCCACCCGCCTGAACCCAATGCCTCACCCCTCGCCCGCGCGCATCCGCTCCAGGGTATCGACAAGGGCCTCGCGCCAGGGGCGCAGGGGGGCGCCAAGACGCTTCGTGGTCCTGGAGGCGTCGAGGACGCTGTAGGCCGGGCGGCGGGCCGGCGTGGGCGGAAGGCTCGCGGCGGCGACCGGCAGGATCCGCGATCCGGGGGGAGCGAGACCCCTCCGAATGGCCTCCTCGGCGATGGCCTGGGCGAAGTCGAAGCGCGACGCCTGGCCGGAATTGACCAGGTGATGGAGCCCCCGCGCCGGAGTCGTCGCCAGGCGCCAAAGGGCCTCAGCCAGATCGCCCGCCGCCGTGGGAGAGCCGACCTGGTCCACGACCACGCTCGCCTCGCCGGCGGCGGCGAGGCGCTGCAGGATGGCCTTGAGGAAGTTGCGCGCGAAGGGCGAGAAGACCCAGGCGGTGCGCGCCACCAGGGCGCCGGGACAGGCCTCCAGGACCGCGATCTCGCCGGCGCGCTTGCTGGCGCCATAGACGCCGAGCGGATGGCAGGGGCTTGCCGGCCGATAGGGCCTGCGGGCGCGGCCCGCGAACACAAAGTCGGTGGACACATGGATGAAGCGCGCCCCGCGCTCGGCCGACGCCGCCGCCAGGCGAGCGGGGCCGTCGCGGTTGATCGCAAAGGCCAAAGCCGGCTCGCTCTCGGCCTGGTCGACGGCGTTATAGGCGGCGGCGTTGATGATGACATCCGGCCTCTCGCGCCTCAGGGCGGCGCGCACGGAGTCGGCGTCGGCGATATCGAGGCCCGCGCGGTCGAGCGCGACAAGACGCATACCCGGTGGCGCGGTTCGGACAAGCTCCCTCCCCAATTGTCCCGCCGCGCCGGCGATGAGCGTTTTCACCTGGGACGCCGCCTTTCCCCTGAGGCCGGACCTCGACCCCGTGGGACTTTCTTGAGCACTCCGCGCCGGGATCCGTCCAGTCTCGCGTTTATTGCCAAGATTCCCTCTCGCCTTGGCGGGAGCGATCGGTTACGCCCCGGCATAGGGGTGTAGGACGGAAGTCATTCCAATCTGCCACGGGAGTGCGCTATTGAGCGTCGCGAACTCTTCGCCGCCTGTTGACGCCCCCGCGTCTCCTCCGAGACCAAGCCCAGCGAGGCTGGCGCTCTCCATCGCCGGCGCGCTCGCCCTGGCGTTGGCTTTGGGTGGCCTACTCACCTATTGCGGCAGAGACGGCGCCAAGAACCCTCATGCGCGGGGTGGCTTCGCTGGCGGACGCCCGCCCACGACGGTGGGCGTGGCGACGGCGGCTCTCGGCGAGATTCCCATCGACCAGACCGCCCTGGGCACGGTGACCCCGGTGGCCACGATTCAGGTCAATGCCCGGGTCTCCGGGCAACTCATGCGCGTCGGCTTCAAAGAAGGGCAGATGGTCAGAAAGGGCCAGCTGCTGATGCTGATCGATCCGCGGCCCTACCAGGCGGCCCTGGATCTCGCCCGGGCGACCTTGGCCCACGACAAGGCCCTTCTGGCCGGCGCTCAGGTGGACCTGCGGCGCTATCAGGGTCTGAAGTCCCAGGACTCCATCGCCGTCCAGACATATGACGACCAGAAGGCGTTGGTGGCCCAGGATCAGGCCCAGGTCGCGGCCGACCAGGCCAATGTCGATACGGCGCGGCTGAACCTTGAATACACCCGCGTCACCGCGCCGGTCGCGGGCAGGGCCGGTCTGCGCCAGATCGACCTCGGCAACCAGGTGGTGGCCAATGAATCGACGCCGGTCACGGTGATCACCCAGATCTCGCCGATCACCGTGGTCTTTCCCCTGCCGGAGGACATCATCCCCCAGGTTATGGCGCAACATGGCGGGGAAGGGCTTCCCGTCACGGTCAGCGACCGGTCGGGCGCGCAGGTGCTCGGCCAGGGCAAGCTCCTGACGCTGGACAACGCCGTCAACACCACGACCGGAACGGTCAATGGCCGCGCCCAGTTCGCCAATGCCGACGGGGCGCTCTTCCCGTTCCAGTTCGTCAATGTGACGCTGCACGTGAACCGGCTGAAGAGCCAGGTCGTGGTCCCGACCACGGCGGTGCGCCATGGGCCTCAGGGCGACTATGTCTGGCTGCTCAATCCCGACAAGACCGTGCGCCACGTCGGCGTGACTGTGGGCCCGGGAACCTCCGAGACCGTGTCCATCGCTTCGGGCCTTGCGCCTGGGCAGGTGGTGATCACCGACGGCGGAGACCGCTTGCGCGACGGCGCCAGGGTTGTCCTGCCTGGTCAGGCCACGGCTGGGGGCAGAGGACGCTGGGACCGCGGCGGCCACCGCCGGTCGAACGGATCGTCGCAGGCGGCGGGATGAGCCGCTCTCACCAGCGGCCTGACCCTGCGCCAGGGGGCCGGGCCTGATGTTCAGTCCTTCGCGTCCCTTCATCGAGCGGCCGATCGCCACCTCTCTCTTCATGGCCGCCATCTTTCTGGCCGGCCTGGTGGGCTTCAAGTTCCTGCCCATCTCCGCCCTGCCTGAGGTGGACTATCCGACCATTCAGGTCACGACCTCCTATCCCGGCGCCAGCCCAGAGGTCATGGCGACCTCGGTCACCGCGCCGCTCGAAGTGCAGTTCGGCCAGATGACGGCGCTCAACCGCATGTCGTCGGTCAGCTCCGGCGGCTCCTCGGTTGTGACCCTGCAGTTCGATCTCAGCCTGTCCCTGGATGTGGCCGAGCAGGAGGTCCAGGCGGCGATCAACGCGGCTCAGAGCCTTCTGCCCACCAACCTCCCGGCGCCGCCGATCTACGCCAAGATCAACCCCGCCGACGCCCCGGTTCTGACGCTGGCCCTCACCTCCAGGACCGTCCCCCTGACCCAGATGGAATACTACGCCAACCAGGAGATCGGGCAGAAGATCTCGCAGCTCCCAGGCGTGGGACTGGTCTCGGTGAGCGGCGGCGAGAAGCCCGCCGTGCGCATCCAGGTGAACACCCAGCTGCTGTCGTCCTACGGGCTCTCAATGAGCCAGGTCAGCACAGCCATCGCCTCCGCCAACGCTAACGGCGCCAAGGGCAATTTCGACGGGCCGACGCGGTCCTACGCCATCGACGCCAACGATCAGCTTCTGACGCCCAAGGACTATTCTGACCAGATCATCGCCTACACCGGCAACGCCCCGGTGCGGCTCGGCGATGTGGCCAAGGTGGTGGATGGGGCGGAGAATACCCAGCTGGGCGCCTGGTACAATCGCACCCAGTCGGTGCTCCTCAATGTCCAGCGCCAGCCCGGCGCCAACGTCATCTCCACCGTCGACCAGATCAAGAAGGCCCTGCCGGACTTCATCGCCTCCCTGCCCGCCGGCGTCGACGTCAAGGTGGTCACAGACCGCACTACGGGCATCCGCGCCTCGGTCGCCGACGTGGAGTTCGAACTGGTCCTTGCAGTCCTTCTCGTGGTGGTGGTGATCTTCGTCTTCCTGCGCAGCCCGCAGGCGACCTTCATCGCCAGCGTCGCCGTGCCACTCTCCCTGACAGGCGCCTTCGGGGTGATGTATCTGCTGCACTATTCCCTGAATAACCTGACCCTGATGGCCATGACCATCGCCACGGGCTTCGTGGTCGACGACGCCATCGTCATGATCGAGAACATCGCCCGCTATATCGAGGAGGGCGAGACACCCATGCAGGCGGCGCTCAAGGGCGCCCAGCAGATCGGTTTCACCATCATTTCGCTCACCGTGTCTCTGATCGCGGTGCTGATCCCGCTCCTGTTCATGGGCGATGTGGTCGGTCGCCTGTTCCGCCAGTTCGCCGTCACCCTGGCGGTGACCATCGTCATTTCCGCGGTCGTCTCCCTGACCCTGGTGCCGACCCTGTCGGCGCGCTGGCTGAAATCGGAGCCCGAGGCGCAAAGACGGGAGAGCCGGTTCGGACGGGCCTCGCGGGCGGCGGTGGACGGCGTCATCCATCGCTACGACCAGGCCCTGACCTGGGTCCTGGCGCGGCAGGGTCTGACCCTGACTGTCGCCGTCGGCACCTTCGTCCTGACGGTGATCCTCTTCCTGGCCATACCCAAAGGCCTCTTCCCCACCCAGGACACGGGGCTCGTTCAGGGCGTGGTCCAGGCCGGCCAGTCAATCTCCTATGACGCCATGGCGAAGCTGCAGCAGCGATTGGATGACGCCCTGCTCAAGGACCCCAATGTGGCCAGCCTGACCAGCTTCATCGGCGTCGATGGGGTCAACACCACGCTCAATGATGGTCGCACCCTGATCAATCTGAAGTCGCCTGGCCAGCGTTCCGGATCGCTGACGCAGGTGATGGATCGCCTGCGCGCCGACGCTCGCTCGGTCCCCGGCGCGACGCTTTTTGTGCAGCCGGTCCAGGACCTGACCATCGACTCCTCGTCAGGGCGAACCCAGTACCAGTTCGCCCTGCAGGGCTCGAGCACCCAGACCGTAGCCGACTGGAGCCAGAAACTGGTGCGGCGCCTGCAGGCCGATCCCAGGATTCGGAACGTCGCCTCCGACCTACAGAACGATGGCCTGGCCGCCTATGTGAACATCGACCGAGACACCGCCGCCCGGGTCGGGGTGACGCCATCCAGCGTCGACGCCCAGCTCTATTACGCCTTCGGCCAGAGCATTGTCTCGACCATCTTCACCCAGGCCTATCAGGAACGGGTGATCCTGGAGGCCGACCCGGCCAACTCCCAGACCCCGCAGGCGCTGCGGGATCTCTACATCAACACCCCGGCCGGGACGCCGACGCCGCTTTCGGCCATCGCCACGGTCACAACCCAATCCGCGCCGCTGCAGATCAACCATGTGGGACAGTTCCCCGCCGCCAACATCTCCTTCGACACGGCGCCCGGCGTGGCCCTGGGCGATGCGGTCAGCGCCATCCAGCACGACGAAAAGGCGATCGACCTGCCCTCGACTCTCACGACGGTATTCCTCGGCAGCGCCAACGCCTTCAAGGCGTCGCTCGGAAATGAGCTGTGGCTGATCCTGGCGGCGATCGTCGTCGTCTATATCGTGCTGGGCGTGCTCTATGAGAGCTATGTCCACCCCATCACCATCCTCTCGACCCTGCCCTCGGCGGGCGTGGGCGCCTTGGCGGCTCTGATGCTCGGCGGCCAGGATCTGGGCGTGATCGGCATCATCGGCATCATCCTCCTCATCGGCATCGTCAAGAAGAACGCCATCATGATGATCGACTTCGCCCTTGAGGCGGAGCGAAACGAAGGCAAGTCGCCGCTCGAGGCGATCCATCAGGCCGCCCTGCTGCGCTTTCGGCCGATCATCATGACGACCATGGCGGCCCTGTTCGGAGCCCTGCCGCTGATGCTGGGCTGGGGCGCGGGCTCGGAATTGCGCCATCCGCTCGGCCTCTCCATCGTCGGCGGGCTGATCGTCAGCCAGGCTCTGACCCTCTTCACCACCCCGGTCATCTATCTGCAGTTCGATCGGCTGTCGCAGCGACTGGGCGGTGGGGGGCCCCACCGCGAGCCGTTCACCGGCGGCGAGCCCTTCGAGGCCCCTCTGGAGCCGGGGCCTGGGCCCACGTGAACCTCTCCGAGGTCTTCATCCGCCGGCCGATCGCCACGGTTCTGCTGACGGTCGGCATCGCCCTGGCGGGCGCCGGCGCCTTCTTTCTCATGCCTGTGGCGCCCCTCCCTCAGCTGGACCTACCGGTGGTCATCGTCACCGCCAACCTGCCCGGGGCCAGCCCGCAGACCATGGCCACCAGTGTGGCGACGCCGCTTGAGCGGCGGCTGGGGATCATCGCCGACGTCAATGAACTGACCTCATCAAGCCGGGTGGGCCAGACCCAGATCGTGCTGCAGTTCGATCTCGGCCGCGACATCGACGGGGCGGCGAGGGACGTGGAGGCGGCGATCAACGCCGCGCGCGTGGACCTGCCTCAGACGCTTCGCCAGAATCCCAGCTATTTCAAGGCCAACCCCTCCGACGCGCCGATCCTCATCCTCGCCCTGACCTCGAAGACCCGCACGCCGGGTCAGATCTTCGATGCGGCGAGCACGGTGATCCAGCAGCAGTTCAGTCAGGTTAAGGGCGTGGGTCAGGTGACCCTCGGCGGCGCCTCGCTCCCGGCCGTGCGGGTGGACGTCAACCCGACCGAGATCGCGCGCGACGGCATCGGCCTTGAGGACATCCGGGCGGCCCTGGCCTCCGCCAACGCTAACCAGCCCAAGGGATTGGTTCAGGCCGCCGGCGTCCGCTATCAGATCTACACCAATGACACAGGCCTTCAGGCAGCCGACTATTCGCCCCTGGTGGTCGCCTATCGCAACGGCTCCGCCGTGCGTCTCCGAGACGTGGCCAAGGTCACCGATGGCGTGGAGTCGATCCACAATGTGGGGCTGTATAATGGCCAGCCGGCGGTCATCGTCGTGGTCCGCCGCCAACCCGGGGCCAATATCATCGCCGCGACGGACCGGGTGAAAGCCCTTATCCCGACGCTTGAGAAGGCGCTGCCGCCGGATATCGACTGGCATGTGGCCTCCGACCGCACCCTCACCATCCGCGCCTCGCTCGCCGATGTCGAGACGACGGTGCTGATCTCGACCCTGCTCGTGATCGGGGTGGTGACCTTCTTTTTGCATAACGGGCGGGCCGTCCTCATCCCCAGCGTCGCCGTGGCGGTCTCGTTGCTGGGCGCGATCGGGGTGATGTATTTGCTCGGCTTCTCCCTGGACAACCTTTCCCTTATGGCCCTGACCGTGGCGACCGGCTTCGTCGTCGACGACGCCATCGTCGTGCTGGAGAACATCACGCGGCATGTGGAGGCGGGGATGAACCGCTTTCAGGCCGCGCTTCTCGGCGCCCGGGAGGTCGGCTTTACCGTACTGTCGATCAGCGTCTCCCTGGTCGCGGTGTTTCTGCCCATCCTCCTCATGGGCGGCATCGTCGGGCGGCTGTTTCGCGAATTCGCGATGACGCTCTCCGCCGCCGTGCTGGTCTCCCTGGTGATTTCCCTGACAACGACGCCGATGATGAGCGCCTATCTCATCGATCCCCCGAAGCGGGACCAACAGCCAGGACGCTTGACGCGCGCCGCCGAGGCGATCTTTGGCGCCATGCAGCGGGTCTATGAGCGCGCCCTCGACTGGGCTCTGGGCTCCGGGCCCCTGATGCTCGTTGTGTTGCTGATCTCGATCATCATGACCGGATATCTGGTCGGGGTGGTGCAGAAGGGCTTTTTCCCCACCCAGGACACTGGCCTCCTGATCGGGGGCCTGCAGACCGACCAGTCGAGCTCTTTCGGCCTCACCCGCAAACGCCTGCAGCGCATCGTGAACATCGTCGACCATGATCCGTCCATGGCCGATGTGGTGGCCTTCGCCGGCAACAACGCCGCGGGGGGCTTCCTGATCGCCTCGCTCAAGCCGCGCAATGAACGCCATGGGGGGTCGGAAACGGTGGTGGAGCGCCTGCGGCCCAAGCTCGCCCAGGTGGTCGGGGCCTCGCTGTTCCTCAATCCGGCCCAGGATCTGCGCTCGGGCGGACGCTCGAGCAATGCGACCTATCAGTACACCATCGAGGGCGAGAGTCTGGCGGATGTGCGGCTTTGGGCCGGCAAGCTCGCCAACGCGCTCAAGACCCAGAAGTCGGTCACCGACGTCAATACCGACCAGGAGGACCATGGCCTGGAGACCTATGTCGATATCGACAAGGCCCGGGCCGGCGCCCTGCACCTGACCGACACCAATATCGACAACAATCTCTATGATGAGTTCGGTGAGCGCGCGGTCTCCACCATCTACCAGGAGACCAACCAGTATCGCATCGTCATGGAGGCGGACTCCGCCTTCACCCAGGACCCCACAGCGCTGCAGAAGGTCTATGTCAGCACCGGCGGCGCTCTGACCGCGCCCACCCCCGCGGTGACCGGAGTGTCCAGCAGCGGCGCGGCCGGGAGCGCTGCGGCGACGGGAGTCGTCACCTCGACGGCCAAGCGCACCGGCGCTCCGGGCCCGGTGACCCAGGTGGGCGCTCCCGCAGGGACGAGCGCGCAGGGTGCGCCAGGCTCCCTGGCCGTCTTCGGCGCGGCGGCCGCCCAGAGCGCGGCGGCGGCGATCACCACGGCGACCCCGAACAACGCCCCCTTCACCGCCAACGCCGCCGGCGTGCCGGGAGCCGTGGCCGCCTCCACCGGGACGGATGTGGCCGTGGGCGTCGCGGGTGTGGCCGGTCCCGGCGCCCCCCCCGGCCGGGCCGCATCCCAGGGCGTGGCCGTCAGCACCACTCCCGAACAGATCGTGCCTCTGCAGGCCATCGCCCGCTGGTCAGACGCGGCGACCCCGACTTCTGTCAACCATCAGGACACCGAGCCGGCGACGACGATCTCCTTCAACCTCGCGCCGGGTGCGGCGCTCAGCGACGCCGCCAAGGCCATCGACGCGGCCGCCGCGCAGATCGGCATGCCCAGCACGATCCACGGCGACTTCGCCGGCACCGCCAAGGTGTTCCAGCAGTCGCTGGCCTATGAACCGTTGCTGATCCTGGCGGCCCTGGTCGCCATCTATATCGTGCTCGGCATCCTCTATGAGAGCTATATCCACCCCCTGACCGTTCTCTCCACCCTGCCCTCAGCCGGGACAGGCGCCCTCGTCGCCCTGATCGTGTTTCGCATCCCTTTCGACATCATCGGCATGATCGGCATCATCCTCTTGATCGGCATCGTCAAAAAGAACGCCATCATGATGATCGACTTCGCCCTCGAGGCGCAGCGCCGTCAGGGCCTCACGCCCTATCAGGCGATCCGCACGGCGGCCCTGACCCGGTTCCGACCCATCATGATGACCACCTTCGCCGCGATTCTGGGCGCCCTACCGCTGGCGATCGGCTGGGGGGAAGGCTCGGAACTGCGCCGGCCGCTCGGCGTGACCATCATTGGCGGCCTGCTGTTGAGCCAGGTCGTGACCCTTCTCACCACGCCTGTTGTCTACCTCTATCTCGATCGTCTAACCCGGAGTCGGTCGCGGCGCGCAGGGCGCACGGCGACCGCGCCTGCCTGACCGGATTGCCCCATGCCCGTCCATCGACTCCTCGTCCGACTCCCGCCCCTGGCCATCGTCGCCGGCCTCGCCCTCGCCGGCTGCATGATGGGACCGACCTATCATCGGCCGGCGGTGGCGACGCCGGTGAGCTTCAAGGAAGCGGACGGCTGGGCCCCCGCCAATCCCTCCTCCGCAGCTGACAGGGCCGACTGGTGGACCGCCTTTGGCGATCCGGTGCTCAACGACCTGGAAGATCGTGTCGCGAGCTCCAACTTCACCCTCGCGGCGGACGCGGCGATTTATACCCAGGCGCACGAGCTGGTGATAGAGGATCGCGCGGCCCTGTTCCCATCGATCAACCTGACGCCCAACATCTCGGCCACCTATTCCGGAGCCAAGGGAGGCGCCACGGTGGTGACCGGATCAGGGATCGCCGCCGGGGCCGCCGGCGGCTCGACGACCACCATCTACCAGCCGGCGATCAGCGGCTCCTGGGCGCCGGATTTCTGGGGCGGCGTGCGCCGCACCATCCAGAGCGCCCGCGCGACGGCCCAGGCGGACGCCGCGACCCTGGCCGACGCCCGGCTGACCCTGCAGACCGAACTGGCCACCGACTATGTCAGTCTGCGCCAGCTCGATCAGGAAAAACGGCTCTACGACGCCGAGATCGCCGCCCTGCAGAAGAGCCTAGGCGTAGTGCAGAACCAGTATCGGTCCGGCAACGCCCCGCGCAGCTCCTACCTGACGGCGGTGACCACCCTGAAAGGCGCCCAGGCGGCAGCCATCGACCTCGCCAGGCAGCGCGCACTCATGGAGCACGCCATCGCCCTCCTGGTGGGGGTTCCCCCGGCTCAGTTCAGCCTGGCTCCGGCGCCCTGGACCCTGAACCTGCCCCAGCTCCCTGCCGCAGTGCCTTCGACTCTGTTGCAGCGGCGCCCCGACATCGCCCAGGCCGAACGCGCTGCGGCCTCCGCCAACGCTTTCATCGGGGTGCAGGTGGCGGCCTTTTTCCCGACCATCAATCTGACCGGCGATGGCGGCGGCGAGAGCTCGACCCTGGCCCATGTGTTCCGCGCCTCCAATCTGTTCTGGACCGTGGGCGCCAGCGCCTCGGAGCCGGTCTTCGACGCCGGGCTTCACCTCGCCCGTTATCGGGCCGCCAAGGCGGCCTATGATCAGGCCGTCGCCAATTACCGGGAGACCGTCCTTACCGCCTTCGGCAATGTCGAGGACAACCTCGCCGCCCAACGGGTCTATGCGACCGAGGTCGGAGCGGTGAACGAGGAGACCAAGGCCGCGGTGGAGAACCAGACCATCAGCCTCAACGAATATGAGGCGGGTACGGTGGACTACACCACCGTCGCGGCGGCTGAGCAGGCGGCGCTCAACGCCCAGGTGGCCCAGGTATCGCTGCAGGCGAGCCAACTCGCCACCGCCGTGTCGTTGATCGAGTCTCTGGGCGGCGGCTGGACGACGAAGGAGTTGCCCAAGGGCTGACCCCTCAGGCCGCGAGACCCGCGCGTCGGTCGGCCTCAATGAGAGCGTCGGGACGGTCCGCCGGGTCGCCCAGCCCGCCGCCGCCAGGAGTTTCGAAGATCACGGTCTCGCCAGGCGGGATGGTCTGACGTCCCTTGGCCCTGAGCCGAAAGCCCGAGGAGAGACTGACCGCCCCCGTCGCCCCGCAGGCGCCGCCGAACCGTCCGCGAGCGGCGTGATCCACCCGGTCGAACAAGCAGCTCACCGTGAAGGCCTCGCCCGATACGTGGCCCACCTCCAGGGTCTGGCCGAGGCCGCCGCGGAACCGCCCGGCGCCGCCGGAGCCGGGGCGGAAGGCCTTGCGCCAGAACACCAGCGGGGCCTGGGCCTCGGTCGCCTCCACCGATCCGCTGCGCACGCCCGAGGGGAAGGCGGTGGCCGATAGGCCATCCTTGCCCGGCCGCGCGCCGGTGCCGCCGTTGTGAAAGCAGTTGACGCTGAAAGCGCGCGCATCGCCGCTCGCGCCCGCCCGCCCGCCGGACAAGGCCAGGATCCACAGGGCCGAAGCGCCCTCGGCCGGCACGCGCTCGGGCGCAGCCTGGGCCAGGCAGCCGAGGATCACATCCGGTATCATCTGCCCGGTCACATGACGGGCGGAGACCGGCGCCGGATAGGGCGCGTTCAGAATACAGCCCTGGGGGGCCGTCACCGTCACCGGCCGCAGAGAGCCGGCATTGTTGGGAATGCGCCCGCCGATGACCGAACGCAGACCGAAGCAGGCCATGGCCTCGGTATAGATCATCGGCACATTGATCCCGCGCCCGACCTGGGGCGAGGACCCAGAGAAGTCGATATGGGCGGCGCCGGCGCCGAGCGTCAGACGGGCCTTCAGGATCAGGGGTGCGTCCAGACCGTCGATGGTCATCTGCGCCGACCAGCCGCCCTGGGGCAACTCGGCCAGGGCCGCGCGCATGCCGCGTTCAGAGGAGTCGAGAATGAAGGCCGCCAGGGCGTCGAGATCGCCCAGAGCGAGCTCCTCGATCAGGCCGACTACCCGCTCAGCACAGACCTGATTGCAGGCGGCCAGGGCGCGCAGATCCCCCTCGACCTCGGTGGGAAAGCGGACATTGGCCCTCAGGATGCGGAGCAGGACCTCGTCGAAGGCTCCCCCCCGGGTCAGGGGAAGGATCGGGATGTAGACCCCCTCCTCATGCACATCGGCCCCGTCAGCGCCGAAGCCCAGCCCCCCCACATCGGCCATATGGCTGGTGCTGGCGGCCAGACCCACGGCGCGCGCGCCGCGGAAGATCGGCGTGACCACGGTGAAGTCGTTGAGATGGCCTGTGCCGAGCCACGGGTCATTGGTGCAGAAGGCGTCTCCAGGCTCCATGCCGGCGAGGGGATAGCGGCTCAGCACATGGCCTACCGCCGCGGCCATGGCGTTCACATGGCCCGGTGTGCCGGTCACAGCTTGAGCGAGCATCCGGCCCTCGCGATCGAACACGCCGGCCGACAGATCGCCGGCCTCCCGCACCGTGGGACTGAAGGCGATCCGCATCAGGGTCTGGGCCTGTTCCTCCACCACCGCGATCAGGCGGCTCCAGGCGATCTGACGACCAATGACAGGATTGAGCGCGGTCATAGGCCGGAACCTTCCTCCGGGAGAGCGGGCGAGGGCGAGAGCGCGGGGGCGCGGGTGAACCGCAGGGCCCCGTCAGCCAGCACCTCCAGGTCGAAGCCCTCAGGAACGACGGTCGTGGTTTGGGACTCTGTCACCAGCAGAGGCCCTCTCGCCGTGGCGCCTGGCCCAAGGCCCTCCCGGGGCGTCAGGGCGTAGTCGAGCAGGGCCCCCGACCCTGGATCATAGACCCGGCGCGCCTCCCGTGTCGCCTCTCCGGCGCCGAAGGAAGCCTGATGTCGGCCCGGCCCTTTGCTGGGGCGGCTCGCCGCCTCGATGCGCTCGACCCGAACGCTCCAGGTGAGAATCTCCAGGGGCTGGCCAGGAATCACCGCCCCGAACAGCGCGCGGTAGCGCTCCTCGAAGGCCTCGCGCAGGCGCCGCGACAGAGACTCACGGGCGGCGGCTCCTTGGGCGGTCAGGCCATCGGGGGCGAGAGCGACGGTGATCTCGTGGCCCTGTCCCTCATAGCGCATATAGGCGAGCCGGGTCTCGACGAAGGCCTCGCCTCCGAGCAGGCGACGCGCGGCCGCGGACATGGCGTCCAGAGCGTCGGCGATGCGCGGAAGGTCGAGGTCGTCATGGCGCATATAGAGGCTGCGCGCCTGTTCGAAGGCCAGGGGAGCGCTGAGAAAGCCGAGCGCCGAGCCGACCCCGGCATGAGCGGGAACGACCACGCTGGCCATCCCGAGTTTGCGGGCCAGATTGGCCGCGTGCAGGGGCGCGGCCCCGCCGAAGGCGATCAGGGTGCGCTCCTCCAGCGACTTGCCGGATTCGATGGCGTGCACGCGCGCGGCGCTGGCCATGGCCTCGTCCACCATCTCCGCAACCGCCAGGGCGGCCAGGGAAGGCTCCAGACCAAGGGGAACGCCGATCTCTTCGCCGAGGGCCCGGCGCGCCGCCGCCTCGTCCAGCGACACGCCGCTGGAGAAGCGGCCCGGATCGATCTTGCCCAGGGTCAGGTCGGCGTCGGTCACGGTGGGCGAGGTCCCTCCGCGCCCGTAACAGGCCGGTCCGGGATCCGCCCCGGCGCTGCGCGGCCCGACCAGAAGGCGTCCCAGTTCGTCGACCCTGGCGATGGAGCCGCCGCCGGAGCCGATCTCCACCAGATCGATGGCCGGGATGCGGACGGGGAAGCCGCTGCCCTTCATGTTCTCGTGCATCCGACCGACCTCGAAGCTGCGGGTGGTCTGGGGCTTGAAGTCGTCGATCAGGCAGAGTTTGGCGGTGGTGCCGCCCATATCGAAGGCCAGCACCCGGTCCAGCCCGTGAGCCCGCGCCAGCTCCGCCGCCAGGATCGCGCCTCCAGCCGGCCCGCTTTCCACCAGGCGGACGGGGAAGGCCATGGCTGTAGCCAGATCCGTAAGATCGCCGCTGGAGGCCACGAGGTAGAAGGGACAGGTCAGGCCAAGCCCGCTCAGCCGCCCTGACAGGGCCTCCAGATAGCGCGACATCAGCGGCTGGACATAGGCGTTGGCGCAGGTGGTGGTGAAGCGCTCGAACTCACGAATCTCCGGGCTCACCTCGTGCGAGAGGCTAAGGGCCAGACCTGGCGCCGCCGCCAGGATCAACTCGGCCATACGCCGCTCATGCGCGGGGTTGGCGTAGGCGTGCATCAAGGTCACGGCCACGGCCTCGACGCCCTCGTCGAGCAGACGGGTCGCCAGAGACCGGGCCTGACCCTCGTCCATCGGCCGAAGCACCCGTCCGTCGGCGGCGATCCGCTCGTCCACCTCCCAGCGCAGGGCCCGCTCCACCAGAGGCGGGGCGCGATCCATGGAAAGATCGTACTGATCGAAGCGATTCTCGTGCGCCATCTCCAGAACGTCCCGAAACCCCGCCGTGGCGATCTGAACGGTGCGCGCGCCGCGCCGCTCAATCAGGGCGTTGGTGGCCAGGGTCGTGCCGTGGATGAACTGGCCGATCTCGCCCGGCGCCGCTCCCGAGGCGGCCAAGACCTGGGTCACGCCTTGCAGGAGGCCCTCCTCTGGCGCCGCGGGGGTGGTGAGCACCTTGGCGGTGAACAGGGTCCCGTCGGCATCCAGCACCACATCGGTGAAGGTGCCGCCGATGTCGGAGGCCATGCGGATCATCGGGCGTCGGCCTCGCTGGCCGCGGCGTAAGGTTGGAGGCGGGTTCGGGCCCGGGCGCAAGGAGGCATGGTCCCGCCTCTAGTCGCTCGGACCGACCGCGTCCACGCCCCGGCCGATCCGATCTGCAACGGCATGACGGCGGCCGCGCCGTTCTCGGCCTGGGCGAACGCTGGTAGGAAGTAGCCGAGGCAACCGGGGCGACGCGGGCATGGAAATTCATAAGCCGAAGCCGGTACAGAACTGGCGCGAGTTCCTGTCCGAGATCAGCGTCGTCGTCTGCGGCATTCTGATCGCGCTCAGTCTGGAGCAGGGCCTCGAAGCGCTGCACAGCGCGCATCAGGCCGAACAAGCGCGGCGCGACGTGCGTGCGGAGGCCGCTGTCGATCTCGCCCTGATGAACGTCCGGGAAGGCGAGTCGCTCTGTATCGCCCGGCGCCTCGATGACCTTGACGCCCGCTTCGCCTCGACGGACGACGAGACAGCCCCGGCGTCCGCCATCTGGGTGGGCCGGCCGAGCGACGTGCCCATGTTCGCCGAGCGCTGGCGCAATGTGACGGCGAGCGGCCGCCTCTCCCTGTTCTCGCCGTTTGAGCAGAGGCAGCTCGACAATCTGTTCGCCGTTTTCGGCGAATTCCGCGCGGCCGAGCTGCGCGAGCAGGACGCCTGGACGAGACTCCGCATCCTGGAGCTGTGGCGCCTTCCGATCGACCCGGACATGCGCCGCAAGCTCCTGGACGCCGTCGAAGCCGCACGCCACGAGGATTTCGAGATCCGGCGAGGCGCCCATTTCGGCGAAGGCATCGCCAAGACCCTCGGCATCGAGGCCGACCCGGGCTACGGCGACCTCAAGGGGGCGCCCCACGCCGTATGCCTGCCCGAAACAACGCCGCGAGTGCAGGCGCTCTCCGTCCTGAAGGACCGGGTCCCCGCCCCCGATTGAAGCGCGGCCGGATCCGACGGGCCGGTCGGCCCGCCCCGTCGGAGGTTCTCGCCCGATCAGAACTTCATGGCGATGGAGCCGTAGATGGTCCGGGGGGCGCCAGGATAGGCCAGGCCGTAGCCGCCTGTCGGGGTGCCGAAATATCCGCCGCTGCTGATAAATAGGTAGCTGTTATACATGTTGTTGGTGAGGTTATCGACGTTGATCGACAAGGTAAGGAGTCTCGGAGCACTGAACACCCGCACCGGAACGTTGAATTTCACGCCGATATTGAGCACTCCGTAACCGCCTAGCTCCTGACTGCTTGGAGCGCCGGTGACATTGTTGAAGATGTATTGGGATCCCGTGTACTGATACAGGATATAGGGATCGATGATGTCGCTGCCCACAGCCCAGCGATAATCCGCGCCGATATTAAGAGTCGCAACCGGCGTGTAGGGCACGTGGCTGCCGTTATAGCTGAGCGGCGCGGTCAGGCTTCCGGTGAAATAGTTCGAGTAGATCGCATGCACGAAACTCGCATTGGCGAACATGTGCAGATCAGCGATCGGGTTATCGTCCGCGAAGATATTGACGCCTTCATTATCGGAGGTGCCGAAGGCGGTGATGGCGTTGCCGATGGCGTTGGTCGTGGTGATGGTCTGCTTGCTATAGCGCAGATAGAAGTAGTTGGCGCCGAAGTCGAAGTGACCCAGGCCATACTGGGGCGCGTCGAACAGAACCTTGAACCCGGCCTGGGACTCCTGCGCCAAGGCGAGATCGGCATATTGCGAGGGGATGCTCTGATAGAGGCCGCCGCCGCCGCCCACCTGAGGCGTCTTATACGCCTCCTCATAACTCGCATAAAGGCTGAGCCAATGCAGCGGCGTATAGTTGGTCTCGAATGAGAATTCGGGACGGGTGAAGCTGCGGCTCTGTCGGGCCGGGAGGCCGTTGCCGATGGCCCCCTGGTCGGTCCCGGTGGCGCCGGGGAAATCTGCCTGTGAGCCGTCGCTGTAATTGATCCAGAAGCTGGCCATGCGCACGCTCGGACGCAAGAGCAGGTTCGGGATCGGGCGGAAGTCGTCCTGAATGTAAACCGCGGTATCGATCTGCGAGAAGTAGCCGCTGCGGTACTTCGCGTTCGGCTGAAGCTGGCTGCCGCCGTCGGCTGGATTATAGAATGCGTTCTTGGTGTTGTAGAGCGAGTCCTGGATGGAGGCGCCTACATCGAGGGTGTTCAGGGCGAAGGTTTTGGTGGCGTTGATCTTGTCGCCGAACCACCAGGTGTGCGGGTCGTTGTGCTCGTACTGGTTGGCCGCGTCCGAGGGGAAGACGTCGAACATGCGGTTGTGCTGGCGGTTCTCGAGGACGTAGTAGGCGAGGTTGTGCAAGGAGGTCGTGTCGTCCAGCGCCACGTTCAGCTTGCTGTCGAGCATGACCATCTGGTTAAGGTCAAATTTCTCGTAGTTGTCATAGGCGAGCGACGAATAGAAGCCGCTGGTCTGCTGGCTGTAGAGCGTGCCCGGGATCGGCGTTCCCGCCGCAGTGAGGCCGTTCATGGTGATGTTCGGGTTGGCCGTGGTCGGGATCACCTGCGGCCGGTAGCCCTCCGAATTGGCGTAATAGCCGCCGAGGCTGAAATCACCCTTGGCGAAGGTCTTCACGGTCTTGAAATACAGGGCGTAGTCGCTGGCCGGATTGGAGAAACCGTCCGGGCCCACCCGATAGCTGTTGCCCTGGTCGAAGCTGCCGGCGATGACCGTCGCCCAACCGGCGTGCTCGCCGGTCTGAAGCGAGAAATCGAGCTGTTGCTGACTAAAGGAGCCATAGGTGAGGGCGATGGATCCGCCGGGCGCGGTGGTGGGTTGAAGCGGGGTGAAATCCACCGCGCCGCCGATATTGTCGTACCAGCGGTCAGCGGCGCTGCCAGGGCCATAGGTCACATTCTCAGACTGGAAAAGGGACAGGGCTGGCAGCGAGGCCGAGGCCCAGAGCCCGGTCACCGGATCGACGATCGGCACGCCGTCCATGGTGATCATCAGCGAGGCGCCGCCAGTATATCCTCCATAGCCGCCCCAACCCTGGCCGATGCCGTCCAGCGCGATGGTGTATTTGGTGGCGCCCGTGGCGCCGTAGCCGTTCACATAGGCGCCCGGAGTGAGGCTGAAAGCCTGGCCGGCTCCGCCGACGGGCGGGAGCGTGTCGAGCTGCGCCTTGTCGATCACCCGCACCGTCTGGGGCGCGGCGAACACCTGTTCTGGCGCGATCGCCTGCGTCCCCACAGCGGGCTTCGCCGTGACCAGTACCTGGCTCACCGTGGTCGAGTCCCCTGCGGCGTCCGCGGCGGCGTCCGAAGCGCTGACCGCCGCAGCAGCGGAGGTCGCCGCGAATGAGGCAGCCAGCAGAACGAGCGGAGATGACCAGCCCTTGAGGCGGGCGCGAGACGAGAGACCGTGCATGCGTATGTTCCCCGTAAGACCCGGCGGGTCGGAAAGCTGTCGCCGGGCGGGACTCGCCGACGATCACGTTGGGGGAGCGGTTACGGCGGCCATGTTTCATGTCCGCGACGTTTGGGCGACGCTTAGATGAAGCTTGCGCGACGTTTCTATGACAGGCCCCGCGCGTCACCTGCGAAGCGGTGGCCGGCATCGCAGAATGAACGAACAGCTCCGAAGGAGCGGAGAAGCGTCAGGTTAGGCACCCCACAGAACCTCAGGACGGGTCAGGGTCGAGGAGCGATTTCGATGGGGGGTGCTCCTCGATCGCAGTCCTCGCTCCCCTCCCCTATCGCGATGGGGGGCCGAGATGGAGCGGGCCTTAGAAGCTGCTCTTTACCCAGCGGCCGGCGAGCATGACGCCAGCGATGCGTTCGCCCTCGCCGGAGAGGACCGAAGGATCGGTCAAAGGATCGCCGTCGAGGAGCAGGAGGTCGGCTAGGGCGCCTGGCTTGACGCAGCCTAGGCGTCCAGCCTGCCCGATCATCTCGGCATTAACCGCGCAGGCGGCGCGCAGAGTGTCGATCGGGTCAAGAACCCGGCCGCGCAATTCGAACTCCGATAATTGGCGCGGGTGAAGGGCGCCCAGAAGGTCGGTGCCATAGCCCATCTTCACGCCGGCGCGCTTCAGGATGGCGAGGCTCTCCAGCGCCTTGTCGCCCACCACCTTGAGCTTCTCCAGACTGGCCGACGGCAGGCCGAGTGCGGCTCCCTGGTCGAGAAGGGCGAAAATGGTAGCCATGGTGGGGACGGCGAAAGCGCCGCGTTCGGCCATGAACGCGGCAGTGGCGTCGTCGATAAGCGTCGCGTGTTCAATGGTGCGCACGCCCAGCTCGACACAGCGGCGCACCGCCTCGGTGGGATGGCAGTGAGCCGCCACATATTTTCCCATGCGCGTCGCCTCCTCCACCGCGGCGGTGATCTCGGCATCGGAATACTGGCAGCGGTCCAGCGGATCGGTGGGCGAGGCGACGCCGCCCGATCCCATGATTTTGATATGCGCGGCTCCCCGGCGAAGCTCCTCGCGCACGGCCCGGCGCACGGCGTCGACCCCGTCGGCGACCACGGCGAAGCTGTCGGCGTGACAGGAGCAGGCGCAACTTTCGAAAGCGTCGAACTCACCATCGCCTGGCCGCATATCGCCGTGGCCGCCGGTCTGGCTGATGACCCGGCCGCCATAGAACAGACGCGGACCCACGACGAGGCCATCCTTCAGGGCGTTGGCCAGCCCTACATCTCCCCCGCCCATGTCGCGGATCGAGGTGAAGCCGCGCCGCAGATTGGCCTCCATGAACTGGGCCGCGAAGTGGGCGGTATAGGTAGAGGGCCAGCGCACTACCTTCATGAGGTTCACGCTCGCCGCATAGACATGCACATGGGCATCGATCAGACCGGGCATGAGCACGCGGCCGTTCGCCTCCACCGCCTCCACCCCGCCGATCGCCGGTAGCGGGGTCTGGGACATCTCGGTGATGACCCCATCGACAATGAGGATATCGCAGTCCTCGATCAGCTCTGGGCTCCAGCCGTCGAACACCCTGGCCCGGCGAACGAGTATCCTCGACATGACTTCTCCCCGCATTCCTCGCGCGCCCTGAACGCCGCTGCGAGCGGAGAGAGCGCCACGGGGCAGGCCCGGTCAAGCCGTCCCTCTCCCCCTGATCGGGGGGTCGGTCGGGGGCCGATCAGAGGCCCTGGCGCGGGCCGGGCGGCGGGCCTACATCTCTTATCCGGACGGGGCCGCCTTGCGGTCCAATCAAAGGGGAGCAGGACGTGGCCTCGACTTCACGACTTCTGACGCGCACGGCCGTCATCGCGCTGGCCGCCGCCGGCCTGGCGGGCTGCGGCATCAACGCCATTCCAACCCAGGAGGAGGCCGCGAAGGCCAAGTGGGCCGACGTACAAACCGCCTATCAGCGTCGCGCCGACCTCATTCCCAATCTCGTCGCGACGGTGAAGGGTTATGCCGCCCAGGAGCGCGGGGTCCTCGACGATGTGACCCGGGCCCGCGCCAGCGCCACGCAGGTGCACGTGGATGCCTCCACGCTGACCAATCCCGCCGCCTTCCAACGCTTCGAGCAGTCCCAGTCCCAGCTCGGCGGGGCCTTGGGGCGATTGATGGTGATCAGCGAACGCTATCCGGACCTGAAGTCGAACGAGAACTTCCTGGCCCTACAGGCGCAAATCGAGGGGACGGAGAACCGGATCGCCATCGCCCGGCGCGACTACAATCAGGCGGTCCAGCAGTATAACACCACCCTGAGGGTCTTCCCGACGGTGTTCTGGGCCTCGACCCTGTACAAGTCGGAAAAGCCCATGGCCCTCTTCCAAGCCTCGGACTCGGCGCAGTCGGCGCCCGTGGTCAGCTTCGACTCGACGCCGACCGCAAGTCCGGGGTCGTCCCCACCTGGGTCGTCGGCGGGATCGACGCCCCGATGACCCGGCTGGCGGGGACCTGCGCCCTTCTCGTCGCCGTGGTTCTGGCCTTCGTCGCCCCGATCGCCGGCGCCGCCGACCCAGCGGGGCCACAGTTCCCGCCGCTCACCGGCCGGGTGGTGGACGACGCGCATGTGCTCTCACCCGCACAGCAGACGACGCTCAACGCCGAGCTCGCCGGACTGGAGGCGAAGACCAGCCGTCAGCTGGTGGTTGTCACCCTTCCGAGTCTCCAGGGCTATGACATCGCCGATTATGGCTACCAGCTCCTGCGCCATTGGGGCATCGGTCAGAAGGGTCTCGATAACGGCGCGATCCTGATCGTGGCGCCTAGCGAGCACAAGGTCCGCATCGAGGTGGGCTATGGCCTCGAACCGATCCTGCCAGATGCCCTCTGCAGCCAGATCCTGCAGGAAAAGGTGCTGCCGGCCTTCCGCACTGGCGACATCGCCGCGGGCGTCTCAGCCGGGGTGGACGCCCTGGCGGACCAACTCTCGCTCGATCCCACCGCCGCCGAGAAGAAGGCGGCCGCAGCGGATCAGAACTTCCACCAAGTCTATGGACATCATGGCCGCGGCCTGGGGGGCCTGGTTCCGCTCCTTCTGCTCGTCTTCATATTTTCCGCCGTTTTCCGCCGGCGCGGCGGCGGCGGCGGGTGGATCCTACCGCTGATGTTCCTCGGCGGGGGGGGGTGGGGCGGCGGCTGGGGCGGCGGGCGCGACGACGATTTCGGCGGCGGCGGTTTTGGCGGATTCAGCGGCGGCGGCGGATCGGGCGGCGGCGGCGGCGCCTCGGGGGGGTGGTGAGATGCTGAGCGCGATCGACGAGGACCGCATCGCCGCGGCGGTGCACGCAGCCGAGGAGGGAACCTCCGGGGAGGTTCTGGTGGTTCTATCCAGGGAGGTGTCGCACTACCCCGATGTGGCGCTGGCCTATGCCGCCGCAGTCGCACTGGTCCTGCCGCCCCTCGCCTTCGCTGGCGGCCTGGGCGCCCTGCTGTCCGGCGACGGCACGCACATGTGGACTGCGGCTCAGGCCGGCGGCGCGATCGGCGAGACCGGGCTGGGCTTCGGCGTTTTCGCGATCGTGCAGGCGGTGCTGTTCGTGGTCGTCTTCCTGATCGTCGAGATCACCCCGGTGCGGCGGGTCCTGACCCCCTCCACACTCAAACGGCACCGCGTGGACCGCGCCGCTCGCCAGCAGTTCGCCGCCCTCAGCGCCAGGGCGCAAGGCAGCGCTACAGGGGTGCTGATCTTTGTCGCTCTTGAGGACCGTCAGGTGCGCATCGAAGCGGAGCGGGCGATACACGACAAGGTCGGAGAGACGGTGTGGCGGCAGGCGGCGGAGGCCATAGCCCGTGAGATGCGGGCCGGCCACGACCCCACCAGGGGGATCATCCAGGCGGTGGAGATTTGCGGCGACGCGCTCAAAACTCACTTCCCCCAATCGGGGCCGCATAGGTCCTCCCACTCCGACCGCCCAATCGAAATCTGAGGTGCGGCGAAGACAAGCGCACGATCGGCTCTTTCCCCGGCGGCGCCCGCCACTTAAACAGATGTTTGAGCCGAACCGCGCCGGAGACGCGACGGCACATCGCATGGATGGAGGATGCGCATGCCGGACATCGTCGAGCGGCTGACCGAGGCGGCCCACAAGGGCATGACCGCCAGCGTCTGGGCGGCGGAAAAACCTCAGGCGATCGCCGTCCACGACGCCTATGGACATCGCACATTCTTCGAGATCAACGCCGCCGCCAACCGTCTGGTGCGCCTGCTGCGCAGCCAAGGTCTCAAGGCCGGCGACGCGGTGGCGCTCTTGTGCAGCAACCGGGCCGAATTCGTCGAGGTGCTGACCGCTACCCTACGGGGAGGCTTCCGCTTCACGCCAGTCAACTGGCACCTGACCGCCGACGAGGTGGAATACATCATCAATGACTGCGAGGCGAAGGCTCTGTTCGCAGACATGCGCTATCCCTCCGGGGTTGCGGCCAAGGCGCCGGGAGTGACGGTCAGAATCGCCATCGGCGGACCGACGGCCGAAGGTTTCATCGACTATGCCGCCGCTCAGGCTCCGTTCGCCGCCGACGACATCAATGACCCGATCCTGGGCGGGGCCATGCTCTACACCTCCGGCACCACCGGCCGGCCCAAGGGCGTCTATCGCCGCGCCAGCGCCGTCCTCGTGCCCGGCCCCGGCGCCCCGGACGATGTCCAGCTCTGCGCCGGCCCGGCCTATCACGCCGCGCCCCTGGCCTTCGACGTCCGCTCGGCCATGTCGCAGGGCAATACCCTCGTCTTCATGGACCGCTGGGACTCCGAGGGCGTTCTCCAGACTATCGCGCGTCATCGCGTCACCCGCGCGCACATGGTTCCGATCATGTTCCAGCGCCTCCTGGCCCTGCCGGCGCAGGTGAAGGCCAAATACGACATCTCCAGTCTGCGCTACCTCATCCACGGCGCTGCGCCCTGTCCGCCAGAGGTTAAGCGGGCCATGATCGACTGGGTCGGACCGATCATCCACGAATACTATGCCGGCTCTGAAGGCGGGGTCGGATTCTTGACCACCAGCGAGGAATGGCTAGCCAAGCCCGGGACGGTGGGCAAACTGCCAGCGCCCGACGCCATCCGAATCTTCAGCGAGGACGGTGTGGAGGTGACGACGCCCCACACCGATGGGACCATCTATTTCAAAGTTTCACCCGTAGCTCCGTTTGAATATTTCAAGGACCCGGCCAAGACCGCGGCGGCGCACAGGGATGGCTATTTCACCCTGGGCGACGTCGGCCATGTCGACGAGGACGGTTATCTCTTTCTGACCGGCCGCACCGCCGAGTGCATCATTTCCGGCGGGGTGAACATCTATCCTCAGGAGATCGACAACGAGATCATCCAACACCCGGCGGTGGAGGACAGCTGCGCCATCGGCGTGCCCAATGACGAGTGGGGCGAGGAAGTTAAGGTCGTGGTGACCCTGCATCCGGGCCATGAGCCGAGCGACGCCCTGGCCGGCGAGATCCTCGCCTTCGCCCGCACCCGCCTGGCCGGGTACAAGGCCCCGCGCACGCTGGAGTTCCGCCCCGAACTACCCCGCAGCCCCGCCGGCAAGATCCAGCGGGGCAAGGTTCGCGCGCCCTATTGGGCCGGCCGCGCACGTCAGATCTGAAGGAGGTTCATACCGTCAGGCGAAGCATATCCGCGCCCGAGGCGTTGCAGCGGCGCATGACGCCGTTCATCGGCGCCTCGAAACGCAGCCGCTCGACTCCGCCCGGGTCGTCCGTCGTGCTCCACCAGCCGCCCCGGTCCTTGATCGTCCCGCCCCCCTCCACCACCAGCTCGCCGCCCCGAGCCAGCACCTCCGCGCCGCCGACCCAGGGATCGCGGCAGAGATAGACGCCGATGAGGGGTTTGAGTGACTCGGCGGCCGTCGGCTGGGCGCGCGGCTCCTCGCGGCCATAGAGCCGGTCACCCCACCAGAGCGCCGTGATGCGTCCGCCCTCGCGCACAGCGTCGAAGCCATAGCGGGAGAAGTGCGGATGATCGGTGGCGATCCGATCCGCCCCCTGCGGCGTCGCGCGAGCTGCGCCGTCATCGGTCCGCACAGCCAGGCCGAAGGGCGTGGCGACGAGACGGAGGGCGTCCTTTGGTCCGACATAGCGGCCGGCCCAGTCCTCTGCGGTCTTGACCCGAAAGGGCGCCAGGGGATCGGGAGCCGCGGGCAAGGGCTGACCTCGGCGCGCCGCCCGCAGGAGACGGACGGCGTAGGAAGTGGTCACGCGCGGCCTATAGGGCCCCAGCCGGGCGTTGACGCTGGCGAAACAGGCGACGCCGGCGCCTGGATCGGCGTGGAAGGACGAGCTGAAGCTCATCATACCGCCGGTGTGATGCAGGCAGTCCTCACCCTCCACAGGCGCCACAGCAACACCCAGAGCGTAACGGGCGCCTGGGCCGAAATCCTTCGCCGCGATGACGGGGGTGGCGAAGCGAAGAGCGGAAGCGTCGCTCAGCACGGAGCCTCCATGGCCGCGGGCGAAACGGGTGAGCGCGCGCAGGTAGACGGCCATCTCGCCGCTGGTGGCCCCGATGGAACCCGCGGGGGTGTCCTCCGGGGTCCAATAGGCTGTCTCCAGCCGGCCTTTGGGTAGCTCGCCTCCCGCATCGACCTGATCCCAGGGCCAGTAGCCGACAGCGAACTCGCTCCGACGCGCCTGATCGATGACGCCGGTCATGGCGCCAAGCCCCAGCTTGTCCCGCACCTGCCGATCGACGGCCTTCTGGTGAGGCATTCCGGTAGCGCGCTCGATCATGCGGCCAATCAGCTCGAAGCCGGTATTGCTGTAGGAAAAGCGCGAACCGAGCGGAAAGCCGCTCCATAACCGTCCATCGGGCGTTCGGGGAAAGACGGGGGCCCCATCGGGCAATCCCGACACATGGCTCAGAAGATGGGCGAGCGTGATCGGCGCGTCCGGCCAGGGCGCCTCGGGCAGGAGATGGGCGGCCCGATCGTCCAGGTGAAAGCGGCCCTCGTCCACCAGCGATAGTACGGTCAGGGCGATGAAGGATTTGCTGATCGAGCCGATCTGGAAGCGATGGTTGGGTCCCACGGGACGGCGTCGCTCCCGGTCCGCCCAGCCGATGCCTACCGTGGCGGCGAACCCGTCGAGGTCAGTGACCGCCAGGGTCATGCCTGGCAGGCCCTGGGAACGAAGCTCGGCGCGGGCATAGGCGGTCAGGGCGCGCAGGGCCGGGCCATAGTCGTGGTCACCACGGGAGATGATCTCAATGCGAACGGGAAGCTCAGAGACAGGCGCAAGCTCCGGGACCGGGCCGTGAGCGAATCTGACCCGCCCGTCAGCCTGCGAAGCCGCGGCCGCCAGGGCCGGCGTCGTCGCCAGACCCGCGGCTGCGGCCATCCAACCGCGCCTCGTCAGCGCCATGCTTGCCTCCCCACTCTTGACCCCAATCCCCTGACCCCGGCGCGGCTCGCCGCGTCGCGGCGGCGCGCTCAGGCCAGGCTCATTACAGCCTCCGCGATCGCCGCCGGTTTCTCCAGCGTGACCATATGTCCGGCTTGCTCGATCTCCACCAGACGCGCACCGGCGATGGCGTCGCGGAAGGCGCGACCATAGACGGGAGGGATCAGCCGGTCGCTCATCCCCCAGACGATCACGGTCCGGGCGGTGATCCGGTAGAGCCGCTGGGACAGACCCCGGTCGGGAATGGGAAACAGGAGCTTGCCAGCCATGCCCATCTGTCGCGCATTGCGGACGAGGTAGTCCTGCAGGAACTTGGGGTCATCCATCTTGAGCCCGGCGGTCATCAGCCGCGCGCCGGCCTCGGGGTCGTGAAACAGGTAGCCCGGCATCTCATAGGGCATCAGCGAGAACATGTCGGGGATCGGGGTTTCGTCCCGCCATAGCCCCGCCGGGGCCACGAGAACCAGGCGGGAGACATCATTGGGCGCCACCGCGGCCATCTCCGCGGCGATCATCCCGCCCATGGAGTGTCCCACCAGGATCGGGGCCTTCAGGCCCAGTCCACCCACGACGTCCCAGCTGTGCAGGGTGTAGTCGAGCATGTCGCGCAAGGCGATGACATCTTCGGTCTCGCCATAGCCCGGCAGATAGGGCGCGAACACGCGATGGCTTCTGGCCAGGAGAGCGAGCACAGGATCCTCGGCCGTCAGGCCTCCCGCGCCATGCAGGAAGACCAGAGGCTCCCCCTCGCCCCCCTCAAGATAGGGGACGACGGCGTGGCGTGTGGCCAGGGATTTCCTCTGGAAGGTCATGAGGTCTGGCTCACGCGGGCTGGGAGAGGCGCGGTGCGTAGGGCTGCGGCAAGGTCCCTGGAGTCGCGCGCGCCTGAAGCGGATGACACCAGAAGCGACCATCGCCGTCGCATTCCGGCAGCAGGCCTCTGAGGCGCGGCATGACCTTCTCAGCGAACAGCTTTGAGGAATACATGCACTTGTCGGCCGGCATGTTCCCCACGTGCATCAGGCAGAAAATGTGACCCACATTGAGCCCCTTGATCAGCTCTTCCATCCGTTGACGGACGGTCTCTGGCGAACCGGCGATGACATGGCCGCCCTCGGTCAGGTCCTTCCAGGACAGCTCGGCATAGCCGCCGCGCGGGGGCGCGTACTGGGACAGGGCGCCGGTCTGGATCGTCTTGATGGTGCGGTAGCCCGGCGCGTCGGCGAAGCCTGGATAAACGTGCAGGCAGCGGTTGTAGAAATAGTGGACATGCTCGGCATAGAGGCGCTCCGCTTCAGCGTCGGTCTCGGCCACGCAAATTGTCTGGGCGAAGCCGGCCCTATAGGGCGAGGCGTCAGGGGCGTTCCGCGCCGCCACCCGATCCCAGTAGCCCTGCATCAGCGCCTTAGCCCGGATGTAACCGGAAAAGCTGAGGTAGGAATAGGAATAGGTGTTGTCGATGCAGAAGTCATAGGTCTCCACCGAGCCGCCGCCAGGGATATGGATGGGCGGGTGCGGCTGCTGGATCGGCCGCGGCCAAATGTTGACGTGGCGCAGCTTGTTGTAGCGGCCGTTGAAGGCGAAGGGATCGCGCTCGGTCCAGGCGCGGATGATCAGGTCATGGGCCTCGGCATATTTTTCCCTCGTCAGGGCCGGAATCTGCCCATAGCAATAGTTGGTGTCCATGGAAGTGCCGACCGGGAAGCCGGCCACAAGGCGTCCCCCGCTGATACAATCCAGCATGGCGAACTCCTCGGCCACGCGGACCGGAGGATTGTACAGGGCGATGGAGTTGCCGAGCACCACGAGGGCGGCATTCTTGGTCCGCCGCGCCAGGCCTGCGGCGATGATATTGGGCGAGGGCATGATGCCGTAACCGTTCTGGTGGTGCTCATTCACCCCGATCCCGTCGAAACCGAGCGTGTCGGCGTATTCGAGCAGGTCCATATAGGTGTTGTAGACGGCGTGGCTTCGCACCGGGTCGAACAGGCGCTGATCGATGTCCACCCAGACTGACCGGTGCTTCTGTCGGAAGTCGTCCGGCAGATAGGGCCAGGGCATCAGGTTGAACCAGGTAAACTTCATGGCGCGCTCCTCGCACCCACGCCGCGCCGTCATTTGGGAAAGGCTTGTCAGCGTTCAGGTTGGGCAAGACCCTAGGACTCCGGGACGTCGGGTGGCAATGGCCTCCGATCCGTCCGGACGCCGGGAGCCCTGGCCGGGCTCGCGCGTTTAGGTGTTTATGGTCCCGCCCCCCAGTCGCCGCCCTAGCCGCCGGCAGATCCTGAGCGCCGTGCTGGCGTCCGGCCTTGCCCCTCCCGCCTGGGCAAACCCCAGTCCGGCCTGGCCCGCCACTGTTCCCTTGGGTCCGCCGCGGCGGTTTGACTTCGATCGCCTCAAGCGCCTCGCACGGGAGATGGCGCGGATACCGTACGCGCCGCCCAACGCCCCGCCGCGCGATCAGACTGTGGCTTTCGATTATGACGCCTTCGGCTCCGTCGCCTATCGCCCGGAAGCCACGCTCTGGCAGGCGCCAGGCCTCGCCCGCGGCGTGCGCTTCTTTCCTCTGGGCTCCCCGGCCCCCGCGCCTGTGGCGATGCACGTGGTCCTCGGCGACCTGGCCCGGGAGGTCCTCTATTCCCCCGGCCTTTTCCGGGAACCTGCCGATAGGCCCCTGGAAGCGCTCGGACCACACGCGGGTTTTGGCGGTTTTCGAGTGCTCAACGCCTCGGACGAAACCGACTGGCTCGCCTTCCTGGGCGCCTCCTACTTCCGCTGCGCCGACCCGTTCAACCAGTACGGCCTGTCTGCGCGAGGCTTGGTCATCGATGCCTCCAGGACCGGACGCGAGGAGTTTCCGGCCTTTCGCAGTTTCTGGATCGCCGGCGATCCCACAGGCTTACTCACCGTCTATGCCCTCCTGGATGGTCCGAGCGTCACAGGCGCCTTTCGCATCGTTCATGACCGCGGCCCCAAGGGGCTCATTCAAACCTTCACTGTCGCCCTCAACTTCCGCGCCGATATCGCCCAGCTTGGCCTCGCGCCGCTCACCAGCATGTACTGGTACGACGCCAATGACCGGACACCCAACGACGACTGGCGGCCTCAGGTCCACGACAGCGATGGCCTCGCCCTGTGGACCGGAAGGGGGGAGCGCCTATGGCGGCCGCTGCGTGATCCGCCGCGCGGTCAGGTGACGACCAGCGCCTTCACGGACCTTGGTCCGCGTGGCTATGGTCTGATGCAGCGCGACCGAAGGGCCCCCGACTACCAGGACGACAAGGACTATTACGAGAAGCGTCCGAGCGCCTGGGTCGAGCCGATAGGCGACTGGGGCGCCGGAGCCGTCACCCTACTCGAGCTACCCTCGGACACCGAAGCTGAAGACAACATCGGCGCCTTCTGGACCCCGGCAACCCCAGCGCGGGCGGGGGGCGCCCTGGCTTTCGGCTACCGTTTGCACTGGACGGACGAGGAGCCGCAGTCGCCCGGTGTCGCGCGGGTCGTCGCCACCCGCTTTGGCCCGGCTGACACCGTCGCCGCCATCGCCCCGGCGGGCGCACGCCGCTTCGCCATAGATTTCGCCGGCGACCTGAGCTCCGTCGCCGGGACGTCCCCTGTAGAGGCTGTTGCCACCACCAGCCGGGGTCGCATCCTGACAGCGACAGCGGCGGCGGCGCCTGAGGCTGGAACGTGGCGACTCCTGTTCGATCTGGAAGCGCCGCCAGGCGAGCCGATTCTGTTGCGCGCCTACCTGCGACGCGGCGGACAGGCCCTGACCGAGACCTGGGTCTATCGCATCTCGGCCGACGCCTAGAATGCGTTGCGTTGAGACCGAACCGCAGGGCGGGTTCGCAGCGCGGGCGAAGAACCCGAAGAGCAGAGCACGATTCACGCCTTCGGCGGTTCCGCCTCCGCGCGTCATGCACGAGGACGGCGCTCGCGCCACCTGGTCGCCCGGCGCCCTCTCACCCGGACGAACGGACCCTAAGCGACCCGCCGCCGCGCGATCCCCGCCAAGCCGGGGGCGGCGATAACATAGAGCGGGACCCCGCCGCGCAGCAGGATGTCTATCTCAGCGCGAGTGTCGGCCTCCTGTGCGTAGGCAGTGCGACGTGTCAGGGCAAGGGCGGCCGCCGGCGGCGGCGCGGTCTCCTCCGGCGTGGCGAACAGACCCAAAGCGCGGCCTCCCGACGGGGCGGGGCGCGAGGTCAGCAGGGAGAGGACGCTGGACAGGGCGAGGCTAAGGAACACCGGGCCGGCCCAGATCAAGAGGTCGCGGCTGAGGCAGAGGGCGCCTATGGCGCCGGTCACCCCTAGAAGGACGTGCCCCCAATGCACGCGCCAGGCGTCGCGCCAAGTGAGCCCCTGGGCCTCACGCCTCTGGACCTTCCAGCCGCTGTCGCGCCCGATCAGGACGTCGAAGATCGCCATGCTCTGCATGACCATGCTCACGGGGGTGAGAAGCAGAGAGAGCACCGTCTCGGCAAGGACGCTCGCCACCAGGCCCACAGCGCGACCAGGCCACCTCCGCGCCTCGCCGCGCCGGAGGGCGACGGCGAGCGCCAGAATCTTAGGTCCGGCCAAGAGGGCGAGATTGAAGGCGAAAGCTGCAGCCACCGCTCGCCGGGCAGGATCTCCGGGCAGGAACCGCTCCTGCGGCCAGACCAAGGCGCCTAGAACCACAAGCAGCAACCAAGCGGGTGAAGCGAGATAGGCCAGGGCGCCAAAGATCAAGTGCAGGCGACTTACGGGGTGAAGGCCGTGGGCTCCGACAATCCGGAGGTGCTGAAGGTTTCCCTGCGACCAGCGCCGGTCGCGCAGGGCGGCGTCAATCAGGGTTGGGGGCGCCTCCTCGAAGCTGCCTCTCAGGCGTGGAGCCGCGCGCACCGCCCAGCCTCTGCGCCGCAGGAGCGCCGCTTCGACGAAATCATGGCTGAGAATATGTCCGCCCCAAGGCTTGGGGCCATTCAGATGGGGAAGTCCGGCGCTCTGGGCGAAGGCGGCGACGCGCACAATGGCGTTGTGGCCGTAATAGTTGCTCTCGTCACCCGTCCACCAGGCATGACCGCGGGCGAAGATCGGCCCGTAAAGGCGCGCGGCGAACTGCTGCAAGCGAGCGTACAGGGTGCGGGCGTTGAGAACGCCTGGAGTGGTCTGTAGCAGGCCAAGATTTGGCGAGGCATCCATCTCTGCGGTCAGGGCGAGCAGAGTCTCGGCGGTGAGCAGGCTGTCAGCGTCGAGGGTCACCATATAGGCGTAGGCCGAGCCGTGGTGCGACACCCAGTCGGCGATATTGCCGGCCTTGCGATCGGTATTCTCGGCGCGACGTCGATAGAAGATCGCGGGCTCGGAACCCGATCTCGCCCGCAGGCGCACAAAGGCGGCGAACTCGTCGCGCGCCGCGCCGCCCTCCCTCGTATCGCTGAGAACGAAGATATCGAACCGTCGCTCGGCCCCCAGGCGGCGCAGATCTGCGGCCATGGCCTCCGCCGCGCCCAGCACCAGCCCCGGGTCCTCCTGATAGGCCGGCAGAAGTAGGGCCACGCGACCCGGGCCGCTCGGTGGGGTGATGAGAGTCTCTTCGGGGTCCGCGTCGACGGGTTCGCCCCACGCCAGCGACATCCCCACAACCGCGGTGGCGAACCCCAATCCAATCCAGGCGGTAAGGAGCACGGAGATGACGATAAGGGCCAGCTCGACCAGGCTCAGGCCCCGGCTGGAGAAGGCCCAGCCAAGTAGCCCTGCCTCCAGAGCGGCCGTGAGAAGGCATAGCGACGCCATCGCCCAATGTTGGATCCGGCGGTCGGCGCCGCGCGACGCCCTGGGTCCCTCGACCAGGGACTGACGCGGCATGTCCAGCGGGCGGCCGGGCGGCATGAAGCTCACCGGCGGAAGCGATATCAGCGCCGCCCGCCCCAGCCCCCGAGGTCTCGCCTCTGAGAACGGCTCCGCCGGCGCGCCGCTTAGGCCGGGCTCTGAGGGCAGTGGTTTCAACGCCCTGGACAAGGCCGGGAACTCTCCTGATTCAGGTAGGTGTCCGGCGATGTTGAACGCGGCGCACTTGTGAGACCAAACGCGCCAGATTAAGCCGGAGTTCCCCGGATCGTCGGAGGAATCGAACGACGGGAAGAACAGGCCAAGCCCCAAACATGGGATATTGGAGGAGGAGGAATCCATGGCCGAAGCGAGAGAGTTCGACGTCGTCGTTTACGGCGCCACGGGCTTTACCGGCGCGCTCGTCGTCGAACACCTCCTTAAGACCTATGGCGCGGAGGGTCCGGTGCGCTGGGCGATGGCCGGGCGCGACGCCGAAAAACTCGCCAGGGTTCGCAAAGAGACCGGCGCGTCGCCAAGCCTCCCCGCTCTCGTGGCCGAGGCCCACGACCGATCCGCCCTTGATGCCCTGGCGGCCCGAACGAAGGTCATCATCACCACCGCAGGCCCCTATCAGCTCTATGGTTCCAATCTCGTCGCCGCCTGCGCCGGCGCCGGGACCGACTATGTGGACCTCACCGGGGAATCTCACTGGATTGCCGCCATGACTTCCGCGCACGAGGCGGCGGCCAAAGCCTCCGGCGCCCGCCTGGTGTTTTCCTGCGGCTTCGACTCCATCCCCTTCGATCTGGGCGTCTGGTTCGTCCAGCGGGAGGCGATGCGCCGTTTCGGCAGACCGGCGCCCCGGGTCAAGGGGCGGGTGCGGGAGACGCGCGGCGCTCTTTCCGGCGGCACCTTCGCCAGCGGCCTAGCCACCATGGCCGCAGCCCAGAAAGATGCGGGCATCGCCGCCCTCCTCGCAGACCCCTTCGCCCTCACGCCAGGCTTCAAAGGTCCCTCCCAGCCTGATGGTGACCATGTCCAGCTGGACCCGGCGTTGGGCGTGAAGGTCGGCCCATTCATGATGGCTTCGATCAACACCAAGGCTGTCCATCGCACCAACTTCCTGCTCGGGCATCCGTGGGGCAAGGACTTCCTCTATGATGAGATGATGGTCCTGGGCGACGCCCCGGAAAGCGCCGCGCCGAACGATCTGACCGGTTTCAATTTTGGCCCCAATGGACCGCCCAAGCCCGGCGAGGGACCCAGCCGGGTCGAGCGCGAGTCCGGCTATTATGATCTGCTCTTCATCGCCGAAATGGACGATGGGACCACTCTGCGGGCCGTCGTGCGGGGCGACATGGACCCTGGCTATGGCTCAACATCGCGCATGCTGGCCGAGGCGGGTCTAGCGCTCGCCTTTGATGTCCCACGCACGGCGACGCCCGGGGGCTGCTGGACGTCCGCCGCAGCCATGCCCGAAGCGCTCCTCACCCGGCTTCCCGCCAAGGCAGGGGTCACCTTCGATCTGGAGAGCTGAGAGAAAACCAGAGGCCCTAGAATGAAGCGGATCGCCGTCATCGGCCTTGGCCAACGCATCGCCCACGTCCTGGCCGCCATGGACGAGACCGGCTGGACGTTTGAGATTGCCGGCCATGTGGACCCCGCGCCAGTCGGTCTGCCGATTCTGGCCGACGCCGGTCTCTCCCCCGGACGCGCCTTCGCGGACGTAGCGGGGCTGCTGGCTGCAGGGCCCTACGACCTGGTGATGATCGGCTCGCCCAACCACCTGCACCTGCCCCACCTGGAGGCCGCCTTGGTCGCTGGCTTCCCGGTGTTCGCCGAGAAGCCGATCGTGCGCACCATAGAGGAGTCCTATACCCTTGCCCGCCGCCTGACCCACCCGGGAACGCCGCCGCTGTTTATCGGACTGGTCATGCGCTCCATGCCGTTGGTGCGCGAAGTTATCGCCAGGGTCGACAGCGGGGAACTGGGCGAGCTGGTCTCTATGGACGCCACCGAGCACCTGCACCCCGAACACGGGGCCTATCTCGCGCGCAATTGGCGGCGCAAGGCGGAGTGGGGCGGGTCCTTCATGCTCGACAAGGTCTGCCACGACTTCGATATCTTCGGCCGACTGGTCGGGGCCCGGCCGGCGCGAGTCGCCAGTTTCGGCGGGCGGCGCATCTTCCATCCCGGACGGGCGCAAGATCCCCAAACCTATGAAAACGGCGAGCCGGCCTATGCCCTACGTGACTCCGGCTGGATGGCCGCCAACGACGCCTTCCATTCCGACATGGACTTGTTCGATCATCAGACCGCGATCGTAAATTACGCCAATGGAGTCGCCCTTGCCTTCCATTCCAACAGCCACGTGAATTTGCAGGAGCGGCGCTGGTATCTGGCCGGAACCCGGGGGACGCTGGTCGCCGACCTCGTGCGCAACCGCATGCTCTACCGCCCGGCGCTGGATCGCCGTAGGCCCGAAAAGCTGGATTTCGCAACCCGCACGGCCGATCTGCACAACGGCGCCGACCAGGCCATGGCCGCCGACCTCCTTGCAGCGCTGGAGAACCGCGCGCCCTTCCCCGTCACCGCCTGGGACTCGCTGGAGGCGGGTCTGACGGTCATGGCCATCGACGAAGCCGCCTTGTCCGGCCAGGTGGTGGACTGCGCCCCGATCTGGGCGCAACTTGACGCGGCGCGTGCAGGCCACGGACACGACGTCAGTAGGCGGGCTGGCCCATGACCGTCGAGATAACGGCGTTCAGGTGGGTCCCGGAGCCCGCGCGGGGCTATGTGAAGGACCTTCGCGTGCGCTGGGCATTGGAGGAGGCCGGCCTACCCTACCGGGTCGCGCTCGTGGGCCCTGGAGAGACCGCAGCGTCGACACATCGGGCCCGCCAACCCTTTGGCCAGATCCCCCTCTATCGCGACGATGGGGTCGATCTCTTCGAGTCTGGGGCCATCATCCTGCACATCGCTGCAAAATCAGAGGCCCTGGCGCCGCGCGATCCCGCCGGCTGGGCCCGGACTACGGCCTGGGTTTTCGCCGCGCTTAATTCCGTCGAACCGGCGGGATATGCGGTCATGGATCTGGGCCCCGCCTATTCCGGAAACGAGAGCAAGACGGAACAGGCAGGGCGCGTACGGGCCGAGCAGCGCCTGGCGTCGCGCCTGGACGGTCTCGCCGTCTGGCTCAACGACCGAACCTGGCTGGAGAACGGGCGGTTCTCGGCGGGCGACCTGATGATGTGCAGCGTCCTTCGGGAGCTTCTGGACGAGGGCCTCCTCGCCGATCACCCTGTCCTGGCCGCCTACACGCGCCGCGGTCTTGACCGGCCTGGCTTCCAAAGAGCGCTCGCCGCCCAGCTCGCGGACTTCTCGCCCCATCCCTGAGGCCCCCGTTCCGTCCTGACGCTGGGTGAGGCTTTTCCGCCGCCGGAGCCCTGGTTTAGGGTCCGTTCTGCGGAGAGCGTCCAAGGGAGTCGCGACCGCGGGAGGACAGTGCGGCGTCCATGAGCGCATCCCCGTCAGAGACGAGGCCCGGCGATGCCGAGGTGCGACTGGCCGCGGCCCTGGACGGGCTGGCGCGCGCAAGGCTCGGCGGCGAAGGCGTCATCGATCTGACCCGTCTGACGGCCGGTGCGTCCCAGGAAATCTGGCGTTTTTCCCTGCGCGAGAAGGGCGCCCTTACACCCCTGATTTTACGCCGGGCGCCGGGCGGTGAGCGGGTGGCCGATACGGCCATCGGACCCGAAGTCGAGGCGCAGCTTCTGAAGGCCGCCAGCGCGGCGGGTGTGCCCACGCCAAGGGTCGTCCACGTTCTCACACCCGAGGACGGCCTGGGCCGCGGCTATCTCATGAGCTTCGTCGATGGCGAAACCCTGGGCGGTCGCATTGCGCGAAGCGAGGCCCTGTCTGACGCGCGTCAGGTGCTGGCCGGCCAGTGCGGGGCGGCCATGGCGGCGATCCATCGGATCGATCCAGAGGCCTTCCCCACCCTCAAGCGGGTCACCCCGCGGGAGTTCGTCACCCAGTACCTGGAGGCCTATCGCGCCTCGGCCTGGCCGCGCCCGGTCTTCGACCTGGCCTTCCGCTGGCTGCTCGACCGCTGCCCGCCGCCGCCGCAGACGCCGGCGCTGGTTCACGGGGATTTCCGCAACGGCAACATCATGGTCGGCCCCGAGGGGTTGCGCGCGGTGCTCGACTGGGAGCTGGCCCATGTCGCCGACCCGATGGAGGACCTGGGCTGGATCTGCGCCAATTCCTGGCGTTTCGGCGTCGAGGACAAGCCCGTGGGAGGATTTGGCCTTAGGCAGGACTTGTGGGCGGGATACGAGGCCGCCGGCGGAGCCAAGGTCGACCCAGATCGGGCGCGGTTCTGGGAGGTTTTCGGCTCCCTGCGCTGGGGAGTGATGTGCAGTGGCATGGCCAACGCGTTTCGGACGGTGGACCCAAGCATTGAGCGGGCGGTGATCGCTAGGCGAACCTCCGAGACCGAGGTAGACCTTTTGCGGCTCCTGGCGGGATAGAGATGCAGGATCAGCCGCTTCCCGAGGAAATCATTGCCGCTGTCGCCCGCTTTCTGCGCGAGGCCGTCGCCCCAGCGCTCGAGGGGGCCTTGTCGTTCAACGCCCGGGTCGCGGCCAACGCCCTTGAAATGGCCGCCCGTCAGCTCCGTGACGCCCCCGCAGGAGAGATCGAAGAGCTCGCCTCCCTGCGCGCCCTGCTAGGTTCGGAAGGCGACTTGCTGACCCTGAACGCCGAGCTCTCCGCCCGGCTCGCCGACGGGCGGTTCGATCTTGAGACACCGGGGGTGGCCGAGCATTTGTGGCGGGTCACCCTGGCCAAGATCGCGGTGGATCAGCCGACCTATTGGGGCTACCGGGCCGCCCTTAATGACCGCGCCGCCGCGCCCGACTGACACCCTGCCGATTCGTCACGACCGAGCTGGAGAACCCGCCATGGATTTCGCCCTGCCCAAGGACCTTGTCGACTATCTGGAAGAGTTGGACCGGTTCATCGAGGCCGAGATCAAACCGCTGGAGCGCGAAGACGACAATATCCGGTTCTTCGATCACCGCCGCGAATGGGCACGGACCGACTGGGATCGGGGCGGCTTGCCGCGCCACGAGTGGGAGGCGCTCCTGGCGGAGGCCCGACGCCGGGCCGACGCCGCCGGACATCTGCGCTACGGCTGGCCCAGGGAGATGGGTGGCAAGGGCGGCTCCAATCTCGCCATGGCCGTGATCCGCGAACACCTCGCGGCCAAGGGCCTGGGTCTGCACAACGACCTGCAGAACGAGCACTCGATCGTCGGCAACAATCCCTTCATCCTGATGTTCAAGGCCTTCGCCACAAAAGAACAGTATGACCGTTACGGCGCCGACCTGATGGAGGGGAAGATACGCGCGGGCTTTGGCCTCACCGAGCCTCTGCATGGCTCCGACGCCACCCATATGGAGACCCACGCCGTCCCCGAAGTCCGCGACGGAGTCGCGGGTTGGCGTATCCATGGTGAAAAGATGTGGACCACAGGCATGCATGTGGCCACCCACATCATGTGCTTCGCCCGGACCTCTGGGAAAGACGGAGACGCTGGCGGCATCACCGTGTTCCTGGTGCCCGCCGATGCCCCTGGGGTGAAAGTCGAGGAGTATCTCTGGACCTTCAACATGCCCACGGACCATCCGCGGGTGAGTCTGACCGACGTCTGGGTCCCGGAAACGGCGATCTGGGGGGTGGAGGGCCGCGGACTGGGTCTCGGCCAGAGCTTCGTACACCAGAACCGCATCCGCCAGGCGGCTTCATCCCTGGGCGCGGCCGTCTATTGCATCAACGAAAGCGTCAAATATGCCCGCGCCCGCAAGCCGTTTGGCGAGGAGTTGGCCCGCAATCAGGCGATCCAATGGCCCCTCGTCGAACTCGCCACCCAGGCGGAAATGTTGCGCCTGCTGATCCGCGAGACGGCCTGGCGCATGGATCAGATGGATCACAAGGAGGTAGAGCGTCAGATCTCTGACCGCGTCTCCATGTGCAACTATTTCGCCAACCGCCTTGTGTGCGAGGCGGCTGATCGGGCGATGCAGGTACACGGCGGCATCGGCTATTCGCGGCACAAGCCTTTCGAACACATCTACCGCCACCACCGACGCTATCGGATCACCGAGGGCTCGGAGGAAATTCAAATGCGGAAGGTCGCCGCGTTTCTGTTCGGATATATGGGGCCCAAGCGCGAATCGCTATCGGCCATCGAGTGGGCGGACGTGGACTATCGCGGGGCGCGCTGAAAAGTCCCCTCCAGCTCGGAAGAGCCGATGCCGCACGTCCGTCTCGTCGCCCTCGCCCTCGCCATGATCGCCGGGGGCGGCGCCCCAGTCCTGGCGTCGGTCCCACCCCCCACGCCGCAGGAGGGGCGCGACTTCTTAGCCGCCAACGCCCGCGCGCCGGACGTGCATGTCACGGCGGACGGACTGCAATACCGAATCCTGCGCGCCGGACCTGAGGAGGGACGAAAGCCGGGGCTCCATGACCAAGTGGAGGTCAGATATGAAGCCCACCTTCTCAACGGTGATCTGATCGACATCTCGACCGAACCGCTGAAGATGCGTCCCGATCAACTGATCGGCGCCTGGCGCGAGGCCCTCACCCTGATGCGACCCGGCGACCTCTGGGAGCTCTGGACGCCGCCTTCCCTGGCCTACGGCGACAAGACCACGGGGCCAATCCCGGGCGGTAGCGTGCTCTATTTCAAGATCGAACTGGTGGCCGTCGACCGGTAGGCCGCGGTCAAATCAGGGGCAGTCGTCCGGGTGAGACCATGGAAGTAGAGGCGCAAGGCCCGCGCGACGGCCATACCCGAGCGCAACGCCGCATCCTCAACGGTCGATCCTGGACAGGACATCCCGTGCGTGGGGATCGAATCGCCACATTTAAGCGTTAGCGTACTCGGGTCGGGGCTTTCGGAGGTCAACAACGATGCAAGCTTCGAGACAGATGGCGGCGCTCCTCGCCGCACTGGCGCTTCCCCTTGTCGCGGCGCCCGCTGCCCAAGCCTCCTGTCGGGCGCAGAAAAATGTAGGGACTGTGGTGGGCGGCGTCGGCGGCGCCCTGGTCGGTCACGCACTCTTCGGCGGCGTCGCCGGAACCGTCCTTGGCGGTGTCGGTGGCGCCGTGGCGGGTCATACCGTGGCCGGAGCGGGATGCCATCACTACAGCCGTCGCGCGCAGCCGCAGTCGGCCGGACGCTACGCACCCCCTCAGGCGCAGGGTTACGGACCGGGATCAGGACCGGGGTCCGGACCTCAGGTTCAGGCGGGCTATTATGACCAGTATGGCCGCCCGATCACTCCGGCTTCGAACCAGGGACCGCCTCACTGACGCGCGTGAACTCCGCGAACGCTCGCAACCCCGTCAATGGAGATCAGTCGATGAAAGCAATGCCGTTTGCACGCCTCGGGCTTGTGGCGACCTTCGCCGCGGCGGGGCTAACGGGCTGTAATATGGGCCACGACGCCGGACGAACCGTCGCCGGTTTCTGCCCGACATTTTCCCAGGCCTCGTCCAACCCTGGAGGCGCCTTGGCCGTGGCCGACCCCAACGGCGTGGCCGCGGACGAGTGCGTGCATCGCTGGGCCTTCGCCCTCGCCCCGGCGGAAGGCTCGGCAGGCATGGCGGCGGAAGCGGCCATGGCCGCCTGCACTCAGAAGCTGACCACCTGGAACGAGGTGTCGCTGTCGCAGGGCGGCCCGTCCGGAGAGGCCATGAGCGTGGTCACAGGCGCTCCGACCAACCCCGTGGCGGAGCACAGCAGTTTCCTGCGCGAGCGCGCCCTGCTCTATGTAGAGGAGGCTCGAGCCGGCGCCTGTGCGCCACCCAAGGTGAAGAACGGGCTGCCCAGCGGCGCCTGATCCGCCAGAGCGCCGTCCGACCAGATGGGAACTGTCTGGGCGGTCAGACGGCGCGTAAACGATTGAATCTAGAGCGACACACAAGCTCCGGGATGATTCCGTCAGTTCGG
>JAKBBV010000020.1 GCA_021808285.1 Pseudomonadota bacterium | reverse complement strand
GAGCAGGTCCCAAGGGTTCGGCTGTTCGCCGATTAAAGTGGTACGTGAGCTGGGTTCAGAACGTCGTGAGACAGTTTGGTCCCTATCTGCCGTGGGTGTTCGAAGCTTGAGAGGATCTGTCCTTAGTACGAGAGGACCGGGATGGACATACCTCTGGTGGACCTGTCGTGGCGCCAGCCGCGCAGCAGGGTAGCTAAGTATGGAATAGATAACCGCTGAAAGCATCTAAGCGGGAAACTAACCTCAAAACAAGGCTTCGCCGAGAGCCGTGGTAGACCACCACGTTGATAGGCCAGGTGTGGAAGCGCCGTGAGGCGTGAAGCTTACTGGTACTAATAGCTCGATCGGCTTGATCGTTCTCATCAAAACTCATGAGCGCGAGTTCATGTCTTAGGCAATGATGTCATTACACGTATCCGTTTCGTTGACCTGGTGGCTATGCCGGAGGTTCCCCACCCGATCCCATTCCGAACTCGGTCGTTAAGCCCTCCAGGGCCGATGGTACTTCGTCTTAAGGCGCGGGAGAGTAGGTCGCCGCCGGGTCTACCAAACGGATATGTTGCAAGATCCTCGACCCTTCCTTTCGATATATTCCGCCCTCTGGCCGTCAGACCGGCCGGCGTGACGCGGGGTGGAGCAGCCCGGTAGCTCGTCAGGCTCATAACCTGAAGGTCGCAAGTTCAAATCTTGCCCCCGCACCCATCCTTTTCGCGACGGAAATGCTCTTCAACTCGGATAGTTGAGCTCTGCGCGTCCCTCAATACCTTCCATACCGTCCCTTGACGCTCTCCAATAACTTGGCCGGATCGTAGCCGACGCCGTCCTTGAACACGAGGCGGGTGGCCTCGATGGCGGCGATGTCCTTGGCCGGATCGCCTTCCACGATCAGGAGGTCGGCGTCCTTGCCGGGCGCCACGGAGCCGATGCGGTCCGCCAGGCCCAGATAGGTCGCGCCATTCAGCGTGCCGATGCGGATCGCCTCCACCGGTGAGAATCCGGCCTCCACCAGAAGTTCGATCTCCCTCTGATCGCCGAAGCCGGGGATCACGTCTCCCGACCCTGTCGGGTCCGGTCCCGCGAGAAGCAGGCCGCCTGCGGCGACGAACTCGCGCTCCAGCGCCATATCCCGCTTCACATCAGCCACCGCCCGCAAGCGCCTTGCCTCCGGCGCCTTGGCGGCCACGGCGCGCAGGGTTTCGTAATCGGCGAGGGATTCGGGGTCGAGCGCGGCCTTCTCCCGCGCGGTCAATTCGCGAAGGCCCTGCGGCGTCCGCTCAAACACGGGCAGGGTCGAGGTCACGGCCACATGATGCGAAACGAGCAGGTCCATCAGGGCCCGGGCGTCCGGCCCGTCCGGCGTCATCGCCTCCAGTGTCGGGGTCCCGATCGTCTTGGGGCATACATCGGGCGCCTTGCCCGGGTCATTCTGGGTGTTGACGAAGAAGCCGTGCTCCAGGTCGTCGATGCCCAGGGCCACGGCCTCGGGATAGGTCACCGAGCAGAGATGGCCGGTGATCTTGAGGCCCAGCCTGTGTGCCTCGGTCGCGGCGGCGCCGAGCTCTGCGCGGGTGATGTGCATATAGGCCTTGTAGGAGGTCACCCCCTGGGAAGCCCAGAAATCCACCATGCGCCGGGCGTCTTCCGGTCCGGTCAGGACGTGCATTTGAATCAACGGTTCGCCGACGCCGGAAAGGTAGGGGCCCGAGGCGTCGATATGCGGACCGGGCAGGCGGCCGGCATCGATCTCCGCTTTCAACTCAAGGTCGGTGTAGGGTTCCACGCTGCCCGTAGTGCGCAGGGTTGTGACCCCGCTGGCAAGGTAAAGGCGCGGGGCCGAGAAGGGCATTTCCGGCACGATGGCCGGGGGATCGGCGCTCCCGTCCGATCGCAGATTGGGGCGCTCCAGATAGAAGAGATGATCGTGCAGCCCAACCAGACCCGGAAGCACGCTCGCGCCTTTCAGGTCGATCACCCGGGCGCCGGCCGGCAGCGGCGCGTTCGGGCCTTGCACGGCGGCGATCTTCGCACCGTCCAGAACCACCGTCCGGTCATAGAGCGGCGGCGCGCCCGTCCCATCGATCACCTCCACATGGGTGAGGGCGATAAGGCCCGCGGGCTGACTGACATAGGGCGCGACCGCCTGCCCAAGGGTGGCGGGCGGGGGCAGGACCGTCTTTTCGTATGCGACGGACGCGGCCATTGCGACGCCGGCCGCCAGACTGACGGCCGCGGAGACGATCATCGGACAGATCACGCGCATGCACGCTGTTCCTTCATATCGAGCCCTGGCGCGCGGGAGCGCGTCAGCGGGTGGAAAGACGGTCAGGTCACGGGGTGGGTCTCCGCATGGACCGCGAAGTCCTCCGCGGGGGCGGCGCCATAGGTCGCGGGGGGGACGCCAGTCGGCGCGCCGCACGTCAGGCGGGCGCCCGCGAGACCTCTGACGGAGCGAAGCCGATATTCGGCGAGATCGTAAGGGAGGTGGTCGGCAGCGACCTGTTGCTCGACCCGCACGCCAAAGCCAGAGATCAGGCCGTTCAGCTCCCGGGCCTCCCCGATGGCTTGTCGGTAGAGGCGCGCGTCATTGGCGTCAAAAGGCCTGCCGGGGCCGGCGAGGCCATAGAGCACGGTCCAGGCGGCCTCCTCCTTGGGTTCAGCCACGGAGATGCGGTCGATCAATTGGTACAGACGGCTATAGGCCCGAAGCTGATCGACCGGCAGATGCGAGGCGCTCTGTGAGCTGAGCGCGCTGCTCCATACCCCCGATCCCCAGCTGTAATACGGCGGGATCGCGGGCCGGGGCAGGGGCGGCAGGGCGCCGCTTCGCGCGGCCTGATCGACGATCCGGGACAGCGTGTCGAGACGCTGGTCCATGCAGGCGTTCAGGCGAACCCGAACCTCCGCCTTGCTGAGGTTTTCGGCCAGTTCAAGACCCAGGGCGGTTCGGGTTTCGGTCACCTTTCGGGCCCAGTCGAAATTGGTCACGGCCTGCTCCAGGCCGAGCGCGATGAGAATGCCGCACGTGATCGTACCGATCTCCACAAGAAACTCGTGCAGGTTGTGCGCGGCCTTGGGCTTGTGGATTTCCATGCGCTCTCCTGAGGCCAGGGTGGGGCGGGGGGGCGGCGCGCGGCCCGCCGCTGTACCCCTCCGAACCGCTCATTCCTCCGGCAGGACCTGGTGCTTCTCCGGATAGGGCGCTTGCGGGAAGGTCTCCGGCGGATGAGCCTTGATGAGCTCCAGCGCCTCCTCCACGGCCCGGTCGAGTTGCGGATCATGCCCCTGTCGGATGGCCTCGGGATCGGCCGGGACCTCCACGTCCGGGGCGATGCCGATGTCCTCTACCTCCCACTGGCCGTGTGTCCCGTAGATCGCCCAGCGCGGCGCGGTGATTGAGCCGCCGTCGATGAGCGGCGGATAGCCGCCAATTCCCACCAAACCGCCCCAGGTTCTCTCGCCCACCAGTGGGCCCACATGATTCTTCTTGAACAGCCAGGGCAGGGCGTCGCCGCCGGACCAGCTTTGCTCATTGGTGATCATCACCTTGGGTCCAAAAATCGCCTCCTCCGGCTCGACCGTGGGCGAACCCTCGCGAGTCTCGTCCACCATCTGAGGCGTGCGGCGAAGCTCATCGACGATAAAGTCGGCGATGTCGCCACCGTGATTGAATCGCTCGTCCAGAATCGCGGCCTGTTTGCCAACCTGAGAGAAGTAATAGCGGTTGAAATTGGCGAACCCACCCGCCGCGGTGTCGGGCAGATAGACATAGGCAACCCGCCCGCCCGTCATCTGATCGACCACCGCGCGGTTATGCGCCATCCAGTCGCGCAGGCGAAGATTGGTCTCGCTGGCGATCGGCATCACTGTCGCCTCGCGCGGATGGGCGCCGCTGGCCTCGGAAGAGACGGTGATCACCGTGTGTTTTCCGGTGGTTCCCTCGAAGGCCTTGTAGATCGAGGCGTCAGCCGGGACCGGTTCGCCGTTCACTGCCAGGAGGTAGTCACCCTCATGGACCTCCACTCCCGGCTGGCTAAGCGGCGCCTTGAGGGTCGGGTTCCAGTTCTCGCCGCGCAGGATCTTGGCGATGCGCCAGTGGCCCTCGGAGACCTCCCAGTCAGCGCCAAGCAGGCCGACATTGTCCTCGCCGCCCTGTGGCATCATGCCGCCGCGAATGAACATGTGACCGACCTCGATCTGACCGGTCATTTCCTCGAACAGGGTATTGAGATCCTGGCGCGCGGCGATCCCCGGCAGATAGCGGGCATAGACCCTCGCCGCCTTTGCGAGATCCAGCCCGTGCAGATGGGGATCGTAGAAGAAGTCGCGCTCGATGCGCCAGACCTCATTGTACATCTGGCGCCACTCTGCCCGAGGATCGACCCATACCGACATGTCGCTGAGCTTGAGCGCGCCGGCCCCCGGCTTCGGCGGGGCGCTGGAGTCGTTCACGCTCCACTGGTCGCGAACGGCCATCAGCATCTTCTTTCCGTCGGCGGAGAGGGTGAAGCTGCCGGCCTGGACGCCGTCCGCCAGCTTGACGTTCTTGCGGTCCTTGAGGTCGAAGCGGAACACGCTCTCCGGCGCCCCGCGGCGACCGCCGCTCAGCATGTCGTCATCGGTCAGGGCCGCGGGATCGGTTACCGTGAAGACGATGCCCGCCCCGCCCGTTTCGAGATCGGCGACATTGGCCCGGGGAATGGGCAAGGCGAGAATGCGCTGATCCAGACCGTCGAAGTCGATGGTCACGGGCGCCGGCATCTCAGCCTTTGCCGGAGCGGGCTTGTCTGCTCCGGACTTTGCGCCGGCTTTGTCCTCTACGGCTTTGTCGGCGCTGGCGCTGGTGGCAGAGGCGTCGGCGACGGGTGTCTCCTCGTCGCTTTGCGGAGCCACAGGGTTAGGCAGGTCCTTGCGCAGCACAGCGACATAGACTGCCGCGTCCGTGGCCCTGCCAAGGCTAGACATGTCCAGCCAGCCCTGGCCGAGGCCCCGGCTCGTGGAGGCGGTGAAGAACAGATACTTGCCCGAACGGTCGAAGCGCGGCGAGCCGACATCGCTCGTCCCATCGGTGATCTGGTGACTCTGTCCGGTGGGGACGGAGTAGACAAAGGCCGCGTGAAGGTGATTGGGCAGTTGCTTGGTATAGGCGATCCAGCGGCCGTCCGCCGACCAGGCCGGATCGAGATTGAACGTCGGCGAGTCGAAGAGATCAGTGTCGATCTTGCGCGGTCGGGCCTTGCCGTCCGCCTCCACCAGCCAGAGATTGAGGCGCTTGTCGTGGAACACCACCGCCTTGCTGTCGGGCGACCAGATCGGATCGTAGAAGAAGGAGGGCGGCTCTCCCAGGTCGATGCGGCGGGCCGGGCCGACCCCCGCAGCGTCGCGAATATAGAGGGCGTATTCGCCCGTCTGGTCAGAGAAATAGGCCACCGAACGTCCGTCCGGCGAAGGTGTCGGGTCCCGGTCAGCCGCCCCGGGCGAGCGGGTCAGGTTGCGCACCTCGCCCTTCTCCGCCGGCGCCGAGAGCACATCGCCGTGAATTGAGAACACCACGCGCTTGCCGGACGGCGTCAGGCGCGCGTGATCGATCATGTCCGCCTTGACGGTTTCGAAATGCGGACGGACCTGCGGCAGGTCGGCGTCGAGGGTCACGGGAATGACCGACAGCTTGCCGCTGGCGGTGTCGTAGAGCTCCAGCTTGCCAAACCCATCGATAACGATGCCGCCAGGGCCAGACGCCGCCGAGGCCATGTCGAATCCGGCGTGATTGTCGACCCGCTGGGTCACGGCGCCGGTCTTAACGTCATAGCTGAAGAGCGTGATCGGGCCGTTGCGGTCAGAGAGGAAATAAACCTCGTCGCCCACCCACATGGGGTCGCGGTCATTGCTGTTGGGGCGTGGGATGGGCGTGACGTGAGAGGTGTCGAGATCGGCCAGCCAGATGCGCGAGGTCTGTCCGCCGCGGTACTGCTTCCACGCCGGCTCCCATTGCGAAATGGGCTCGTAGGCCAGGCGCTTGGCGTCGGCCGAATAGCTTCCCGCGACGCCAGAGGGCAGGGGGAGCTCCCGGACCGGGCCGCCCTTGGCGTCCACCACGAACAGCTTGTCGAGGTCGCGTACGGTGTCGCGCGGCGAATGGAACAGGATCGACTTGCCGTCCGGCGTCCAGCCCACCGCGACATCTGCGCCAGGATGCCACGTGAGGCGACGCGGCGTTCCGCCCTGGGCGGCGACCACATAGACATCAGTATTGCCGTCAAACCGGCCGGTGAACGCGATCTGGCTGCCGTCGGGTGAGAAGATCGGCTGGCTATTCTGGTCCTGACCGAGCACGATGAGGGTCGCCTTGCCCCCGCTCCGCGGCACGGTCCAGATGGCCCCGCCATAGTCGAAGGCGATCTCGCTGGCCGAAAGCGACGGGTGCTGGAGCAGGAGCGGGCCCGCACGGGCGCTCTCGACCGCCAGACCCGCGGCCAGGGCTGCACCGGCGAACAGGACCAGTTTGCTGCGCATGAAGCGATCCCCCGAATGAACGCGGAGATCGAACCAGAAACGCCCCGCCCGAAGAGCAAGCTAGGTTTCAGGCGCGCCGAGTCAACCGCCCGGTCGGGGGGGCTATTCCGCAGCGAGAGCCGGCGAGGCGCGGCTGAAGCCCTCGTAGATGAACTCCGCGCCATCCAGGTCGATGGTCGGCAGGACATTGCGCTCTGCCCAGTAGTCCTGGGTGTGGCGCCATTCGGTCTTGTCGCCGCTTTTGGGCATGCGGTGCATCTCGCGCATCAGATAGCCGGGATTGAAGTCCTCTGGATCGATCCACGGGCCGAGGGACATGCCCTCGTCCTCCGCTCTCAGCTTCACCGTGACCTTGGCGGCGCCTTTGGCCTCCATGTGCTTCAAGAGGCGGCAGATGAAATCGCCCATGATGTCCACACGCAAGGTCCAGCTGGCGCGGAAATATCCAAAGACCCAGGCCAGGTTCGGCACGTTTGTGAACATCATGCCGCGGTAGGTGACAGTGTCGCCCAGATCCACGGACTGGCCATCCACCGAGAAGGGGATATCTCCAAGCACCGAGAGCCTAAATCCGGTGGCGGTGACGATGATGTCCGCCTCGAGCGTCTCGCCCGATTTCAGGCGGATGCCCTCGGGTACAAACCGGTCGATCTCATCGGTGATGACGCTGGCCTTGCCTTCGCGAACCTTCTGGAAGATGTCGCCGTCGGGGACAAAAGCGATGCGCTGGCGCCAGGGGCGATAGTGCGGGGTGAAATGATCCCGGGCAATGTCCGGACCGACGAAGGCCGTGACCCCGGCCAGAAGCTCCTGTTTGACCGCGTCTGGCTCTTCCTTGGAGCGGCGGGTGAACTCCGCGCCCATCTTGAGCCTCTGGCGGCGAACGATCTCGTGGATCCAGGTTTCCTCGACCTCCAGTTCTCGCAAGGTATCGGCCATGTCGTCGACATTGCGCCCAGGCACGAAATAGGTGGGGGAGCGTTGCAGCATGGTGACGTGCGCGGTCTCGTCGGCGATGGCCGGAATCACGGTGGCCGCGGTGGCGCCCGAGCCGATGACCACGACCTTCTTGCCGCGATAGTCAAGGTCCTTCGGCCAGGTCTGAGGATGGATCACGAGGCCCTTGAAGTCGGCCATGCCGGGCCAGTCTGGCGTATAGCCTTCCTCATGATTGTAATAACCTTGGCACATCCACAGGAAACCGGCCGTGAAAGCCACGGTCTCGTCCGTGTCGAGCTTGCGCGCCCGCACGGTCCAGAGATTGGTCTTGCTGGACCAGTCTGCAGCGATAATCTTGTGGCCGTAGCGGATATGCGCGTCGAGCCCGTCCTCGGCGATGACCTCACCCATATAGTCGAGGATCTTGTCGGCTGTGGCGATCGGCGTGCCGGTCCAAGGCTTGAACCTATAGCCGAAGGTGTAGAGGTCGCTGTCGGAGCGGATGCCGGGATATTTGTGCGTCCACCAGGTGCCGCCGAAATGGTCCTGCATCTCCAGGATCACGAAGCTCTTGTGAGGCAGGTTCTGTTTCAGATGATGGGCCGAGCCGACGCCGGAAATGCCGGCCCCCACGATCAGGACGTCGAAGTGCTCGGGCGTCGTTTGAGTCTGGGTCGTCACGATCCTCATCCTCCCTGGCTCCGCCTCTGGCGGTTCAGTCGACACTATGCCGGGGGGAGGGATAACTTATCAACGATTATCTAGGCTTGATCTCGCGCAACGGATCGTCCCCGTAAAGATCCGGCCCGGCCGGAACGATGGTTCAGCGTGTTAGCCCCCTCAGACGTCCACCTCGTCCATGGCGAACTCGGCATTGGCCTGGATGAACTGGAACCGGCTCTCCGCCTTGCGGCCCATCAGCGTCTCGACCAGGGCGTCGACGGCCTCCTCGCCTTCGGGAAGGCTGATGCGCGCCAGGGTCCGGGTCGCCGGGTCCATCGTGGTTTCCTTAAGCTGGGCCGGCATCATCTCGCCCAGGCCCTTGAAGCGGCCGATATCCGGCTTCTTGCCTTTGAAGAGAGTCGCCAGAAGCTCCTCACGATGGGCGTCATCGCGGGCATAGACAGTCTTGCCGCCGTGGCTGAGGCGATAGAGCGGGGGCAGGGCGAGGTAGAGCCGGCCTTTGCGCAGCAGGTCCGGCATGGTGCGCCAGAAGAAGGTGATGAGCAGGGCCGCGATATGGGCGCCGTCCACATCCGCGTCGGTCATGATGATCACTCGGTCATAGCGCAGGTCGTCCTCGCGGAACCGGGCTCCGCCCTGCACGCCCAGGGCCAGCATCAGGTCCAATAGCTCCTTGTTGGCGCCGGTCTTTTCCGACCCGGCCGAGGCGACGTTGAGGATCTTGCCGCGAAGGGGGAGAATCGCCTGGGTGCGTCGGTTGCGGGCCTGCTTGGCCGAGCCGCCGGCGGAGTCGCCCTCGACGATGAACAGCTCTGCGCCATCGGTCGCCTGGCCGGAACAGTCGGCGAGCTTGCCCGGCAGGCGCAGCTTACGGGTCGCCGAGGCCCGCGCCACCTCGCGATCCTTGCGCCGCTTCAGCCGCTCCTCCGCCCGGCTGGCGACGAAGTTCAAAAGCGCTGTCGCCGTCTTGGGCTGGGCTGTCAGCCAGTGATCGAACGGGTCGCGCAGGGCGGCCTCCACCAGGCGCTGAGCCTCAATGGATGAAAGGCGCTCCTTAGTCTGGCCCTGGAACTCGGGGTTGCGGATGAAGATGCTGATCAGGGCGCCAGCCTGGGCGACCACGTCGTCGGCGGTGATCAGGGCTCCACGCTTGTCATTGGTCAGCTCGGCCCAGGCGCGAAGCCCCCGGGTCAGCACGGCGCGCAGTCCAGCCTCGTGCGTCCCGCCCTCCGGAGTGGGCACGGTATTGCAATAGGATCTCAGGAAGCCATCGGCCTCGCCGAAACCCTCTGGGGTCCATGCGACCGCCCATTCCACAGCCCCCGCCTCGCCTTTGCGTTCGATCCTCCCGACGAAGGGCTCCGGGGTGATCGTCTCCAGCCCGGTCGTCATTTCCGTCAGGACGTCGCTCAGTCCTCCGGGAAAGCGGAACACGGCCTCGGCGGGGGTGTCGTCCTGTATAAGCTCCGGGGCGCAGCGCCAGCGAATCTCAACGCCGCGGAACAGATAGGCCTTGGACTTGGCCATTCGATGCAACCGGGCGGGGCGGAAGCGTGCGCCTTCGCGGAAGATCTCAGGATCCGGCCGGAACGCCACCTGGGAGCCATGCCTGCGGGTGGCGGCTCCGCGCTCCAGAGGCGTGAGCGGTTTGCCGCGCGAATAGGCCTGGCGCCATTCGAAGCCGTCCTTCCAGACCTGGACCTCCAGCCGCTCGGAGAGGGCGTTGACGACGCTCACTCCCACCCCGTGCAGGCCGCCTGAGGTCTCGTAGACTTTGCCGGAGAACTTGCCCCCGGAGTGCAGAACGGTGAGGATCACCTCCAGCGCCGACTTGTCCGGGAAGCGGGGATGGGGGTCTACCGGCAGCCCTCGTCCGTCATCTCTAACGCTGAGCATCCCCTCGGCGTCGAGGGCGACCTCAATCACCTTGGCGTGGCCGGCCACTGCCTCGTCCATGGCGTTGTCGAGCACCTCGGCGAAGAGGTGGTGCAAGGCCCGCTCGTCGACGCCGCCGATATACATGCCCGGGCGCAGGCGCACCGGCTCCAGGCCCTCGAGCACTTCGATGTCCTTGGCAGAATAGGCGTCGCGACCCGATGTTTCCGACGCGCGGGGCTTCGGCGGCGCCTCTGGGGCAGGGGCGGGAACGGGATCGAACGCGTCGTCGAACAGGGACGCCTGGGCGGCTTGAGGCATCGGTTAAGGTCTCGAATCGGCAAGAGGCGAGCGCACTATAGCGCGAGAGGCCGGGTGGCGCGGTTCAGTCCTCCAGCATGCCGTGCTGCCAGACCTCGCGATCGGCAGGGGCCTGTTCGACATGGCTGATCCGGGTGATGTCCGCCACCACCGTGCCGTCTTCGCCCACGGTCATGGTGTCGACGAAGCGCCAGCCGACGCGCAGGTCCCTGGCTTCGTAGGCCTTGACGTCCTGCACGGTGGCTCCAAGCGCCGGATCGAACGCTTCGATACTAACCAGAAAGCGCACATCGCTTTGATGGATCGACTCCATTTCCACCCGCCGAAGCGGGCTCTTCTCGTCGATCACATGCATGAAGGTCGTAACCAGGGGAAAGATCGGAACCGCGCCGCGGAGCAGCTTGAGCTCATGGATGCGACGATAGACTCCCCCCTCCGGACTTTCCTCATTGATCAGGGCGTTCACCTGGACGACGGCCCTGGTCATCAGCGAGTGACGGCCATTGGCGATGCGCACCATCAAGGTCGGGCGGCCGTTGTGGCGGGTGATCACAGCCACATCCGAGAAGATGAACCGGGCCTGGGGACGGGAGAAGCGCACGAAGATCAGGCCGGTGGTGATGGCCATGAATCCCATGCCGCAGATGATTTCGGCCGAGGCCACGATATGGCCGAACGGCGTGGCCGGATACATCTCGCCATAGCCCACCGTGGCCAGGGTCTCGATGCTGAAAAACAGGCGATCGGACCACGGCTTGGCGTTGGCGATCGCCGAAGGCTCCAGCAGATAGAGCGTGGCGAAAGCGGCGGCGAGCGTCAGAAAGGCGCAGAGAATGGCGGCGACGAACGTCGGCCAGCCGACCGTCAGGGCCAGATGATAGGGGTCAGTGAGGTCGTATCGTCTGACGCCGATCTTGGTGAACTGAAAGCCCAGGGTCTGGCCATGGGCGAGGGAGCGGCCGCGCGGCGAAGCCGGGCGACGGACGCGGGGGCGGTGGGTCGGGGGTCTTGCGGACATAGCCGTCTCCCGCCGCCCCGCGCGTCGTCTTACGGGTTCATACCGGACGCATCGCAAAGGCGTCTCAGGCTCCGAACCCAGCCGCAGGGGGCCACGGAACGGGGAGCGTCCGACACCCTCCGGGCGGGTGCGAATGGTCCAGGTCGCACCGCTAGCACTTGTAATACATGTCGAACTCCACCGGGTGCGGATGGAGCTGGAGGCGCATGACCTCCTCCATTTTCAACTCGATATAGGCGTCGATGAAATCGTCATCCATAACGCCGGCCTTCTTGAGAAAGCCGCGATCCTTGTCGAGCGCCTCCAGCGCCTCGCGAAGGGAGCCGCATACCTCCGGCACCTTCTTCTGCTCGCGCGGCGGAAGGTCATAGAGGTTCTTGTCCATGGCGGGCCCCGGATCGATCTTGTTCTCGATGCCGTCGAGACCGGCCATCAGCAAGGCGACAAAGGTCAGATAAGGGTTGCCCATGGGGTCGGGGAATCGCACCTCGATGCGCTTCGCCTTAGGGCTCTCGACATGCGGAATGCGAATCGAGGCTGAGCGATTGCGCGAGGAATAGGCCAGCTTCACCGGCGCCTCATATCCCGGCACAAGGCGCTTGTAGGAATTGGTGGTGGAATTGGAGAAGGCGTTGATCGCCTTGGCGTGCTTGATGACGCCGCCGATATAGTGAAGGCAGGTTTCCGAAAGGCCGGCATACTTGTCTCCGGCGAAGAGCGGCTTACCCCCCGCCCAGATCGACTGGTGGACGTGCATCCCCGAGCCGTTGTCGCCGAACATCGGCTTGGCCATGAACGTCGCGGTCTTGCCATAGGCGTCAGCGACGTTGTGAATCACGTATTTGTACAGCTGGAGCCGGTCAGCCATGGTCAGAAGGTCGGAGAACTTCAGGCCGAGTTCGTGCTGCGCCGGGGCCACTTCGTGGTGGTGCTTTTCCGGCTCCATGCCCAGTTCGCCCATGACCGCGAGCATCTCGCCGCGCAGGTTCTGGGCGGAGTCGATCGGATTGACCGGGAAATACCCGCCCTTAGGGCCGGGTCGGTGGCCCATATTGCCTTCGGGATAGACCTTGCCGGTATTGGTCGGCAGTTCGGCGGAGTCATAGGCATAGCCTGTGTCGTGCGAGGCCGTCGTCCAGCGCACGTCATCGAAAATGAAGAATTCCGCTTCTGGTCCGAAATAGACCGTATCACCCACGCCCGAGGCCTTCACATAGGTCAGCGCCTTTCGGGCGATCGAGCGCGGGTCGCGATTGTAGGGCGTGTTGGTTTCTGGGTTCAGGACATCGCAAAACAAGGCGAGAGTGGTCTGCTGATAGAAGGGATCGATGATCGCCGTATTCAGGTCTGGCCGCAGCTTCATGTCGGAGTCGTTGATCGCCTTCCAACCAGCGATCGAGGATCCGTCGAACATCGTGCCATCGTTCAGAAAGTCTTCGTCCACCAGGCTGATGTCGAAGGTGACATGCTGCATCTTGCCGCGCATGTCGCTGAACCGGACGTCCACATACTGGACCTCCTTCTCCTTGATCTCCTCGAGGATGTCCTTAGCCGTCTTCATGTCGATGTCCTTCAAGCCGAATGCGATGATGGGGCGGGCGTCAGATGGCGTTCGGGCCGGTCTCGCCCGTGCGAATGCGAATGACGTCTAGGACGTCGGAGACGAAGATCTTACCATCCCCGATGCGGCCGGTGCGGGCGGCGACTTGGATGGCCTCTATCGCCGCGGCGCATTGATCGTCGGCCACAACCACCTCGATTTTGATCTTGGGCAGGAAATCCACGACATATTCCGCGCCCCGGTAAAGCTCAGTCTGCCCCTTCTGGCGACCAAAGCCCTTGGCTTCGATCACCGTCATCCCTTGAAGGCCGATCGCCTGGAGCGCTTCCTTCACCTCATCGAGCTTGAAGGGTTTGATGACCGCTTCGATCTTTTTCATTTGCCGGACCTAAGGAACGCGGAACAGGATCGGGCTGTCATGGCGGACCGTCGCGCTTGGGGCAAGACCTGACGCGCGAGGGTCGTTGGAATAGGCTTGACGCTCAAATCAAAGGCGCCCTCGGCTTGTGCGTTGCCCTTGGGCGTGGAACCGAATTCCCGCATGATGGCTCTGCTCCTGCTGTGAACCTGGGGTCCAATGCGAAGGCGAGACGAATGACCCGAGTTTACCTTATCCGGCACGGCCATCCCGCCGCCACCTGGGGCGAGGAGGATCCAGATCCGGGCCTGGATGCCGAGGGCCACGCCCAGGCCCGTTGCGCCGCGCGGGACCTTTTGGCCCTGCCAGGCGGTGAACGCCCCATCCGGGTGGTCAGTTCACCCCTGCGTCGATGTCGCGAAACCGCTCAGCCTCTGGCTGAAGCTCTGGGAATTGTGGCGCGGATCGAACCGGCAGTGGGAGAGATTCCGACGCCGCGCTCCCAATCGCCGCAGTCCCGCGCCGCCTGGCTGCGGGAAGCCATGGCCGGCGCCTGGAGCTCCATCGTCGGCGATCTCGACTACGACGCTTGGCGCAGGGATGTCGCAAAGGCCGTTCTGGCGGCGGCGAGCGAAGGGCCTTGCGCCGTGTTCAGCCATTTCGTCGCGATCAATGGCGTCCTCTCGCTGATCCAGAACGCGGACCAGGTGGTCGTGCGTCGCCCCGGCCATGTCTCCTGCACAGTGCTCGAGGCCAGCCCCTCGGGCCTCAGCCTGATCGCCGCTGGGCCAGAGGCGGCGACCCGCGTCGGCTGAACTGAACCCGGCGCGACGGATCGGAGAGGGGGCGGAGATCGCGGCATGGACCGGACAGGCGGGGGCGGCGAGGTTCTTAGCGTGGCGCAGATGCGCGAGGCGGACGCCGCGGCCGTCGCGGCGGGAACGTCCGTGGAGGTCTTGATGCAGCGGGCCGGCGAGGCGGTCGCCGAAGCTGTTCAGGCGCGCTTCCCGCGCCAGTGCGTGCGGGTGCTGTGTGGTCCAGGCGACAATGGCGGCGACGGCTACGTGGCCGCGACGCGCCTGGCGGAGGCGGGCTTCGAGGTCCAGGTGGAGGCCCTGGCGCCGCCGCGCACGGCCGCGGCGTCCGCGGCGCGATCCGCGTGGCTGGGAGAGGTGTCGCCGCTCACGACCGCAGCCGGCCCTGGGCTGGTCGTTGACGCCCTCTTCGGCGCCGGCCTCGACCGACCCTTGAGCGGCGAGGCGGCGCGGGCCGTCCGGTCCCTGACGCGCGCCGGGGCAATGGTGGCGGCCATCGACGTGCCAAGCGGGCTTGGCGGGGATATCGGTCGGCCGCTTGGCGAGGTCTGCGTCCAGGCCGCTCTGACCGTCACCTTTCATCGAAAGAAGCCGGCTCACCTCCTGCAGCCGGGCCGCGCCTTCTGCGGCGAGATCGTGGTCGCCGATATCGGTCTCACCTCCCCGCAGCGGGCGAGGCCGGCGAGCCTTTCCGAAAATGGGCCGGGACTCTGGCGCGACCGGTTTCCGTGGCCCGATGTCAGGGCGCATAAGCATTCCAGGGGGCGACTTGGCGTGGTCAGCGGTGAGGCCTGGTCCACCGGCGCTGCCCGCCTCGCGGCGCGCGCGGGCCTGCGCGTCGGCGCCGGACTGGTCACTCTGTTGTCGCCGCCAGAGGCGTTGCCGCCCAACGCCGCCCACCTGGAGGCCGCGATGTTGCGAGGTTTCGAGAACGACCTGGAGCTCGAGACCCTGGGCGAGCGGCTTGAGGCGGTGGTCATCGGGCCCGCGGCCGGGGTCACTGAGGCGACCCTCGCCAATGTTTTGGCCCTGACGCGGACCGGCGCGGCCCTGGTGCTCGACGCGGATGCTCTCACCGTCTTTCAGGAGGCGCCTGACGAACTCTTCTCCGCGCTCGATCGCGACGACGTCCTCACGCCCCATCCGGGCGAGTTCGAGCGACTTTTCCCCGGCCTTCTCGCCGAGGCGCCAGAGCGCATCACCGCCGCCCGTACGGCGGCGGCCCGGGCCCAGGCTGTCGTTCTGCTGAAGGGACCTGATACCGTGATCGCCTCGCCCGACGGTCGCGCTGCAATCAACGCCAATGGGAGTCCCTGGCTCGCGACCGCGGGTTCAGGAGACGTCCTGTCTGGTCTGATCGGCGGTCTCTTGGCCCAGGGCATGGAGAGCTTCCTGGCCGCCTGCGCAGGGGCTTGGATCCATGCTGAGGCTGCGGCGCGGTTTGGCCCCGGACTGATCAGTGAGGACTTGCCCGGCCTTGTGCCCATGGTGTTGAAGCAGCTTTATGCCCAGTCAGGTCGCGACTCGGCGATGTTTGGTGGGAGATGATCATGGCGTCGTGGTTCAATCTGTCGTTCCTCGCCGCGGCCGTCGCCTCTCTCGCGCTCGTCGGCGCCTCACCGGTCCTGGCCCGGGGCGCAGACTCTGCGGGGACCTCTTCGGGCGGCGCTCAAAGCGCGGCGCCGCATCACGCGCACCGTCACAAGGCGGGATCCAAGGCGACGGCCCATCATGCCGGCGGCCATCGTCACACGGCACACCGGCGTGCGAAGAGCCACAGCGCGTCTCGCCACGGCCGGGCTCGCCATGCCGTGTCGGGGCGCCGTTCTGAGCGGAAGTCCGTGACTCACGGCCATCACCGCCGCCACACCCCGGGCGTCCACCACAGCAAGGCCCACCACGCCAAGACCGCGAGCGCGCACCGTCGCCACGCCCAGCTCTGCCAGACCGTGACCGTTCATCATCACCAGACCCAGACGTGCCGCTGATCCGTCCGAGCTAGAGCGCCGTCCGACCAGATGGAAACTGTCTGGGCGGTCAGACGGCGCGTAAACGATTGAATCTAGAGCGAATGGCGATGTCCGTAGCGATTCCCTCAGCGCGAAATTCGCTCTAGCCCGGCTGATCCCTCTTTCAGGCCGGGGCGCGGGCGACCGGCGCCCCCAGGCGAAGTTCCTCTCGTAGCTGGCGAGCGGCCTCCCGGATCTGATCCGGTCCGCCGGCCTCGATCACCGAGCGTGAGGCGGAGACAACCAGGCCTCGGCCATCGGCACGGGCGCCGTGAGTTCTCGCGTCGACCGCGGACCCCCCCTGGGCCCCGACCCCCGGGTTGAGCAGAGCGAGGTTGGGGGCGGCGGCGCGGACGCGAGAGAGATCGGTCATATCGGTCGCCCCGACGACCAGCATGCAGTTGCGCTTGGCGTTCCACACCGTCTCGGCCCGCCGCGCGATCGCGACGAAAAGCGGTTCACCGTCGACCTCGATCCCCTGCACACGCCGGGCATCGGGATTGCTCGTGCGGCAAAGGATGAGCGCGCCGCGATCGGGTCGGGTCAGGAAGGGATAGACGGTGTCGTCGCCCATATAGGGGTTCACGGTCACCGCATCGGCATCGTAACGTTCGAAAGCTTCGCGAGCGTACATCTGTGCGGTCGTGCCGATGTCGCCGCGCTTGGCGTCGAGGATGATCACCGCGTGCGGCGCCTTGGCTCGGGCATAGGCGATGGACTCTGCCAAATCGGCCTCCGCGCCAACGGCCGCGTGATGGGCGAATTGGGGCTTGAAGGCGCAGACCAGATCGCCCACCGCGTCGATGATCATGCGATTGAAGGCGAGCACCGGTCGTGGATCTCGAGCGCAGTCCGCCGGCATGCGTTCGATCACCGGGTCAAGGCCGACACACAGCATGCCTGCCGAGACGGACCAGGCGCGATCGAGCTTGTCGGCGAAATCCATGCGAGTTCCTTCTAAGCGGTATTGCGCGGGATCATAGCGCTCGGCGCGGGATCGCCTCAATAAGCGCGCGCGATGAGGCCAGGGATCGGTTTCTCGCCATCTTGACTTGGGATGCGGAAAGGGACTGCGCTTCAGGCTCCCGCACGAGGGCGGGACGGGAGGGAGACGCGCTGATGGACTGGGCCAGAATCATGGTTCCGCTGAGCGGCGGCGACGGGGACGCCCGCGCCTTGGGCGCCGGCGCTGAGGTCGCCGGCCTTTTCGCGGCGGAGCTGGCCGCCGTCTACGCGCCGCCCGATGTGTCCGATCTGATGCCCTGGGTAGGGGATGGCTATATGGGCGGCGTCCAGCCCGCCGCGCTTGACAGTCTGCGTGAAGCCGCGGCGGCGGGCCAGGCGGCGGCTCAGGGGAGTGTCGCCGCCTGCGGTTATCACCGGACCGCCTTCGTCGGTCTCACCTCACCTGTCTGGGCCGCCCTGGCTATGGAGGGGCGCCTGTCTGATCTGGTGGTGTTCGACGATCAGGCGGCGCGAGGCCGCGGCGCGCTGGCCGCCGTCTTTCAGCAGATCGTCGCTGGGGAGCAACGGCCGACCTTGGTGGTGCGCAACGGCTTCCGCGCCGAGGGCGTCGTCGCCGTCGCCTGGGATGGGGGCAAGGAGGCCAGCCGCGCCGCGCGCACCGCCATTCCACTGCTGCAAAAGGCGCGGGAGGTGGTGATTCTCAACGCACCTGCGGCCTCGGCCCGCCGTTCTGACCCCAAGGCCCTGGCGGCGTTCTTCTCGGCGCGCGGCGTGACCGCGCGGATCACGATGGTGGCGGGGGGTGGAGATCCAGGACCGGCCCTGATCCGGGAAGCCAAGGCGTTGAGCGCCGACCTTCTGGTGGCCGGCGCCTTCGGCCATACCCGTCTGCAGGAGTTCATCTTCGGAGGCACCACGCGCAGCTTCCTGCAAGCCGAGGCTCCCTCGCTTTTCATCTCGCACTGATGGTTCGCATTTGGCATAGGCCGCGCGAACCGGGCCGATCGGCCCTTTGCGAGCGAGCCGGGGCGGGATCGATATGCGGGTTGTGATGATCGGCGCCGGCTATGTGGGCCTCGTCTCGGGGGCCTGTTTCGCCGATTTCGGTCACACCGTGACCTGTCTCGACAAGGACCCGGGCAAGATCGACCGTCTGCGCGCGGGCGTCATGCCGATTTTCGAACCGGGCCTGGACGACCTGGTGAAGCGCAATGTCGAGGCGGGAAGGCTGTCCTTCGCCTGCGATGACCCGGGCGCCCTGGGCGAGGCCGATGCCGTTTTCATCGCTGTGGGGACGCCCTCGCGCCGGGGCGACGGCCATGCCGACCTCTCCTTTGTCCATGCCGCGACCGAGGAGATCGGCCGCCAGGCGCGCGGGTTCACGGTTGTGGTCACCAAGTCGACCGTGCCTGTGGGCACGGGCGATGAGATCGAAGCCATCTTGCGGCGAGTCCGACCCAATGGCGATTTCGCGGTGGTCTCCAACCCCGAGTTCCTGCGCGAGGGCGCGGCCATCGACGACTTCAAACGGCCTGATCGCGTGGTGGTGGGCCTGGAGGACGAGCGCGCCCGTCCGATCATGAGCGAGATCTATCGGCCGCTGTTTCTCAATGAGACGCCGATCCTGTTCACCTCCCGGCGCACGGCCGAACTGACCAAATACGCCGCCAACGCCTTCCTCGCCATGAAGGTGACCTTCATCAACGAGATCGCCGATCTGTGTGAGAAGGCGGGCGCCGACGTACAGCAGGTGGCCCGAGGCATTGGTCTGGATAATCGGATCGGTCCCAAATTCCTGAACGCCGGCCCCGGCTATGGCGGGTCATGTTTTCCCAAGGACACCCTGGCCCTGGTGCGCACGGCGCGGGACCTCGCCTCGCCGGTGCGGCTCGTGGAAACCACTGTCGCGGTGAACGAGGCGCGCAAGAAGGCCATGGCGGAGCGGGTCCTCGCCGCCCTGGGACGCTCTCCAGAGGGGGCGGTGATCGGGGTTCTGGGTCTCGCCTTCAAGCCTAATACCGACGACATGCGCGATGCGCCGGCGCTTGACATCATTCCCTCTCTGCTTGGGGCGGGCTGCCGGCTTCGGGCGTACGATCCCGAGGCGCATGAGGCGCGTGGGCTGTTCCCAGAGGTCGCCTTCGCCGAGGGCCCCTATGAGGTCGCGGCAGGGGCCGACGCCCTGGTTATCGTCACGGAGTGGGATCAGTTCCGCGCCCTCGATCTGGATCGGGTGAAGGGGCTGATGCGCGCGCCGGTGCTGGTCGATCTGCGTAACATCTACCCGCCGGATGACGTGCGCCGCCGCGGTTTCACCTATTCCAGCATCGGCCGAGCCTGAGGTCGCAGACGGGACGTCGTTTTCTCAGGTTCCGGTATTCAGTCGCACGAGCGCGCGGGCGTCGCCCCTCAGGTCGTCCGCCTCCTTGGTCCTGGCCAACATCTGCGCCACCACCAGGGGGCCGGAGTCCGGTCCTCTCGCCACATATCCGGCGAAGCGGTAGCCGTTCGGACCTGGCGTTTTTGAGGCGAGGATGAAAACGCGTCGCACTCCGGGCCCGCCGCCCGAGACGACCACTTGAGCGCCGCCGTCGTGAGCCTGGACGACGACCTGCTCGTGCCCATGGCCGTCGTCGATCTGCACATTGGCCTGACCGTTGGAGTCGTCGCCGCCGTCGCCGTGAGCGCGGATATGGATGCCGGCGATATCTACGTCGGCCTCACCCCCGGCGCCCTTGTGCACATGCATGCCGGGCAGGTTCACGTCCGACCCGCCCGAGTTCCCGGCGTCGTTCCAGTCGGCGTTTTGGTCGCGCGAGGCTGCTGTCTGGGGCGGCAGCGGCGGTATCTGCGCCGTCAGGCTGGCGACGATTGGTTTCAGGGCCACATCCGCCTCGCCGTTTGCCACAGGGACGAGCGAAAGATTGACCTGAGACCCGTCCGGACCCGCGTAGGCGCAGGAGGTCGCGTTCGCGGCCTTGGAGGTCAGGCTGAGGTCACCCTGCCGAGCGGGGCAGTCCAGCGCCGTGACCGCCTTGGGCTCGGCGTCGTCGCGATGATGACGCGGAGGCGGAGCGCATCCGGTGAGCGCCAGACCGAGGGCGGAGCCCGCCCATAGCGCCAAGATCAGGGACCTCATTGTCAGCCCTCCTGTCTCTTGCGGCCTCCGAGGCCGCGACGAGAGGTTTCCAAGACCTCGCCCAAAGGTCCAGTGAATTCGCAGTAAGGCCGCCGGCGCCGGCCCTTTGCTTTCGGCCGGAGCGCTCTAACCCTGGCCGGGGCGCGCGCCGGAGCCCTCGCGGCGGGCGAGGAAAGCCAAGCGCTCGAATAGGGCCAGATCCTGCTCGTTCTTTAGCAGCGCGCCGTGCAGCGGAGGGATGAGCTTGGTGGGGTCGCGCTCACGCAGGACCTCGTCGTCGATGTCCTCGACCATCAGCAGTTTCAGCCAGTCGAGCAATTCTGATGTCGAGGGCTTCTTCTTCAGTCCCGGCACCTTGCGCATGTCGTAGAAGATGCGCAGCGCTTCAGAGACCAGTTTCTGTTTAATGCCCGGATAGTGGACCTCAATGATCTCTCGCATCGTCTGGTCGTCGGGGAAGCGGATATAGTGGAAGAAACAGCGGCGCAGGAAGGCGTCCGGGAGCTCCTTCTCGTTGTTCGAGGTGATAATCACCACCGGACGAACCTTGGCGCGGATCGTCTGGTCGGTTTCGTAGACATAGAATTCCATCCGATCGAGCTCCTGCAGGAGATCGTTCGGGAACTCGATATCGGCTTTGTCGATCTCGTCGATCAAGAGAACAGGTCGTTCCTCGGCGTCGAAGGCGTCCCAGAGCTTGCCGCGCTTGATGTAGTTGGAGACATCCTTCACCCGCTCATCGCCCAACTGGCTGTCGCGCAGGCGGGTGACGGCCTCGTACTCGTAGAGGCCCTGCATGGCTTTGGTCGTCGACTTGATGTGCCAGGTGATAAGCGGGGCGTCCAAGGCCTTGGCGATCTCATAGGCCAGCACGGTCTTGCCGGTGCCGGGCTCGCCCTTGATCAGGAGCGGCCGCTCCAGCGCGATCGCCGCGTTCACGGCGATCTTCAGATCGTCGGTGGCGACATAGTCCCGCGTGCCCTCGAATCGCTTGCTCGTCATACACAACTCCGGTCTTGGGGCTTACCCCGGTCTTGCCCGACAGGGATCGTAGGCTCGCCACCCTATAGGCGACGCCGCGACATTCAAGCCCGACGAACGGACGTTTGAAATCCCCGCGACGGTCTTGGGGCTCTGGCGTCATCTCCCTGGGACTCGATCCGGCCTCGCCCTATAAGGTCGCCGCCGCGCCGACCCGCGCGCCCAAGGAAGCCCTTTTTGCCGCCGCAGCCCTCGCCCCACTCGCAACCTCCGCCGCTCATCCTGGCCAGCGCGAGCCCGCGGCGGCGCGACCTGCTGGCTCAGATCGGCGTGTTCCCCGATGCGATCGATCCGGCGGATACGGACGAGACGCCGAAGAGGGAGGAGAGCTCCCGCGACCTTGCGGCGCGGCTGGCCATGGCCAAGGCACGGCGCGTCGCCGAACGTCACTCCGGTGCTTATATCCTCGCCGCCGACACCTCTGTCAGCATCGGACGTCGCCTGCTGGGCCAACCCATCGATGCAGCGGAGGCCCGGGTTATGCTGGACTTGATCTCGGGTCGCGCCCACCGCGTCCACACCGCCGTGGCCCTCATCGCCCCGGATGGCCGGAAAGCCTGCCGCCTGGCTGAGACCCGCCTAGTCTTCAAGCGCCTTTCCGGGGAGGAGCGCGATGCCCTTATCGCCAGCGAGGAATGGCGCGGCGTGGCCGGCGCCTATCGCATCCAGGGTCTGGCCGGGGCCTTTGTCGAGAAACTCTCTGGGTCCTACAGCGCGGTGGTGGGGCTCCCCCTGCGCGAAACAGTGAACCTCCTCGTGGGACTGGGCCGTGCGCCCTGGAGAATCTGAGCCCATGTCTGGGAAGCGTGCAGCCTATCTGGACGAGGCGCCCGGCGAGGCCCGAGGTGTGACGACCCTGGGCGGCAAGCCCGAGCGATTACTGATCGTCAGGACCGGCGATATCCCATCTCAGAGCCTGGGAGCCGTGGTCGCCGCGCGGGTGCGCAAGCTCGATCGGCGGGCGGGCCTGGCCTTCCTCGATCTGGGTGAGGGACCAGACGGGATTTTGAACCTCAATGGCGTCGATCATCCGCTGACGGAGGGTCTGACTTTGGAGGTGGAGATTCGCGCCGAGGCCCGCGCCGAGAAAGGACCGACGGTGCGCTTTTTGGGGGAGGGCCAAGGCGCGCCGCGTTGCCTCCGGCCTCCCCCCAGTCTTGAGGAGCGTTTGCAGCGCCTGGCGCCGGAAGCCCGGATCGTTACGGGCTCGGCGGCGCGCGGCGCGGCCGACCTGGCGGAAGCTGAGGTGTTCGAGACCGTGTTCGCCCTTCCCGGAGGGGGAACCCTCAGCGTCGAGCCGACTCGAGCGCTCACGGCGGTGGATGTGGATCTTGGCGATCGCGGCGGGGCCACGCCCAAGCAGGCCTCCAGATCGGCCAATCTCGCCGCCCTGGCGGAGGCGGCGCGCGTCCTGCGACTCAAAGGCCTTGGCGGGCTGGTGGTGATTGATCTGATCGGACAGGGCCATGACGCCCAGGCCCTGCTCGCCGCCGCGCGCGCGGCCTTCGCCCCAGACAATCCCGGCGTCGCTATGGCGGGGGTCAGTCGCTTTGGCGCCCTGGAGATAGCCGTTCCGCGCCGGATGCGGCCGACGATCGAGCGTCTGGCCGGCGCCGACGGCCAGCCGTCCTCGGAAACCCTGGCGCTGAGGCTTGTCCGGGCCCTGGAGCGGGAGGCGGCGGCCGATCCGGGCGGACGCTTCGTTGGCCTTGCCCCGGCCGAAGTCACGACCCGCGCGGAGCCGGTTCTGCCTCTTCTCAACCGACGTTTCGGCGGGCGGCTGTCGCTGAGAGCCGAGTGGCCCGGGGCCGGCGCCCCGTTCCTGGTGATCCCGGTATGAGCGCGGGCTCGTGTCCGATCTGCGGTCGTCCGCGGGAGACCGCCTACCGGCCGTTCTGTTCGAAAAGGTGCGGGGATATCGATCTGCAGCGATGGTTGACGGGGCGCTACCGGATCGATGGCGACCTGCCCGACGAGGACGATCCGCAGGCTCTGGCGCTCCGACCTGCGGCCGAAGCGGAGGAATAGACGCGCGCCGTTCTGGACATTCGCGCCTCGCCTTCTTAAAGACGCCTCTCCCCGACGCGGCCCTCATCAAGGCGCCCGTCGACTCGGTCGCCTGGGTAGCTCAGTTGGTAGAGCAGCGGACTGAAAATCCGCGTGTCGGTGGTTCGATTCCGCCCCCAGGCACCATTTCCCCGTCCGCCCCAGTTCGGGGAGCGTCGAGGATGTTCATCAAACTACCGAGCATGGTCATCAAACTACATTGAGTGATGGCCTTGGCCCAACGTCGCTTTCGCGCCCCGCTCGGCGATGTTCTGCCCCTTCGCCGGTGATGACGGAGGCCAATCCCGCGCCGCTGCGGGCGTCTGCCAACCGGCGATGAGCCGAAGCGGGTCGCCTCATCGATGTTACTCTGTGTGAAATTATGGCGAATTCGCGACTATCGTGTTGCGGGCGTCCAGGCTCACGTTCAATGTGTTTCAGGTAGTTTAGTGTTCGGAAGCCTGCGTTTCCCGCTCTGGTCGAGCCGAACGTGTGAAGCGTAGGTCCGACGGGGGGATGTTCGTGTTTCAGCTGCAAGGTATGATGGCTCGCCGGCCGACCTTCCGGAGTGGACTTCTCACCTCATCGCTTTTGACCAGTGCGGCGTTTGGTTTGACGGCGGTTTCTGCGGTGGCGGCTCCGGTGCTGCCGACGGGCGGGACGGTGACCAGCGGGGTAGCGGGGATTTCGACCTCGGGGTCGAGCCTGACGGTGACCCAGAGTTCGCAGAAGGCGATCATTTCCTGGCAGGGGTTCTCGATTGGCCAGGGGGCGACGGTCAATTTCAACAATGGGTCTGGGGCGACGCTGAACCGGGTGAGCGGTTCGAGCGCGAGTTTCATTGACGGTCTGCTGCAGGCGACGGGGACGGTTTATATCGTCAATCCGAACGGCGTGATCATCGGCAAGACCGGTGTGGTGAACACCGGCGGGACCTTTGTCGCCACGACGCTGGATGTGACGGACAAGGCGTTTCTGGGTTCGGGGCCTCTGACGTTCAGGGGTCCGTCGACGGCCAGTGTGATCAATCTGGGCAAGGTGGGGTCGCTGGGGGGCAATGTGGCCCTGATCGCCCAGACGGTGGTGAACCAGGGGACGCTGACGGCGGCGGCGGGGACGGTGGGTCTGGCGGCGGGTTCGATCGTCACTCTGACGGATTCGACGGCGGATGACGGCGGTCTGATCGCGGTTCAGCTGGGTGAGGCGGGGACGGGCCTGACCAATGAGGGGGCGATTGCGGCGGCGGCGGTGGAGCTGCGGGCGCAGCACGGCAACATCTATGCTCTGGCGGGCAATCCGGGGGCGGCGATCGACGCCACGGGTGTGTCGGGCAAGGGCGGCAAGATCTTCCTGGTCTCCCAGACCGGGACGACGACGGTCCAGGGGGCGCTGGACGCCCAGGGCCCCAACGGTTCAGGCGGGACGATCGAGACCAGCGGCGGCAAGCTGGACCTCGGCCAGGCCCTGATCAACGCCCATGGCGGAACCTGGCTCATCGATCCGGTCAGTCTTATTATCGACTCGACGGCGGCAACGACGATCGACACGGCGCTCAACGCCGGCACCAGCGTCACCGAAAAGACCTCCGCCTCCGGTCCGATAGGGTACGGAACCACGAGCACTTCGGGCAACGGCGGCATCACCGTCGCCTCGGCGCTGACCTGGTCGTCCGGCGCGACCCTGACGCTTGACGCCTACCGCTCGATCCACGTCGATGCGCCGATCAGCATCACCGGCGGCGGCGGGCTGGTGCTAAAAACCAATGACGGGGGTTTTGGCGGCGGCCTGGACTTCGGCCTGGGCGACAGCGTCACCTTCGCCTCGGGCCAGACGGGCCAGAGCCTGACCATCAATGGGACGAGCTACAGCCTGGTCTACACCATGGCCCAGCTCCAGGCCCTCAACGGCAAGAGCGGCGCCTACGCCCTCGCTCAGGATCAGGCGCCTATCTATAGTTACGGCAACGCCGTCGTGCCCAAGTTCTACGGTGTGTTCGAAGGCCTGGGCCACACGATCACGGGCCTCAAGGTCAATAGCTCAACCTATGCGGCGCTCGGTCTGTTCGGCTACGTCGCCAATGGGACGCTGCGTGACGTGACGATGATCGGCGGCTCGGTCACCGGCGGCTCTGTGGGCGCCGGTGCGATCGCGGGTCAGGTGCTGAACGCCTCTATCTATAATGTCGCCAATATCGGCATGGCGATCACCGTCACCCGCGGCTCCGCGGCCGCGGGAGGTCTTGTGGGCGAGATGACGGGCTATGGCGCTGACAGTCGTGGCGTGGCCCCGTCGCACATCGAGAACGCCTTCTCCACGGGCTCGGTCACCGGGACCCAATGGGCGGGCGGCCTCGTCGGCGAGGCGATCTTCCGGAACTATCTCACCAATGTCGCGGCTTCGGGGGCGGTCAAGGCGACGGGCGGTTATGGTCACGCCTATGCAGGCGGTCTCGTTGGAGGCAGTTACAACACCCTGTCGGCGACCGGCGGCTATCTTTCGATTTCCGGCGCCCTGGCGACCGGGTCGGTGTCGGCCTCAAGCGGAACGACCCAAGGCGGTCTCCTTGGCAATGTGAAGCTGGGATCGCCCACCCCGACGAACCCGGTAACGATCAGCCACGGCTACTGGGATACGGCGACGACGGGTCAGGCGACCAGCGTGGACGGCGGCGTCGGCAAGACCACGGCGCAGCTCCAGTCCGGCGTCACCGTCAGCACAGGGTTCGGCGGCGGCGCCAACGGCCTCTTCCCCTATCTGAAAAGCTTCTATCCCGGCGGAGTGGAGGCTCTTTCCGGCATCGCCTATCAGGACGTGGGCCAGACCGCGGCGGGGTCCGGCGCGAATGGCGCGGTGATCGTGAACCTCGATGTCGGAGGCTCTCTGGTCTCCACGGCGACTACCGGGGCCGACGGCAGTTTCTACCTCGCCCTGCCGGCGGGATACCTGGCCAACGCCGCGAATTTCCTCTTGTCGACGCCGGCCAACAGCGCCGCCCATATGGCTGCGTCCGGACTGATCGAGTCCTCTACCTATAGCGGCACGGGGGACGGCGTTCAGTCCGGGCTCGCTCTCTATGGTGGGTTCCTCGCCACCCAGACGAGCGCCGCGGTCCTTTCTGCGGCGCCAACTCTCGCCGCAGTCCAATCCACGGCGATTTCGCTCGCGGCCAATGATTCTGCGTCCCAGGCGGTTATCAGCGCCATCTCGGCGATCGGCTATCTTCCCACAGGCGCCTTCACCATCGACCAGAGCTTCACCGGGGCAGATCTTCTGGTGGAGACAGGGGCGAATCTGGCGCTCACGGTCGCGGCCCCGCTCACAATCTCCAGCGGAGGGGTCCTGGCGCTCGAATCAGGGGGCGCCCTGGCGATCAATGCGCCGGTGGATATCAACGGCGCCGGAGCGGTGACACTCGACTATAACGCGACGGGCGGCGTCGCCGGCACGGGTTTGACGTTTGGTCTCGGCGACTCGCTGAGCTTCCAGAACGCCGACGGATCGGTCGCCGCGACGCTGGTGAGCGGTCAGAGCCTGATCATCAACGGCCAGGCCTTTACTCTGGTCTACGGAGGCTCGACGTTGTCGGGCCTAGGCCAGAGCGGTCATTACGCCCTCACCGGAAACCGCACGCTCCAGGCCGCCTATACAGCGTCGCCGATCAGCGCCTTCACTGGCGTGTTCGAGGGGCTCGGCCATACGCTCTCCGGGCTGAGCGTCAGTGCGACTGGGGCCACCTATGTCGGCCTGTTCGGCAAGATAGGGTCCGGCGGGACAGCCAGGGACCTGGTGCTGACTGGGGCCAAGGTGCAGGGCCAATTCGATGTTGGAATGCTCGCCGGCTTGGTTATGCCGGGGGCTAAGGTCGAAAACGTGTCCGCGTCGGGCTACGTCACCGGCGCGTCGGACGTCGGCGGACTGATCGGAACCGCCTACGGCACGGCGGGGTCGCCGGCCACGCTTCGCAACCTCATGGTTTCGGGCTCCATGGAGGGCCTTGCCCCTGTGGGCGGTCTCCTGGGCTATGCTACCGGCAATGTCGCGATGTCGGATGTCACCTCCGCGGTGGCCGTCCGCGCCTTCGGGTTCAGTGGGAATTACGCCACGGGCGGACTGATCGGCGAGGTGAAAACCAACGCCAACGGCGCCCTGAGCCTGACCGACGCCCTGGCCATCGGCGATGTCAGTTCCACGACGGGTACCGGCACGCCCGTCGCTACCAACGCCGGCGGTTTGATCGGCCTTTTGAGTAATGGCGGCGCCTCACCGACGGTGAGCGGCGCCTATTGGAACACGACAACCACGGGACTTTCCGTCAGCGTCGGCGGGGGGATCGGGCTGATCACCGCGCAGCTTCAAGGCGGGGCGGCGAGCCTGGGCGGCGGTTTCGGCGGCGCTAACGGCCTCTATCCCTACCTGCAGAGCTTCTATCCTGGAGGGGTCGAGGCGTTCTCCGGAACGGGCTATTCGAACCCGGAGCTCACGACGGCGCCATCCGGGTCCAGCGGTGCGACACTCGTCAGCCTTGACGCCGGAGGGGGATTGCTGAGCCAGGCGGCGGCGGGAGCGGACGGTTCCTATTATATCGCCCTGCCGGCGGGCGCGGTGGCCCAGGGGGCGAGCTATCTCATCTCATCCGAGAGCCTTCGATCGACAACCAACGGCGAGACGTCCGGCGGCGTGATCGGGACCGTGAGCCTGTCAGGCGGATCGGGAGCGCAGGCGGGCGTGGATATCTATGGCGGCTTTCTGGCCGTCTCCACCTCGGCGACGACGCTGTCGGCCGCGCCCAGTCAGGCCAGCGTCCAGGCTGAGGCTCAGGGCCTCGCAGGCACCGACAGCGGCGCCTTCACCAACAGCAACGGGATTGGCTATCTCGCCACCGGCGCCAGTTTCACTCTGGACCAGGCGTTCTCCTCGCCCTTCGGGGGCGGCCTGCTCGTAAAGACTCAATCTGGGGCGCCGATCACCGTCGCCCAGCCGGTCACGATCGGCAACGGCGGACATCTTGCCCTGGTGTCCGGAGACGCCTTGGCGATCGACGCAAAGATCACCCTCGACGGTTTTGTGGACGTGAGTCTGGGCTATGCGCCGACGGCGGGTCCGGCAGGAACAGGTCTGACTTTCGGGCTTGGCGGAGCGGTCAATTTTGACACCTACACGGGCGCGGTCGCCACCAGCAGCACCTCGGCCTCCCTGACGATCAACGGTCAGGGGTTCAACCTCCTGTTCACCATGTCCGATCTGAACGGGATCAGCGGCAAGACCGGCCACTACGCCCTGGCGCAGAGCCAGACGCCGACGGGAACCTATTCGGGCTCGGTGGTCTCGACCTTCTCCGGGACCTTCGAGGGACTCGGGCATAGCATCAGTGGGCTGAATATCTCCGGCGCGACCGCCAATAATGTCGGGCTGTTCGGATATCTCTCCGGAGCAACGGTACGCGACCTTGTTCTGAACGGCGGTTCGGTGAGCGGCGGCGCCTACGACTCCGTCGGGGCGGTGGCCGGCTACGCCAAGAACGCCACGCTCGCCAATCTGTTCAGCACCGCCAATGTATCAGGCGCGGCCGGCGTGGGCGGGCTGGTGGGTAAGCTCGCGGGACAGTATGCGACCACGCCCAGCCCCACGGTCACACGCGCGTCCCTGACCAACGCCGCGTCCTCCGGGACCGTCACCGGCGCGAGCAATGTGGGCGGCCTGGTTGGCGAGGGCGAATACGCCTCGGTGACCAACGCCATCGCGGCGGGCACGGTGAGTGGAGCCTCCTCAGTCGGGGGCCTGGTCGGCTATTCCAAGGGCGCTGGCAATACCGGAGCCGGAGCGACTCTGATTCTCGCCAATGTCCTCGCGCGGGGAGAGGTCAACGCCTCGGGCGCGGCGGGCGGTCTTATCGGGGCGGTGTCCGGCGCAACGGTTTCGGCGAGCAGCGCGCTCTGGGATTCTCAGACCACGGGTCAGGCCGGCGACGCGGCCGGCGCAGGTATGGGGCTCTCTACGGCGAGCCTTCAGTCCGCCGCAACCCTTGGCGGCGCCTTCGGCGGCGGCGCGAACGGGCTCTTCCCCTATCTCAACTCTGTCTATGCGAACGGGGTCGAAGCGATCTCGGGCATTGTTTACCAGAGCAACGGCGCCTCGACCGTGGGTTCGAGCGGCTCTCAACCGGTCATGGTGAGCCTCGACGCCAATGGCGCTCTGGCCGGTCAGTCGGCCACGGGCGCCGACGGCTCCTATTACATCACGCTGCCAGCGGGGACGATCGCCAATGGCGCGAGCGTGCTGGTCTCAACCTCGGCCAATGCGTCTAGCGGAGCGGCGAACGCGGCGACCCTTGCCGCCTCGTCCTATGTGGGCCCTGGCGACGGCGCTCAGTCGGGGATGAACCTCTATTCCGGAGCCCTGATGCAGGCGACGTCCGCGACGGCGCTCTCTCAGGCGCCATCCGCGGCGTCGGTCGCTACCGCCGCCACAGCTGCCGCGGGGACGGACTCCACCACCGCCTCCGTGGTTTCCACCGTCGCCCCCAATGCCGGCTACCTCGCCTCGGGCGCCTTCACCATCGACCAGGCCGTGTCCGGCTCCCATCTCATTGTCGCAACCCTGGGCGGCGGGGCGATCACCGTCGCCCAACCGGTCACCATCAGCAGCGGCGGAACCCTCAGCCTCTTCTCCAGCGGTGCGCTGACGGTGGATGCGCCGATCGCCGCCAATGGCGGCGTGGCCGTAGCCCTGACCTTCAGCCCAACCGCGGGCGCTGCGGGGACGGGCATGACCTTCGGTCTGGGCAACTCGCTCAGTCTCACCAATGCGGACGGAACGGCGGCGACAGTCGCCGTGTCGGGGCAGAGCCTGACCATTAACGGCCTCAACTATGCCCTGGTGCATGGCCTTGGGGACCTGCAAGCGATGTCGGGGTCGTCAGGGGCCTTTGCCCTGGCGGGCAATTTTACCCCGCCGTCGGGCTATGCTGGCGATGTCATTCCGTTCTTCGCCGGGACCTTCGAGGGGCTGGGTCATACGATCTCCAGCCTGTCCATCACACCGACCCCAGGGGCACACTCCGGTTTCTTCGGATATACCGCCAGCGCAACGATCAGAGATCTGGTGTTCAGTGGGGCTGCGGTTTCATCGGCCGCCTACAGCAATGTCGGCGTCGTCGCGGGCTATTCAAAATCCTCACACATCGAGAATGTGGTCTCAACAGGCGCCTATGTGACGGGTGGGCAAGCGGTCGGCGGGCTGATCGGTCTGGATAGCGGCTCCACCTTTAGCAACGTGATGGCCTCGGGGGTCGTGAAGGGAGGAACCGACGTCGGCGGCCTGATCGGCCGGGGCAACGCATCGACCCTGACTAATGTCGTAAGCTCGGGTCTCGTCACCGGCTCCGCGGCCGTTGGGGGGCTGGTGGGCTATGCCGGCGACCCCGTCACCTTGACCTCCGCCGTCGCCACAGGGGCGACAGTCGCCAGCGCAAGCTCGGTCGGCGGTCTTGTGGGGGCCTACGCCGCCGGTTTCGCGCCTGTGGTGACGCATGGTTACTGGGACAAGACCACTGGCGCCGCCACCAGCGCCGGCGGTGGCGTTGGGCTTTCGACAGCGAACATTCAGAATGACGGCGGCGGATTCGCCGCAGCTCTGGGGGGCGCCTTTGGCGGCGGGGCGAGCGGGCTCTATCCGTATCTCGCGAGCGTCTATCCCACCGGCGTTCAGGCCGTTTCCGGCGTCGCCTATCAGACCGCCGGAGGGGCGACGGCAGCCTCTGGAGTGAACGGGGCCGTGGATATCTTCCTGGAGGCCAACGGGGACCTGCTGGGCCAAGCTGTCACCGGCGCCAATGGCTACTATTACATCCAGATGCCCGCGGGGTCGCTGTCCAGCGGCTCGAGCTTCCTTGTGGATACGGCGGCCAACGCGACGCTCGGGACACAGAATGCGGCGGCGCTCGGGGTCTTCGGCGCAAGCAGCGCTCAGTCCGGCTTGAGCTTGATCGGGGGCTTCCTCGCCACTCAGACTTCCGCTCTCAACCTGTCGACGGCGCCTTCGGCGTCGTCGATGCAGGCCACGGCCGCCGCCGCCGCCGGCAACCTGGTTGGGCCTGCGGGTGTCCTCTCCAGCCTGACCGGCGTAGGCTATATCGCCACCGGAGCGAGCTTCACCGTCGACCAGAGCTTCAGCGGGGCGGGTCTCTTTATCGAGACGGGCTCGGGAGTTCCGCTCACAGTCGCCGCGCCGGTAACCGTCACGAGCGGCGGGGCATTGACCCTGGCGTTCGGCGGCGCGCTCGCCATCGATGCTCCCATCGCGGCGGACGGCGCTGTCGCCGTCACGCTGGGCTACAGCCACTCCGCCGGCCCGGCCGGAACGGGCATGACCTTCGGGCTGGGCGACTCGATCTCGTTCAACAATGCCGACGGTTCAGCCGCTGTCGCCGCGGTGAGCGGTCAGGCCCTGACGATCAATGGAGTCAACTACGGGCTGGTCTATAGCGCGGCAGCCCTATCAGGGCTCAACGCCGGACACGGAGCCTACGCCCTGGCCCATGATCTCGGCTCGGCGACTTCGACGTCAGGATCGATCGTCGGCCAGTTCTATGGGACTTTTGAAGGTCTGGGTCATACCATCAACAATCTTGCCGTGTCGGGGGCGACGGCCGGCAATTCGGGCCTGTTCGGCTCCCTCTCGGGCGCCACGGTTCGCGACCTCATCCTGGCTGGTGGTTCGGTCGTGGGCGGGTCGGTCAGCTATGTCGGCGCCCTAGCGGGCAAGGCTGTCGGCGCGACGATCGAGAACGTAGCCAGCTCCGCGACCGTGTCCGGCGGCTCTGATGTCGGCGGACTGGTCGGCTACGCCCTTGGGCAGACGAGCCTGACCAATGTCATGGCCTCCGGCGCTGTCAGCGGGGCGAGCAAGGTAGGTGGCCTGGTGGGCGCCGCCAACACCCTCACGATCAACGATGCAACGGCTTCCGGCGCGGTCTCCGGGGCCCAATATGTGGGCGGCGTGGTCGGCTTCGCGACGAACGGCTCTTATCTGACGACCCTCACCCTTAACAATGTGATGTCCCGCGGGAGTGTGGCGGGAACGTCTTCGACTGGGGGCCTGGTCGGCGGCTACGGCTACGTGACCAATCCCAGCGGTCCGCCTAATGACCCTGTCGCGGTGACCAACGCGGTCTGGGATACCGCGACCACAGGGCAGACGTCCGGGGGAGCTCTGGGGGCCAGCGGTCTGTCGACCGCCCTGCTCCAGGGCGGCTCCGCGAACCTAGGCGGCGCATTCGCCGGCGGGGCTGGCGGACTCTATCCCTACCTCGCGAGTTTTTACCCGGCGGGGGTCGAGGCGTTCGCCGGAACCGCATATCAGGGCGCTTCGAGAACGGCGGCGGCGTCGGGCGCAGCGGGCGCGGTGACGGTAGGCCTGGATTCGGGCGGATCGCTCGTTGGTTCGGCGAGTACAGGCGCGAACGGCTACTATTATATCGAGCTCCCCGCTGGCGCGGTGGCCAACGGGGCCAGCGTCCTCGCCTATACGGCGGCCAACAGCGCCACCGGGGCGGCCAGCGGCGCCACCCTCAGTGCGGCGACAGGCTCCGCCACAGGCGACAGCGTCCAGGCGGGAATGGACGTTTATGGCGGGTTCCTCAGCCTCACGACGACGGCTTCCGCCTATTCGGCGCTTCCGACCTTCAGCTCGATCCAGTCGGCGGCAGGCGCGGCCTCCGTCAACGATCCGGCGGCGTCGCCCCTTCTCGCTGCGGTCACAAGTCAGGGCATCATCGCCCTTGGCGGGGGATTCACGCTGGACCAATCCCTGAACGCGAACGGACTGTTGGTGGTGACGGCTGGCGCCCCGCTCACGGTCTCATCGGGAATCTCTATCCAGATCGCCAACAACGGAACCCTGGCCCTTCTCTCAAAAGACGCACTGAACATCGACGGATATCTCGTTGCCGACGGGGCGGTCTCTGTGGACTTGGCCTACAACTCCGGAGCGGGCCCGTCGGGCACAGGGATGACCTTTGGCCTCGGGGGCTTCCTCGTATTTGAAACGTCGGCCGGATCAGAGACGTCGACGTCTCAGGGCGGGTCATTGACGATTAATGGCGCGCCCTACACGCTCCTCTATTCGATGTCGGATCTTATCGGGATCTCCGGGAAGTCGGGCAACTATGCTCTCGCCCATGGCCTGAATGGCGGTTCGGTCTATTCCAGCGCCGTGGTTTCGACCTTCTCCGGGTCGTTTGAAGGCATGGGCCAATATATAAACCTTCGCATTAATCAGACCTCCGCTTCGACGCCGGCCGGACTCTTCGGGGTCGTCAATGGCGGCGTTATTCGGGACCTCTCCCTGGACTCTGGCTATGTGAAGAGCGGATCGGCGGACGCCGGCTCTCTGGTGGGTTTCGCCAGCGGCGCCGCCATCGCCAACATTCGAACCGCTTTTGATGTCACGGGCGCGAACGATACCGGAGGCCTGGTCGGACTCGCCACGGCATCGACGAGCGTTGCGAACGTCATGAGCTCCGGCTTCGTTCAGGGACAGAACGATGTCGGCGGGATTATCGGCGGCGCCTCGTCTTTGCATCTGGCCAATGCGGCTTCGTCAGGCGCTGTGGACGGCGTCGCCAGCGTCGGCGGCCTCATTGGTTATGCGACTCAAAGCGCCCTTGTAAGCGGCCTGGCGACAGGGGACGTCGCCGCCACCAGCGGGTCCGCAGGCGGCCTCGTCGGCCAGTCCAGCGGGGTCACCTCAGCATCGAGCTATGCGGACTCAGCAACCACTGGCCAGGAAATCCTTGGACCAAACCTGACCGTCCTGAGCGGTACTGCGCTGACCACTTCGGCTTTGCAGTCGGGCCAGGCGAGTGGGTTAGGCGGCGGCTTCGCCGGTGGCGCCAATGGTCTCTACCCCTATCTGACAAGTTTCTATCCTGATGGCGTTCTCTCGATTTCGGGCGTCGCCTTCAAAGACGGTGGGACGACGCCGGCCGGATCTGGATCTGCAGGTCCGATCTTCGTGAATTACTATGGCGACGGCCAAGTCGAGACGGGCGCCAACGGCTATTACTATGTGACGCTACCGTCATTTAATGCCCCTCGGCAGAACTTCCAATTTTTGGCATTCACCTCTCCCAACGCCGTCACAGGCTCTGTCGGAGCGGCGACCTTCTATCAGGGCTCGACACCTTCCGGTGAGTTTGCGCTTGGCGGAGTGAACCTCTACGGCGGATTCCTGACGGGCTCCACGAGCGCAACGACTCTTTCCGCGGCGCCCTCACTCCAGACCTTGCAGCTCGACGCCGAAAATCTAGCGTCCTTCAGCGCTTCCACCATCATTCAAGGTCTGACCTCGCCGGGTTATCTGGCGTCCAACGGCTTCGCGATCGATCAGGCCTACAGCGGCTCCGGATTCCTCGTCGCCACGCCTTCGGGTCGGTCGATCACGGTCTCCCAACCGATCACCATCACCTCAGGCGGCGCGCTCAGTCTGCTGTCCGGCGGCGCTCTAGCTGTAAATGCGCCCGTGGCCATCGAGGGCGCCGGCGCGGTCGCCCTGGCGTTCGGGGCCCTGGCGGGCCCGGCGGGGACGGGCCTCACCTTCGGCCTAGGGGATGCGCTGAGCTTCGACAATGCGGATGGCTCCGCAGCAGCCTCCTCGGTGACGGGGCAGGCCCTCAACATCAATGGGACGAACTACCAGCTCATCTATTCGCCGACCCAGCTGGGTGCGGTGAGCACCGGCTATATCGCGGTCGCTCAGAACCTCACCCCGGCCCAGACCTATTCCGGCCCGGTGATAGCCGCCTTCTCAAACGGAATATTTGAGGGGCTCGGCCATGCGATCTCTGGCCTGACAATCTCGGCGCCCACGGTCTCGCAGGTTGGTCTCTTCGGAACGCTGACCTCGGCGACGGTAAGGGACCTGCTTCTGGTGGGCGGGAGGGTCGCGGGTTACGACGCGACCGGGACCCTGGTCGGATATTCCAATCAGTCCTCCATAGAAAATGTCGCCAGCACAGTCTCAGTCACCGGCCACAATTCCGTCGGTGGACTGGTGGGATCTCTCTCCGGCGGCAGTCTCGCCAATGTCGGCGCGTCTGGGACCGTGACGGGTCATAACTATGTCGGCGGGCTGGTGGGTGCGGCCCAGAACTATTCGCAGATCCAGAACGTCATCGCCACCGGCGCCGTCTCCGGCTCCAACTATGTCGGCGGGTTGGTGGGCCAGATCAACTCAGGCGCGTTGAGTTATGCGCTCGCCACGGGGAAGGTCTCGTCGTCGGGGGCCTATGTCGGTGGCGTCGTGGGCAGAGGGCAGGGGATTTCTGGTTACCAAGCCTTGTTCGATGACCAGACCACGGGCCTTTCCCGCTCAAATTATGGCTATGGCCATGCGACCTCTCAACTTCAGAGCAGCGCTTACGGGTTCACGAGCCAGCTTGGCGCCGGCTTCGCCGGAGGCGCTAACGGCCTCTATCCCTATCTGGCGAGCTTCTACCCGCACGGTGTGCAGGCCATATCGGGCGCCGCCTATCAAGATGCGGGGGCAACCTTGGCCGGGGCCGGAGCCGCAAGTCCGGCCATGGTCGGGCTCGATGCAGCCGGCCAGTCCGTGGCCCAGGCCAGCATCGGGGCGAATGGTTACTACTACATCGCGCTTCCTGCGGGGACGCTCGCTGGAGGATCTGATTTCCTCGTCTACACGGCCGCCAGCACCGCCTCGGCGACGTCGAACGCCGCCGTATTCGCCGGCGCCACCGGCGCCGCCACGGGCGACTCGTCGCAGCGAGGGATCAACCTCTACGGCGGCTATCTGACGGTCGGCACGACGGCGACGACCCTGTCTTCGGCCCCGGTATTGAGTTTGGCGACCTCTCAGAGCGCGGCTCAAGCTGCGGCCGGCGCCGATTCGGCGGCCCTGGCCGCGATCAACGCCATCACGAATGTGGGCCTCCTCGCTCAGGGCGCCAGCTTCACGATCGACCAGGGCCTCTCCGGCGCCGGGCTGTTCGTCGCGTCCGAGCTTGGAACGCCGATCATTGTCAGCGCCCCGCTGACCGTGACGGCAGGGCAGAGCCTTGATCTCCTGTCCGGCGACGCCGTCGCCATCAATGCGCCGATTTCGGTCAACGGGGCCGGGTCGGTGCGCCTGGGATTCAATCCGTCGGCGGGCGGCGCCGGGACCGGCATGACTTTTGGTCTTGGCGACACGCTATCATTCAACAACGCGGACGGCTCCACGGCATCTGCGGCGGTGGCCGGGCAGAACCTGGTCATCAACGGCGCCTCCTACAATCTGCTATACTCCGCTAGCGATGTCGTGGGGCTGAGCGGGCAGGCCGGCGATGTGGCGCTGGCCCATGATCTGCCGCTGGGGTCCTATACGACGTCCGTTGTTCCAAGCTTCTATGGAACCTTCGAAGGCCTCGGCCATACGGTGTCTGGCCTGACGATCAACGCCAGCGGATCGAGCCAACCGACGGGCCTTTTCGGCTATATCAAGGGCGCGACTGTGCGCGACCTCGTTCTTTCAGGCCTCCAGGTGACGAGCTCCAGCGGCTATGTGGGTTCCCTCGCCGGTCGGGTCTACGCCTCGAAAATCTACAACATTGCCAGTTCGGCCGTGGTGCGAGGCGGCAGTTATGTCGGCGGACTGATTGGCGCCGTTTACTACGGCGGCAGCGGGGCCAGCGCGGTCCGTAACGTCACGGCAACCGGTGCGGTCTATGGGCACGATCATGTGGGCGGGCTCATCGGGGCTGGCTCCGGCTTTACTGTCTCAAATGTCGTTTCCTCGGTCGCCGTCTATGGCGTGACCGGACCGATCGGCGGGCTCATCGGGCGCGGGTCGAACAGCCAGCTGATAAACGTTCTGGTGACCGGCTCGGTGTCGGTGGGGCCTACCGCACACACCTATGACGGGGGGCTTTATGGGGCGGTGGTCGGATCAGCCAGATCGATCCGCGCGACGTCGACGTTCTTCGATTCCCAAACCACGGGGCAGCGCAGCAGCATCGGTGCGGGCTATTCCACCGCAAGTCTGCAAAATGGGTTTAGCGCCTACGTTCCGACTTTCGGTTATTACGGTCCGTCCAATCTAACCTTTAGCAACCATCCATTGGGCGCGGCGTTCGGCGGCGGCGACGGCGGCCTCTATCCCTACCTGAAGAGCTTCTACCCCGGCGGCGTGGAGGCCATATCGGGGACGGTGTATGCCGACGCCGGCTTCACCCCCTCCGGCTCGTCCGCCCTTGGACTGGTCTCGGTGGGCCTGGACGCGGGAGGGCAGCAGGTCGCCCAGGCGAATGCTGGAGCAAACGGCTATTACTACATCGCCTTGCCAGCGGGTGCGATCGCGGGCGGCGAGACTTTCGTGGTGTCCACGGCGAGCAACAATGTCACCGGCGCGGTGGGCGCCGCCGCTCTGGCCAGCTCGACCTATACCGGGGGAGATTCGAGCCAGTCGGCGATGAATCTGTTTGGCGGATATCTGATGGGCCCCACCACGGCGTTGTCGCTTTCCGCCCTGCAAGGCGCCGCCTCGTCCGCTGATCTCGCCTCATTCCAGTCCGCGGCGCTGATGGCCGCCGGTTCTGACACCTTTGCGGCCAGCGTCATCCGTGGCCTGAGCCAGACGGGCTATCAGGCGATAGGTCCGTATTTCATAATCGATACGCAGCCTCTGAGCACAAATACTCTCGTCGAGACCGCAGGTGGAGTCGATCTCAACGTAGAGTATGCCCTCACGGTCCCAAGCGGTGGGAGCCTGTCCCTCATCTCGGGCGGCGCTCTTTATGTTGACGCGCCGGTCTCCGTTGACGGGGCAGGGGCCCTCGCCCTGGCCTTCAACCCTGCAGCGGGCTCAAGCGGCCAGGGAATGACGCTCCAGGGCGTGGATTCGATCAGTTTCGATACCAGCACGGGCGCGGCGGCAACCTCGGACCAAGGCGGTCAGCTGACAATCAACGGGTCTGCCTATACTCTTCTCTACACTCCCGGCGCACTCGCGACCTTGAACGGCTCCAGCGGACGCTTCGCCCTGGCCCAAAACCTGGGCTTCAGCGGGACATATTCCGGCTCGATCATCGGCGGTTTCTATGGAACCCTGGAGGGGCTCGGACACACGATCTCCGGAATCGCCATAAGTGCGCCCACAGCAGGCAATGTCGGCCTCTTTGGCTCGCTTGGCTCTCAGAATTCATCGTCGTCCTCGACTGTTGTTCGAGATCTGAGTCTGAGCGGCTCGGTTTCGGGGGCCTCTCAGGTCGGTGGCCTCGCGGGTTCGGTTTCCCACGCCACTGTCGTGAATGTGGCGTCTTACGTTCAGGTCTACGGACAGTCCCAGGTTGGCGCTCTCGCCGGCGCCGCCAGCTACAGCACATTCAACGCCGACAGGAGTTATGGGGGCGTGTCCACGCAGCAGTCGGGAGGTTCGGCGGGTGGTCTGATTGGCGCGATGCGGGGAGGGCTCGTGACCGCGTCGTCGAGTTACTCGACTGTGACGGGCGGGAACTCCGTCGGCGGCCTTGTTGGCGACGTCCGCGGCGGTCGGGTTGAGTCCAGCAGTTTCTATGGTTCGGTTTCGGGCGTCAATGCTGTCGGCGGCCTGGTCGGGCAAGCTTACAATCTCTCGATACTAAATAGTTCGAGTTTTGGGAATGTTCAGGGCCAGAGCGCTGTTGGCGGCCTAGTCGGCGTCAGCGAAGGTTATACGGTCGGCGCGGCCTCGATCAACTCGTCTAAGAGTTATGCATCGGTCTCTGGCAATTCGGAAGTCGGCGGTCTGATTGGCTACGCGAGCACCGTCGCCATCACGGACTCGATCGCTGCGGGTCCTGTCACCGGCGTCTCGTCTGTTGGCGGTCTAGTTGGAAGCGCTTTCAACGCCACGCTTTCTAGTGTCAAGGCCTCAGGCGCGGTGGTCGGCTCCAGCAAGGTCGGAGGCCTAATCGGGTATGCCTACCAAACGACGATGAGCGCGGTTTCCGCGTCCGGGAATGTGACTGGAGTTGGGGCCAGCGGCTCGCCGGGAGCCTATTTGGTCGGTGGCCTGGTCGGCTACGCGCGTTCCAGTCGGATCAGCAACGCCAAGGCAAGCGGGACGGTGACGGGTTACGCCTCGGTGGGCGGGTTGGTTGGCTACGCCAACGCTTCTACCGTCGAGAACGCCATGGCTACAGGCGCCGTATCGGGATACCGCTACGTGGGCGGATTAGTCGGCAGCGTTAAAGCCGCGACCCTCCAGAACGCCATGGCCACCGGCGCGGTTTCCGGGACTTATGCGGTGGGCGGTCTGGTCGGAGGCGGCACATCTAGCCAGATCTCAAATGTCCTGGCGACCGGGGCTGTGATCCATCCGTCGGGAAGCCATGGATATGGATACGGCGCCCTGGTGGGGCAGGGCTACGGAATTTCCGTGTCCAAAGGCTATTGGGATGTGCAGACCACCGGAATCGCGCAGGGTGGATACGGCCCGGGCAGTTACGGCGAGCGAGGTCTAACGACCGCCCAACTTCAGAGCAACGCCTACGGGTTCATGAGCCAGCTCGGCGCCGGTTTCGCCGGCGGTGTGCACGGCCTCTACCCCTATTTGAAGGCCCTTTTCCCCTATGGGGTCGAGGCGATCTCGGGCACGGCCTACCTCAATGGGGGGGCTTCGATCGCGGCGTCGAACGCCAACGGAGCCATCACCGTCAGTCTGGACCAAGGCGGGGGCCTGGGCCAGGCGACGACGGGCTCCAATGGCTATTATTACATCGCTTTGCCGGCCGGAGATGTTCAAGGAGGGTCAAACTTCCTGGTCTCGGTGGCGGGTGCGACAGGGACCGCCTCCGCGACGCTCGCGGCCTCGACCTATTCGGGCGGCGATTCCGCGCAGCAGGGCGTCAATCTCTATGGCGGATATCTGACGGCGGTCACGAACGCTGCCACGCTTTCCGCGGCGCCCGCAGCCGCCTCGGTTCAACGCTCCGCCCAGTCCGTGGCCTCTGGGTCGGACGCCTCTGCAACCACGCTGAACAACCTCTCGAACGTCGGCTACCTCGCGACCGGCGCCTCCTTCACAATCGATCAGTCCGTCGCGGGCGGCAGCCTTCTTGTGGCCTCCGAGCCGGGGGTTCAGATCACCGTCGCCAATCCAATCACCATAGCGACAGGCGGGGCGCTCAGCCTTCTGTCGGGGGGTGCGCTGGCGGTAAACGCTCCGATCAATGCCAACGGCGCCGTCGCGGTCTCGCTGGCTTTCGATACGTCAGCGGGCGTTGCGGGGACCGGCCTGACGTTTGGTCTCGGCGACTCGCTCGCCTTCAACAATGCCGACGGAACTTCAGCGACGGCCGGGCAGGGCGGTTCTTTGTTCATCAATGGCGCGTCCTATGCGCTGCTCTATTCGCCGAGCGATCTCACAGGCTCGGTTACAAGCGGCTCTTCCTACGCGCCGACGCACTACGCACTTGCTCAAAATCTGAGCCTCACCAGCTCCTACAGCCGTGCTCCGATCAGCACGCTTTCCTACGGAACATTAGAGGGACTTGGCCACACCGTGGCGGGCCTGCGGATTGTCGAGCCCACCGGGCCTGGCGCCTATGCCGGTCTGATCGGGAACCTCTATCATGCGACTGTCCGAGACCTTGTCCTTTCGGGAGGCTCGGTCTCTGGCGGTTACAATGCTGGCGCTCTGGTAGGTCGCGCCCGGTATGCGACGATCGCGAATGTCATCAGCTCCGTTTCCGTGACGAGTTCGGTCGCCGGCGGGCTTGTTGGCGAGATTACTGGGGGGACGACAGCGTCCACTTTGACCAACCTCTCCGTGAGCGGAGCGGTGGCGGGGGGCTCGGAAGCGGGAGGCGTCGTCGGGTACGCCAATGGGGTCACGGCCTCGAACATCGTCGCTTCAGGCGCTGTCTCCCTCTACGGGGCCTCCACCGGACGGACGTCTGTTGGGGGGCTGTTCGGCTACGCAGCGGGCGCGACGCTGAGCAATGTCCTGGTCACAGGCCCCGTGTCAGGTCTGACCGGCAGTCTCGTGGGCGGGGTCGTCGGACAAGTCAGCAGCGCGTATGCCTCGAGCGCCACCAACGTCTTTTTCGATACCCAGACCTCAGGCCAAGCTTCGGGCGTCGGCCAAGGCGCCCTGGCGGCCATGGGGCTTTCGACGGCGGTCCTCAGCAGCGGCGGCGCGACCTTCTCCGGCGGCATCGTGAACGGATCGGCGGGACTTTTGCCCTATCTCGGCAGTTTCTATCATGGGGGCGTCCAGGCGATTGTGGGGACGGCCGCCGCAGGCTCCGCGGTCTCGGTGTATGCGGCCGGCGAACTGCTGACCGGCGGCGCGACCCCGGTGGGCGCGGATGGATCTGTCTATCTGATCGTTCCCGCTGGAACGTTCGGAGCAACCGGGGTGAAGCTGGGCGAGAGCGTCGCCGCAGGCGTCAGCGCCTCACCGAGCGCCGTGTCCTACACGGATGCTGGGGCCGTGGCGTCGAACATCCTGACCCTGCCGACGGTCGTTACCAACACCATCGAGCTCAGTACGTCCGAGGCGAATTACTCGTCTCTCGTCACGGACCTCAATGCGACTTTTGGTTCTGGCGTCTTCGCAACGCTCTCAGCGGAAATGACCTCTCCGGCCGAGAGTCTGACAGCCAGCGCCGCAGGCGGATTCACCGTCGATGCGCCGATAAGATCCAGCGGTGCGTTCAGCCTCATCAATCCTCTGGGTGGGATTAGCCTGACGGATCCGATCACCTCCGGCGGTGCGATCCTGATCGCGTCCAATGGCGCCTTCGCCAACACGGCTGGCGCCAGCGCGCTTACGGTCGGGGCAGGCTCCAGCTACACCGTTTACAGTCAGGTCGCCGCGAATGCCTCAGGGGCCCTTCCGGTGGACAGCCTCGGCGGCCTGACGGGGGTCAACTGGTATAACGACGCCTACAATTTCTCCTCTCAAAGCTTCTCTTCGGCCGTCCCGACGGGAGATCACCTGGTTTATGGCTATGCGGCGACCCTGACGCCGATCCTGGGTGGTGCGGTTTCCAAGGTTTATGATGGTCTTGAGGATCTTGGGTCGGGCGGCAGCCTGACTCTGAGTTCGGTGCTCCTGAACGCCAATGGAGTGCGCGATACCGCCTCATTGGCCTTCGCGACGGGGGTTTTCGGGTCGCCAGATGTTGGCTCCGCGCTCAATGTCGGCGTCTCAGGGATCACACTCACCACAAATCCCAACAACTACGCGTTGGCGGCGACTCAGGCGTTGGCTGCGGTGGGATCCATCACCCCTGCGGCCCTGACGATCACGGCGAGCGATCAGTCCAAGGTCTATGGGACCACGGCGAACCTTGGCGCGACGGCTTTCACCGAGACGGGTCTGGTGACCGCCAATGGCGACGCCATCAGCGGGGTCACGCTGACGA
>JAKBBV010000071.1 GCA_021808285.1 Pseudomonadota bacterium | reverse complement strand
GTCCGCGTCCTGCCCGGTGGTGTCGTCTGGCCCGGTCGTGCTTCCTGGCCACATCGGCGCCGGGCGACCGGCTGAGCCTCGAACCCTATGGCGTCGCCTTCGAGGTCTCTCGAGATCCGGGGGGGGAGGGCCTCCGCCGAGGCGAGCGTCGCCGAGGGGCGTCGCCGACAGGACGCCCTGGCGCAGGCGGCGCTGGCGGAGGCTCTGGGCGACCTGCGGTCCGACTTCGGCGCGCCGGCGGCGGCGGGGCTGCTGGTCAATCGGTCGGGATGGATTTCGGATCGGCTCGATGACGGCCTCGCCTGGCGTGAGCATGCGGCCGTAGCCGACGGACTGGCGGTGCGCGAGGCTCTTCGGTTCGCCTGCGATCGCCTGGGGGTGAAGGTCGTGGAGCCGGATGAAAAGGGACTCTTCGACCTGGCCGAGGCGGTCCTTGGGCTCACCCCCAGCGAGATCTCGGCGACGCTCAAAGCCCTGCGCCCAGGCCCCCCAAGGGCGAAGCCTCAGCAGACCGCGGCCCTGGCGGCCTGGGTGGCGAGCTGTGGGCCTTGAGGAGAGGCCTTTCGGCCGCGGCGACAGGCGCCGCCAACCCTCACGTCCGCTCGCCCGCCTGGGGCAGACGCCAGCCCTGGCGAATGGCGAGCACGCGCAGACTGAAGCAGAGCAGGCCGCCGGCGATGGCGCAGGCCACGCTGGGAGCGTGTAGCCGGGCCCCGACGACCACCACGGCCGCGCCGGCCAGAGCCGCCAGGGCATAGAGGTCCGAGCGCAGGACGGCGGGGACCTCGGCCAGAAGGACATCCCGGGCGACGCCGCCTCCGATCCCCGTGACCATGCCCAGAAGCGCGGCCATGAGCGGGCTCAGCCCATAGGCGAGGGCCTTCTGCGCTCCGGCGACGGCGAAGAATCCCAGACCCATGGCGTCCAGCAGACGCACCGGGTTCGACAGGCGCGCGACCAGCGGCGACCAGAAGAAGGCGGCCAGACCCATGGCTGCGGAGACGGCCAGATAGCGCCAGTCGACCAGGGCCGCCGGCGGGACGGCGCCGATGAGCACATCCCGCGTGACGCCGCCGAGGCTGGAGGCGACGAAGGCGACGACGAGAACGCCGAACACATCGAGGCCGCGCTTGACGCCGGCCATGGCGCCGCTGACGGCGAAGGCGGCCGTCCCCCCCAGATCCAGGATCAGGAGCAAGGTGCGCTGAACGGCATGGGCGGCGAGGGGAGGCGGCAACAGCATGAGGCGAGAGGCGGCGCTAAGGGGGCGAGGCGGCTCCAGACTTTCACGACTTGCCGCGGGAGGCCAGCCGCGCTGCGATTCCCGGCTGGATTTCGCCGGCCCGACTGGGCAAGGTCACCGCGCAGCGCGGGACCGCGCGGGCGCCGCGCCAACGGGAGACCAGGATTTGAAGGCAGCAGGACTGATCGCCCTGGCGCTGTGGCCGTCGCTGGCTCTCGCGGCGATGGCGGTCCCGGCGCGGGATGCAGCCCTGGTCTGGCTCTCTCAGGTCGACGCTGGACGCTATGCCCAGAGCTGGTCTCAGGCGGGAACGCTGTTCCGCACCGCCATGGCGTCGCAGGACTGGAGCCAGAGGATCGGCGCCGTGCGCCTGAGCATGGGCGGCGTGGCGTCGCGGACCTTCATCAGCGAAGAGGGCACAACCAGCCTGCCCGGGGCGCCGGACGGAGACTATGACATCATCACCTATCGCACGGCGTTCGCCAACAAGAAGGCGGCGCTGGAGACGGTCATCCTCTCTCGCGAAGGCGCAGTCTGGCGCGTCGACGGCTATTTCGTGCGGTAGGGACGGGCATGGCGTCCGCTTCCGCCGACCCCGCTGTCGCCCCCATCCTGGCGGGCCTCAGGAGGTGGGCGCCCGAACTCGCCGCGCTTCGATCCCTGGCCCTGGCGAGCGAACTGGAGGAGAGGGTCAAGTGGCGCTGGCCCTGCTATACGCTGAATGGCGCCAATGTGGTGCTGATCCACGCCTTCAAGGACTATGTCGCCCTTCTGTTCTTCAAGGGCGCTCTCCTTGACAACGCCGATGGCGCCTTGATCCGGCAGACCCAGAACGTCCACGCCTCGCGCCAGATGCGGTTCCGATCCCTGGCCGAGATTGAGGCCGCCACGGCGCGGATCACAGCGGCCATCGCCCAGGCGACAGAGATGGAGCGCGCCGGGCGTCAGGTGGAGAAGGGAGGCCGCGCCGATCCGCCCGCGCCGGCGGAATGGAGCGCCCGACTGAAGGCCGATCCGGACCTGGCGAGCGCCTTCGCCCGGCTGACTCCCGGTCGGCGTCGCTACTACCTGCTGCATTTTGGCGGAGCCAAGCAGGCGAGGACCCGCGAGGCGCGCATCGAAGCCTGTGTCCAGAAGATCCTCTCCGGCAAGGGGCTCATGGACTGAGCGTCGGGCAAGGTCCGGCGCTGTGGGGCCGGCCTCCCGGGGGCGGCGCCTGGCCGGATCGGTCTCGCACAAAGGTGAAGGCCGCCCCCCGGAGAGGAGAGGGGGCGGCCTTCCGCGCCGAGAGGGACCCGGTCGGGCGACCCGGCTCAGACGCGTTGACTGAGGTTCGTGGGTTCAGGCGCGCTGGTTGCGGATGGCCCGGCTGTTGCGGTTCAGGGCGCGGTTCATCCTGCGCTGGGCCACCTTGGTGATGTGGCCGTTATGATGCGCGGCGTTGCGGGCGAGATGGGTCGCCACGCGATCCTCGCGCCGGGTGTCGCGAGCCGCCTGGCGGGCCGTGATCTGGCCCTTGGCGACGCCGGCCTGGACCCGCGCCTGCTGGTGGGCGAGACGCGCATCGACCTGATTCACCCGCGGATGGCCGGGCAGGGGAGCAACAGTTTGAGCAAAAGACGCGCTCGCGACAGTCAATCCCATGACCCCGGCGAGAACGGCGGCGACGACATTCGACTTCATGACCTTCAACTCCAAAAGAAACGCCCGGCTTGAGCCTGGGCCCGGTGGACTTTCCTTCGGCGGAAATTGAAGGTCTCCGTCGTCGGATGAGGGGAGATAATCAGAGGCGACATGACAACGGCCTGAATAGAGCCGGTTGCCTGTTGTTCAGGTTCGCCCCCCCTGTCGCCCGGCCGCCCCTCACCCCGGCTCATCGGACAGGTTCCCTCCGACTCCGCGTCGGCGGGAAAATAGGCCCTGGATTTTTTGAATTTTTGCGATAGCGTCTCATTTGCGATCGCTTCGGCGGGGAACAGGGCGATCGCAATGGGGACGGGTCGCCGGCACGGCCTAGACATCAACCTTCGCTTTCGAAGGTTTCATCTGGGTGAGACTTTTCGCGTGTCCAATCGCTCCAGGCGTCGCCTTGCGCTCGCCGTCGCCGTACTGATTCCCGCGTCCCTGGTCGTCTTTTGCGTGGCGGACGATCAATCCGACCCCTCCGCCAATGTGATCCTGGTGGGCCTGGCGGCCGTCGGGGCCCTGCTCATCGCCGCCGGCCTCCTCCTGGCCCGGCGAGGCGAAGGGGACTGAGGGGAGGCCAGCGCCCCAGGCGTCATCAGGCTTTCACGGAGCCGCGCCAGTCTCCCGCCGGTGGGCGGGCCCCCGTGGAGGGAGGGCCAGCGGAAGGGGGGAGGCGCCGATCCAAGGAACGGAGCCGGGGGGGCTTTGGCGCTCCCGAGTGGCGCCTTGGATAATTCGATATTTCGTGAAATATAGAAATCAGGCTCCGGCCCTTGAGCCCGACTGTGGAAATGGGGAGGTCGATCATGCAGACGTCTGACGCCGTCGGCGCCTTGAGCGCTCTGGCCCACGAAGGACGACTGAACGCTTTTCGTCTTCTCGTGCGCGCGGGCCCCGGCGGCCTCGCCGCCGGGGAGATCGCCCGCCATACCGGCATGCTCGCCAACACGCTCTCGGCGCACCTCGGCATCTTGAATGCCGCCGGTTTGACCCGCTCGCGCCGCGAGGGCCGCTCGATCCTCTATCGGGCGGACTATGACCAGACCCGTGAGCTCATCGCGTTTCTGATGGAGGATTGCTGCGGCGGCGAGGCGCGGATCTGCGCGCCCCTGGCCCAGCTCGCCAGCCGGGCCTGCGCCGCCGAAGGCGCGACGGTCTGAGGCGGGGCCATGACGGATCTCGTGTTCAACGTCCTCTTCCTGTGCACGGGCAATTCGGCGCGTTCGATCCTCGCGGAGGCCCTGCTGAACCGCGAAGGAGACGGGTGGTTCCGCGCCTTCTCCGCCGGCTCCATGCCCACGGGACGGGTCAACCCGCGCGCGCTGGCGCTCGTCCAGAGGCTCGGCTTCGCGGCCTCGGACTTCCGCTCGAAGTCCTGGGAAGACTTCGCCAGGCCTGACGCCCCCCGGCTCGATTTCGTCATCACGGTCTGCGACGACGCCGCAGGCGAGGTGTGTCCCGTCTGGCCCGGACACCCGATCACGGCCCATTGGGGGGTCCCGGACCCCGCCGCGGCGACCGGGTCCGAGGCTCAGATCGAGGCGGCTTTCGCGGAGGCGTTCCGCATTCTGAGCCATCGCATCCGCCTCTTCGTCAGCCTGCCCCTGGAGACTTTGGACCGCCTGTCTCTCGGCCCGCGCCTCGCCGCCATCGGCCAGACCCGACCGGAGGCGCGAGAGCCATGACCTCCACGGCGCAGGCCGTCCAGGCCTCGGTCCGGCTGCCGGCATTTGAGCGCTATCTCACTCTGTGGGTCGCCTTGTGCATCCTGGCCGGGACAGGGCTTGGCAGGGTTTTCCCCGGCCTCTTCGGCGACCTGGGCGCCGTGGAGGTGGCGCGGGTGAACCTGCCCGTGGCGGGGCTGGTCTGGCTGATGATCATCCCCATGCTGATGAAGGTCGATTTCGCCGCACTCCGGCAGGTCGCTCGCCACTGGCGAGGCATCGGCGTGACCCTGTTCGTCAACTGGGCGGTCAAGCCGTTCTCCATGGCCGTGCTGGCGACGCTGTTCATCGGCCATATCTTCCGGCCGTATCTGCCGGCGGCAGAGATCCCCAGCTATATCGCCGGTCTGATCCTGCTCGCGGCGGCGCCGTGCACGGCCATGGTGTTCGTCTGGAGCCACCTCTGCCGGGGCGACGCGACCTTCACCCTGAGCCAGGTCGCGCTCAACGACGCCATCATGGTGGTCGCCTTCGCCCCCCTGGTCGGGCTTCTGCTGGGGCTGTCCGCCATCACCGTGCCCTGGGCGACCCTGGTTCTCTCGGTGGGGCTCTATATCCTGGTTCCTGTCACCCTGGGCCAGATCGCGCGGCGCGTGCTTATCGCCAAGGGCGGAGAGCCGGCCCTGGCCGGGGCCCTGCGCCGGGTAGGTCCTGTCTCCCTGGTGGCGCTTCTGGCGACCCTGATCCTGCTGTTCGGCTTTCAGGGCCAGGAGATCGCAGCCCAGCCGGCGATCATCGCCATGCTCGCCGCGCCTATCGTCATTCAGGTCTATTTCAACGCCGCCCTGGCCTATGGGCTCAACCGCCTCACAGGCGAGGCCCACTGCGTGGCCGGTCCCTCCGCCCTGATCGGGGCGAGCAACTTCTTCGAGCTGGCGGTGGCGGCGGCCATCAGCCTGTTCGGCCTGACCTCCGGCGCCGCCCTGGCGACCGTGGTCGGCGTCCTGGTCGAGGTCCCGGTCATGTTGTCGGTGGTGGCGCTCGTGACCCGCACCCAGGCCTGGTACGAGGCGCGGTAGGTGGTCAGGGCGCGCACGACCCCGGGTCCGGGCCGACCCCGCCTTGTCGAGGACGGCGCGGCCGTGGAGGTGGTCCTGGACGGCGCCGCCCGGCGTTTTCACGCGATCTGGCTGCGCGACAACGCCCCCGAACCGGGGACCCGCCACCCGGACAATGGCCAGAAGCTGATCACGGTTCTCGACCTGCCCCCGCAGACGCGCATCGCCGAGGCGCAATGGGCAAAGGGCCGGCTCCGCGTCCGCTTCACGCCAGAGGACCTGACGGCCGACTTCGATCCGGACTGGCTGGCGGCCCATGCCTATGACGCGCTGGGCCCCGCGCCCCCAGGCTGGACGCCGCCTCACATCACCCTCTGGGACGCCGCCATCGCCGAAGCCCTCCCGGTGCTCGACTTCGAGACGGTGAGAGCGGAGGAGCCGGCCAGGCTGAAATGGCTGGGCCTCATCCGGCGCTTTGGCTTCGCGCGACTGCGCAATGGGCCGACGACCGATGGCGCCGCCCTCGACATCGCCCGCCTGGCAGGCTTCGTGCGCGAGACCAACTATGGCCGCGCCTTCGATGTCCGGACCGAGGCCAGGCCGGCCAACCTGGCCTTCACCGCCCTCGGCCTTCCGCCCCATACCGACAATCCCTATCGCGACCCGCCGCCCGGCCTGCAGGTGCTGGCCTGTCTGCGGAGTGCGGTGGAGGGCGGTGAATCGATCCTGGTTGATGGCTTCGCCGCCGCCCGGCGCCTGGCGTGGGAGGACCCGGAGGCGTTCCGTCTTCTCGCCCGCTATCCGGCCCGGTTCGAATATGCCGGCGAGGCCGGAGTCAGGCTCCAGGCCAAGGCGCCGATGATCGGCCTGGGCGTGGATGGCGAGTTGACGGCGCTGCGGGTCAACGCCCGCTCCGCGGCGGCCCTCACCGACGTGCCCTATGAGGAGATGGCGGGCTTCTACCGCGCCTGGCGAAGCCTGGCGGAGATGTTCGAGCGCCACGACCTGCGCCTGCGCTTTTCTCTCGCTCCGGGAGAGGCCATGGTGTTCGATAATCTGCGCGTGCTTCATGCCCGGGAGGCCTTCACCAGCTCCGGCGCGCGCTGGCTGCAGGGATGCTATGTCGACCGCGACGGCCTCTATTCGACGCTCGCGGCGGCGGAGACCGAAGGGAGGATGCGGTGAGCGGGATCATCGGCCGCCTTGAGGCCCTGTTCGCCTCGCGAGGCGCCGGCCTCTATCTGGGGGAGTCGGTGACCCTGGCCGAGCACATGCGCCAGTGCGCGGCCCTGGCGCGCGCCGAGCGCGCCGCCGACGCGCTCGTGGCCGCCGCCCTCCTTCATGACGTGGGGCATCTCGCCTTGGTGAAGGTCGAGGACGCACCGGACGCGAACGAGGACCGGCGCCACGAGGCGGTCGCCAGCGAACTGCTCGCCGGAGCTTTCCCCCCGGAGGTCGTCGAGCCCGTGCGCCTGCATGTGGCCGCCAAGCGCTATCTGTGCGCCGCCAACCCCGCCTATCTGAGCCGCCTCAGCGAGGCCTCGCGCCAGAGCCTCACCCTGCAGGGCGGGCCCATGAGCCCTGACGACGCGGCCGCCTTCCGTGAGGCGCCCCACGCCCAGGGCGCGATCCGGGTCCGGCTCTGGGACGACGCCGCCAAGGTCGCGGGCGCGCCCAGCCCCGACTTCGCCGAATTCCGCCCGCTGCTTGAGAGCCTGATCGCCGTCTGAAGCCGAGCCTGGCCCCAAATGGAGACGCAATGGACCCCGCCGACCCCTACGCCCATGTCGATCCCGAGCTGCGCCCGGTCATGGAGGCTTATCTGGCGGCCATGGGCGGATTGAGCGGCCTGCCGGCGGCCGAGTTGATCGCCGCCTTCAGGTCCCGCGGTTCACTGTTCACCAAGCCGTTCCTGGCCGCGCCGGCCGTGGAGCGGCGCGTCATTCCAGGCCCCAGGGATGCCCCCGACCTCATCGTCCATGTGATCAACCCCAGCCCGGGCGCCCGCAAGCCGGGCATCCTGCACCTGCACGGCGGCGGCTTCATCGTCGGCTCGGCCGAGGGCAGCGTCGCTGACCTGCAGGCCGAGGCGGAGGCGCTCGACGCCGTCATCGTCACCGTGGAATATCGCCTGGCGCCGGAGACCGCTCATCCTGGCGCCCTGGAGGACAACCATGCGGCGCTGGTGTGGATGGCCGGCTGCGCCGAGGAACTGGGCCTCGATCCCGCCCGCATCGCCGTGCAGGGCGAGAGCGCCGGAGGGGGCCACGCCGCCATGTTGGCCCTCGCCGCCCGGGATCGGGGCGAGGCGGAGCTCTGCTTCCAGTGCCTGACCTATCCCATGCTCGATGACCGGACAGGGACGACGCGCGATCCGCCGGCCCATATCGGGACCCTGTTGTGGACGCGCGAGCTCAACCGCATCGGCTGGGAGGCCCTGCTGGGACGTCCGCCCGGCGGCGAGGGACCCGGCCCCGCGCCGGCGCGCGCCGCGGATCTGCGCGGTCTGCCGCCCGCCTTCATCGCGGTGGGCGACATCGACCTCTTTGTCGAGGAGGACCTCGTCTATGCGGGACGCCTTGTCGCGGCGGGCGTGCCGGTGGAGCTGATGGTCCTCCCTGGCGCCCCGCACGGATTCCACGCCTTCAACCCTGAGGCCAGCGTCAGCCGGCGCTTCCGCCTGGCCCATATCAATGCCCTGGCCCGGGCGCTCGGCCGCCCCGAGCTGGTCGCGCCGCCGCCCCTCCCGCCCATGGCTCCGGTCGGCGGAGGCTGAACGCTCCCTCAGGCGTCAGGCGCATTACCGCCATTGAAGCGACCGAAATGACGCGCCGAAAAGAGCGCGATCGCCAGGGCGCCAAGGCCCGCCGCCATCAGCTGCCGCGTGTCGCCGGCGTCGAAACGACCCAGACGCGCCAGCAGCGCATAGCCGAGAACGAGATTGAGGGCGCCCCAGAGGACATTGACCGTGGAGGAGGACAGTCCCTCTCCGGGCGGCCTGGCGAAGGGGCTCTGAAACGGCCGTCCCATCATGCCGGCGACGAGATGGGGAACGGAATTGGCCAGGAAGGCCCCGCCAAAGCCGCAGCGGAGGAGGGAAATCCAGACCATGTGAGCGCTCCGGGGGCCGAACTCGGCGCCAAGGTCAGGGTCGGCCGGGGTCTCGCCGCCGGTCAAGCCCCATCTTCGGACCGCGCGCCCGTGACCGGCGGGATCGCGCCGCGCGGGAATCGCGCCAAAGCTGGGACGTGATCGGAAGGGGGCGTCATGGGCGCGCACGCGGCGCAGTGGGTGGTGTTTCTGGGCCTGACCGGGCTGATGGCCCTGGCCACGCTCTGGCAGGTTCGCCGCATGGGCGGCCATTCGGCCGACAGCAACGCCGAGTATTTCCTGGCCGGGCGAAACCTCGCCTGGCCGTTCATCGCCGGGTCGATCACCCTGACCAACCTCTCCACCGACCAACTGGTGGGCATGAACGGGAACCAGATGCTGCTTCTGGCCTGGTGGGAGCTGTCGGCCCTGGCGGGCCTTGCCATGCTGGCCCTGATCTTCCTGCCGATCTATTACCGAAACGCCTGCGTGACCACGACCGAACTTCTGGAGAAGAAGTACGACTCGCGACTCCTGCGCGCCACGGTCTCGATCCTGTTCCTGATCGGCAATGTGGTCATCTATCTGCCGATCCACCTCTATACGGGGGCCCTGTTCCTCAAGACCATGTTCGCTGCGGGAACGCCGCTGGTGGTCATCGCCGCGATCCTCTCGATCATGGGCGGGGCCTATGCCATTTCCGGAGGGCTGAGGGCCGTCGCCGTTTACGACACGGTGGCCGGCGTCGGCATTCTGGGCATGGCCGCCCTGGTGGCTTTCCTGGCGCTCAAGGCGATCCACTTCGACTTTTCCGGCATCCCGCCCGAGCGTCTGACCCTGCTCGGAGGCCCGCACTCGCCGATTCCCTGGCCGACCCTCTTCACCGGCATGATCTTCATCCAGATGTTCTACTGGAGCACCAACCAGACCATCACCCAGAGGGCCATGGCGGCGCCCACCCTGAAGGAAGGACAGAAGGGCGTCTTTGCGGCCATGAGTATACGCCTTGTGATGGTGCCGGCCATCGTCGTCCTGCCCGGCGTGGCGGGCTACAAGCTCTTCGGCCTCGCTGGCGATGCGACCTATGGCAAGGTGGTCGCCGCGGTCATGCCGCCCTGGCTATCGGGCGCCTTCGCCGCCTTCATGGCCGCCGCCGTGCTCACCGGCTATATCTCGCTGCTCAACTCGTCGGTGACG
>JAKBBV010000070.1 GCA_021808285.1 Pseudomonadota bacterium | reverse complement strand
TGTGCTTCCTCACCCTCCTGATCGATCTTACGGACCGCGAGCGCGCAGAGGAGGCCATGCGCGAGGCCCGCGCCCATCTCGAACGTCTTGGCCGCACCGCCGCATTGGGGGAAATGATCTCCATTCTCGCGCACGAGGTGAATCAGCCCCTTGCCGCCATCGCCGCCAATGGCCAGGCCGCGCGTCGCTGGCTGGACCGCGACCCGCCCGATCTGGCCGAGGCCCAGGACGCCATGGCTTCGATCCTGCGCGACGTGGACCGCGCCGCCCAGGTCATCCGCCGCACCCGAGCCACGCTTCAGGGCCGCCCAGCGGATTTCGCGCTGTTTGACCTCAACGCCCTCCTGGAGGAGGCCGGCCGCCTGCTTGGCGCCGAAAAGCGGCGCGCTGGGGTGGCCGCCGTTTATCGTCTCGAACCGGAATTACCGCCCATCTGGGGCGATCCCATTCAGATCCTGCAGGTGGTGGTCAATTTGGCGCTGAACGCCATCCAGGCCATGGCCGAAGATTCCGAGCCCCCTCGCCTTCTCACCCTGACGACGAAGCGGGTCGGCGAGACGGTGGAGGTTTCGGTCGAGGACACCGGTCCTGGGCTTCCGCCCGAGACCAACGAACGGCTGTTCGAGCGCTTCTTCACCACACGGTCCGAGGGCACCGGCATCGGTCTCGCCGTCGTGCGCACCCTGGTCGAGGCCCACGGCGGCGAAGTTCGCGCGGAGAACGCGCCGGTGCGGGGCGCGCGATTCGTCTTCACCCTGCCGATCCCCTCGGGAGCGTCATCATGAGCGAGGCGGAAACCGTGGTCGTCATCGATGATGACGTCTCGCTGAGGGAGGCTCTGGGCCGGCTGCTCCGGTCGGTGGGATATGCGGTGATCGGACACGGCACTGTGGCGGAGTTTCGCGGCGCCCCTCCTCCGCCCCGGCCGTGCTGCCTGGTGCTGGACGTCCGCATGCCCGGTCGCAGCGGCCTCGACCTGCAACAGGACCTCAATCTGACCGGCGAGAGCCCGCCCATCATCTTTATCAGCGGGCATGGAGACATTCCCATGACCGTCCGGGCCATGAAGGCCGGCGCTCTGGAGTTCCTGACCAAGCCCTTCAGGGACCAGGAACTGCTCGACGCCGTGGCGCTGGCCCTGGCGAGGGACCGCGACAGTCGAATGAGTGAGGCAGAGACCGAGGCCCTGCGCGACCGTCTGGCCACCCTCACGGCGCGCGAGAAACAGGTCATGATCCAGGTCGCTCAGGGCAAGCTGAACAAACAGATCGCCGGGGTCCTGGGGGTGAGCGAGATCACCGTGAAGGTCCATCGCGGCCAGGTCATGCGCAAGATGGGGGTGGGATCCGTGGCCGAACTTGTGCGAATGGTGGACCGCCTCGGGCTCAGCCCCCAGGGCCCTAATACCAAGGTATAGCTTAGCCTGAGCCTCAAGATGATTGCATGAGGTGCGCCACCACCCGATACCTTTCGCACGTTCGATAAGCGGAGTCTCTTAAGGGAGTGACCCGTGACTGAGGGTGTCACGGCGGTGACGGGCAGCCATATCGCCGTCGTCGATGACGATCCCTCCTTTCGGGAGGCGATGGTGGGCCTGTTGCGAGCCATCGGGCTCGAGGTCACCGGCTTTGAGTCCGCTCTCGTCTATCTTGAAGGTCTTGCGGGCGAGAACCAGCGTCCCGTCGATTGTCTCGTTCTCGATGTGAACATGCCGCGAATGACCGGGCCCGAACTTCAGGTCCACCTGGCTGAGGCCGGGATCGTCACGCCGATTATCTTCATGACCTCCCAGAACGACGAGCGGCTACGCGCCCGGGTCCTCAGCGCCGGAGCGATAGAGGTGCTGGACAAGCCGTGTGACCAGCGCCGACTCCTGGCGGCCCTCGAGCGGGCCTTGAATCTTGCCCTCTGAACGCGCGGGACTGGCGCGGTCGACCTACCCGTAGCCGGCGCAGATCAGCAATGACGCGCGCGCCTGTCCGACAACTCCAAAGTCGCCTGTGCGAAGGTTCTTTTCTCAGGCCGTCGCGATGGCCCTCAGAGCCCCGATCTCGCCGGAGCCTGCCGCCCCCGATGGCGTCTGCGAGCCTTGGGCCGCGGAATGCGCCCGGAGGCGCGAGTGACAATCGAAGAGGTCGGGCTCAGTCAAAAAACCGCGCCAGACGCTGCACCAAGGCCTCAAGCTCCGCCCGCGGCATCGCTGTGACAGTCTCCGCCAAAAGCCAATTCCGCACCGCAGCCGGATCGGCTGAATGGTTTTCGCGATCTGAAAGACCATGGTTCAGATGAATCAGCCGCCGGTCGAACGAGTTGCATGCTAGCCCAAGAGCTTTCAGGCGCAGGAACATCTCATTGTCCTCGCCGCCCCAGCCACGAAATTCCGGATTGTAACCTCCGACCGAGCAGTAGATGTCACGGCGGAAGAACACGATACCGCCTGGCGCACGATCATATAGGATATTCGTCCCGGCGGGATCGCTATCGGGTAGTGCGGCCAAACTCTCGTAGGCCGGATGGGACAAGAAGTGATCGCGCAACACGCCCTGGACGTTGACCACGCGGTAGAATGGCGAAATCGCGGCGGCCTCGCCCGCTTCCCGGATCCTTCGGGCGCAGAGGTCCATTGTCTGCGGATCAGCGATGGAATCGGCGTCGTGGAAGCATAATACGTCGGCGCGACCCGCCCTCACGGCCGTATTATAAAGTAACGCTTTTGGAAACGGGCCGTCGTCGTAAATAAACATGTGTCTAATCTTAGGGTCATTAACCCTGCCCCAGTCAAACCTCGGGCGCACGTCGCCCTCGATCAGCCAAAGCGTGTAATCGCAGTAGGTTAGATCCAGGTGCGCGAGAACCGCATAAAGGTTGTCGCGTCGCTCGGCATCCGACTCCCGATAGGAGACGATAATGTCGACCCCGCCCAAATCGACCTTGCCGGGATCAGAGGTCACCTTGCGGTTCCAGTCTTGTGATCATCGCTTCGCGCCAGTCGTGCGCTCGCCAGCGGACGGCGTCGCCCTCCACAACATAGTTGTCGTCCCCCAAACTCGCCGATGGCAGACCCGAACATGAGAAGCGTTCTTGCGGTATCAAGATCAAATCAAACGAATAGTAATTAAACACATCCTCTGGATCATTATTCCAGTTATTCGAATTGTACATCGATGTAATGTAATAAAATCCGTGATATCCGAGATTTGATAGACGCAAAATCGCCCCATCTCTTACATGTAAACTATTAATCTCCACGTATACGACGGGTCTACAGCGCGAGATCGTTTCGAGAGCGCCGTCGAGCACATCCAGCTCCATGCCTTCCACATCCGCCTTGAGGAGATCAAGCCGGCTGAGGCCGAGATCATCCAGCGGCAGGATGTCCACAGACTCGGTTCGCTCCGCGCTCAGATCGTGGAACGATGTGGCGCCAAAGTTGAAGGGAGTGCGAGGATCGCGCGAAGGCAGCGCCGCAGTCATACGCTTGGCGCCCAGTCCCTCCGCGCGCGCGATGACATTGAAGCGCTCATTTCCAGCCAGGTTGGCGCACAGCAGCTGAAACGTAAGGCGCGACGGCTCGAAAGCGATCACGGTCCCGTTCTCGCCAACCCGCTGCGAAAGCCAGACCGTATGCGCGCCGATATTGGCGCCCGCCTCGACGACGGTCGCTCCAGGCTCGATGAACCTGGCGAACAAGGCAAGCTCAGCTTCGGACCATTCGCCGTACCGCCTCAGGCTGCGGCCGACATAGGTATCGTTGAGGTTGATCGTAAAGGTCCCATGGCGACACTCAATGCGATCATAGGCTCGCTCAAGAATCGCCATCGCATCCCTCACACTTGGCGTCGCTTGCGGCGGCGATCAAAACCGCGAACGGCGGCGATGCATAGCTTTTCCAGGCGCAAATGCCAGACTATTGTCGAAGAGTGAAAGCCAGCCTCGGTTCTGAGTGGGTGCGCGGGCCCCGAGTCGGCGAGGCGTGTGGGCCAGGCAGGGTCTGGTTCGTGCTCGGCGAGCTGTCTGATCGGGGCCAGACGGGGCCTTTTGAGGTTCGGCGTCACCCTGACGTGGCTCTGGCCTGCGCGATCGTCTTTCATTGTTCTCCTTCTGACGAGGCCCGATGCGACCGTCCGTGAGAGGGCTCGACCTCGATCCCCAGACCCGCTGCGCGCACTATCGCTCGGAGCGCGATGTGATCGCGATCAAGATGCGCTGCTGCGGCGTCCATTACGCCTGCCGCGAATGCCACGACGCCCTGGCCGACCATCCCGCCGCCGTCTGGCCCCATGAGGCCTGGGACGAACCGACGGTGCTATGCGGCATCTGCGGACACGAACTCACAGTGCGTCAGTATCTGGCCGGCGACTCCCGTTGCCCGGCCTGCGCCGCAGCCTTCAATCCCGGCTGCAAGACCCACCGTCATCTCTATTTCGAACCCACCGATCCGCCTCAGAGCGGCTTCGGTCAGGACCCCTCCAGCCGTTGAGCCAGGGCGGCCTTCACCTCCCCGACGACCCCCGACCAGTCATAGAGCTTCTCCTGGCGGAATAGCCGCAGGCGCGGATACCAGGGGCTGGTCGGGCTGGTCCTGCCCCACCGCCAGTCGGGCGCGGCGCAGATCAGGCCCCAGACCTCCTTGCCGAGGGCTCCGGCCAGATGCAGCGGCGCCGAACAGATCGAGATCACCAGATCAAGTTCGCTCATGGCCTGGGCGGCATCCTGAAAATCGCTCCAGAGCGGCGTCGGATCGGTGATATCGAGGCCGCTCCGGGCCGCGATCTCGGCATTGGCCGGTGTCTTCTGAACGACCACCCATTCCACACCCTTGAGCTCGGCCAGGGGCCGCAGGTCCTCGGGCGCCAGAAAACGCGCGTGACCGGTGAAGTGCTGACCGCCGCTCGACCAGCACAGACCCACGCGCAGTCGCCCAGGCTGACTGCGCGCGCGCACCGCCGGAGCCGGCGCGCTCAAATACCCCTCCTCCCAGGCCGGGATGCGGCCGAATGCGGCCCCGAGTCGCCCCGGCAGCAGATAGTCGAGGCTCCAGTGATCGAATTCATCGAGCGCCAGCCCCTGGTTGAGAGAAGCCACGGCGGCGACGCCCTCAGCGGCGGCCAGAAGACGGTGCAGAGGCGGCGGACAACACCAGGTGACCTCAGCCCCGAAGGCCGTGAACACCTGGGCATAGCGGACCGCCATGATGTTGTCCCCCAAGCCAAGGAAGTTGACGATCAAGAGGCGCTTTCCAGGCGCAGGGTCGCCCCGCCAGTAACGATCCAACGGCAGCCGCATCTCCGCCGGCAGGCTCGCCATCACACCTGTGGTCACGGTCCGCTCGAACGTCCGCCAGCCCTCGGGCGCGTCCCCCAGATGGATGCGGCATTCGCCGAGCCCGAACAGAGCGTCTCCTCGGGTCGGGTCGAGCTGCAAGGCCTGAGAGAAGGCGCTGGCGGCGTCGATCAGCCGTCCGGCCATGAGCAGCGCCCGGCCCATATGAACATGCGGGGTCGGATCACCTGGATCGGCGGCGACGGCTCTGGCGCCTTCGGCCAGGGCGGCTTGGGTTTCTCCCAGAGACTGATGGACCGCCGCTCGACGGACGGCGGGAAGCCGCGCCAGGGCTTGATGCATCCGGGTCCGGGCGGAGTCGAAATTCAGGACCTCGAAGTCCAGCTCCCCCAGTTCGGTGAGGGCCGCCGGATAGCCAGGGTCGACCTCGAGCGCCTGTTCGAACGCGGCGCGAGCAAGCTGAGGCTGAATGAGGTGGCGATGGATCAGACCGGCCCGCGTCCACAGGGCCGCCTTGTCCTCGCTTTGGGGCAGGGCCTCGGCGATGACGTCGAGAGCCTCGTGGGCCCTGTGGGCAAGGACCAGAGCGGCGGTTTGCGCGATCACCGGCTCGGGCGCGCCAGGCCGATCTCGGGCCAGGGCCGCCCAGAGTTCCGCCGCCTGGAGAAACCGCCCCTCGGCGTGCAGGCGCCGGGCCGCGTCAGAAGCATCCTCGGCGAGGGGTGAAGACATGCGAAGCCGATCCTTTCCTTACCGGTCGCTCGTCTGCATCTATCGACCCAGCGGGGAGGTGGCTATCTTGCTTCCGACGCGCAACCTAGCGGCGGAGGCTGGCGCGGGAAAGGCGGGGCGATGAAGGTTCTTGTCACAGGCGCGGCAGGTTTCGTCGGCCGTCATCTGACACGCCGCCTGCTCGAACAAGGGCATGACGTCCATGCGATAGACAGCCTCGGCGCCCTGACCGGCGCCATCTCCCCTGACCGGGGATGGCCGCTGTTCGAACCTCGCGACTTCTCTGGGTTCCATTTTTCCGCCGAGGACTGTCGTGTCTGGTTCGAGCGCGTGCGGGACGACGATTTCGACTGCGCCTTTCACCTCGCCGCCATGGTCGGGGGGCGCCTGGTGATCGAGAACGACCCTCTCGCGGTCGCGGACGACCTCTCCATCGACGCCGCCTTCTGGCAATGGGCCAAGGCGGCAAGGCCGGGCCGATCGGTCGGTTTCAGCTCCAGCGCGGCCTATCCCATCCGGCTGCAGCGGCGAGAGGGCCATGTGCTGCTCAGCGAGGAGATGATCGATTTCGGCGGCGAGTCGGACCTCGGCATGCCCGACATGTCCTATGGCTGGGCCAAGCTGACGAGCGAATACCTCGCCCGTCTGGCGCATCAACGATATGGCCTCAAATCCGTGTGCTTCCGACCGTTCTCAGGATATGGTGAGGATCAGGACGTGACCTATCCCTTCCCCAGCATCTGCCAACGGGTCCTCGATCACAGGGGCCAGGAGGAGCTCACCGTCTGGGGGTCGGGAGAGCAGATGCGCGATTTCATCCATATCGAAGATTGCATCGATGGCGTGCTGACGATGATGGACGAGATCGACAACGGCGACGCCGTCAATCTCTCCACCGGAATCCTGACCCGTTTTGTGGATTTCGCGGCCATGGCGGCCGACCTCGCCGGTTACCACCCGCGCATTCGGGGAATGTCGGATCAGCCAGAGGGCGTCTTCGCTCGTGGCGGCGATACCGCCAAGCAGGCATCTTTGGGCTTTTTCGCCAAGACCCCGTTCCGCGACGGCGTGGCGCGGATGCTGGACTATCTGGCGACGGGCCCAAAACGATCCTTGAGCGCAAGCTGGTGAACCTGTGGGCTTGAGATGACCCTACGCAAAATCGCTGTCTTTCACTGCGAGGCCTTTCCAGGTTCCGCTTGGTGTTGCGCCGAAGGCATCGTCAATACCTTCCGCGCCATGGGCTATGAGGTGTTTGACGGCGGAAGGCCCGACTGGCGCGTCATTCCGATCGAGGCCCTCGCCGATGCGGACCTGATCCTCGCCAGCGGCCTGGAATGGTACCACGGGGTGCTCACGGAGAGGTACGGCCAGGCCTGGCTCGACCTGCCCGGTGTCAAGGCGGCCTGGTTCGCCGAATCAGCGCACCGCGACGACGCCGAGTTCGATTTCGCGGGCATGGGTCGGGGGTTTGACCTTCACTACTATCCCGCGATCCAGGATGCCGAGGAGTTCGCCGGTCGCTGGTTGCCCTTCGGCGTCGACCCGGCAATGTTCCATCCTCGAGCGGCTCAAAAGCTCCACGACGCGGCGTTCCTTGGCACCATCTATCCCAAACGGGCCGAATACATCGCCCGCATTCCCGGCGGGCTGAACATCCTGCCCACCGTCTCCGACCCGGATCGGACGCGTGGTTTCGAACGGCTGGCTGAAACCTACAGCTCGACGCGAATCTTTGTGAACTTGCCCGCCTATTCGCGCCTGCTGGTGACCAAAGTCACCGAGATCATGGCCTGCGGAACCCTGCTCATCACCCCAGCAATCGACCATGCCTCTGGCGTGCGCAACATGGCTCCGTTCACGCACGGGAAGCATCTTGTCTATTACGATCCGAACCATCCTGAGGACATCGGCGCCCTGATCGCCAGGTTCAGTCAGGATCGCGACGAAGCTGATCGGATCGCCGCCGCCGGCAAGGCCGAGGTGCTGCGCGCCCATCGCCTTGAACAGCGCCTGGCGGCGATCATCGCCGACGCAGAGGCGCTTCGCGACTCCTAGAGTCGCCGTCCGACCAGGTGGGAACTGGCTGGGCGGCCAGACGGCGCGTAAGCGATTGAATTCAGAGCGGCACACAAACGCAGGGGTGATTCTGCTAGTTCGAAAACCGCTCTAGCCCCGGTAGGCCGGTTCGTAGCCCGCTTCCCGCCGGATACGCTTGACATCCGCGACAGGGATCCAGGGGCAATATTCGCGCACGATTTCCCGGTCGAGGCTCGCGGGGTCGATATGCGCATATTCACCCGGCGATAACGGTGTTTGGAGAAGTCATCGTCAATATGGATCGCGCGGATATGTAAGACCATGGCGTCGATCGGCGTGACGCAATAGCTCTCGAAATCGAGAAGGCTCTCTCGTCCGTGGGCGAGATAGGCGGTCCAGGATCCGTTGGCTGCAATCTCGGCGGCGTACATGCTGGCCGCGCCACGGAACCAGCCCGGCCAGTTGCCCTTTTGTCCTCGCCAAAATGGAGCACCACGACCTCGGCCCATTCGGTCTGACGCCGGAGCATGTGCATGACCAACTCCGTCGCGGCCAGGAGCGAACTGGCGCAACCGAAGTGATATCCATGACCGATACCGCGGCGCTTCTGAGCGGCGACGTCGCCGGGGGGGCGGCCTTGACCTTGCGACAGGCTTCGCGAAGCGCCGTCTCCTCGGTTAGAGTGCGCTCATGGAGACCCGACGCCCGGCGCGTTGGTGAAAGGGAGATTCAACATGGCCGACTCCGCCGAGCCCAGAGCTCAAGACGCCGAGTCTCTGGAGGCCTTCGCGGCCCGGGCGACGGACTGGATTGCCGGCAACTTCCCCGCCTCCCTGCGCGGCGCGGCCGGCGAAGCCATGGCGCGGATCGACGCCGAGGACGTCAAGGGCGACCTTCTCTTGTGGCGCCAACGGATGGCTGAGACCGGTTGGGCCGTCCCGACATGGCCAAAAGCCTATGGCGGCGGCGGGCTCTCCGGGGCAGAGGCGCGGGTCCTGGCCAAGGCCATGGCCAAGGCCGGCGCCTTCAATCCCATGGTTCAGGGCATGGGCGTCACCATGCTCGGCCCCACCATCCTCGACTATGGGACGGAAGAGCAGAAGAGGACCCACATCCCGCGCATCGCGCGCGGCGAGGTGCGCTGGTGCGTCGGCTATTCGGAGCCCAATGCCGGCTCCGACCTCGCCAGCCTGCAGATGCGGGCCGAGGACAAGGGCGACCACTGGCTCATCAACGGCCAGAAGATCTGGACCTCCGGGGCCGATCTCTCCGACTGGTGCGGGGCATTGGTGCGCACCGACCCCTCCGCCCCCAAGCACCGGGGAATCAGTTTTCTCCTGGTCGACATGCATCAGCCAGGGATCGAGACCCGACCGATCAAGCTGATCTCGGGCGCCTCGCCCTTCTGCGAGACCTTCTTCACTGACGCGGTCGCGCCCAAGGACGCCCTGCTGGGCGAACTGAACAAGGGCTGGGACGTGGGCAAGCGTCTGTTGCAGCATGAACGCGCCAGCCAGACCGGCGCGGCGGTCCCGGGCGGTGGCGGACGCGGCCGCTCCCTGACCGAGACCGCCCGGGCCTATGGCGCCTGCGACGCGGTCCCCGGCTTCCTCGATGAGGTCAACCGCAACGCCATGGACGCCCGCGCCCACGGCCTGACTCTGGAGCGAGCCATGGCCGAGGCGCGCGGCAACTCCGGCCCCGGCCACACGCCCTCGATCCTCAAGAATTCCGCCACGCAGGTGGCCCAGGCCCGGGCCGAGCTGACCCTGGAGGCCATGGGCCTGCATGGCCGAGGCTGGGAGGGCGAGCCCTTCGCCGTGGGTGAGCTTGAGGCGGTGAAGAGCTGGCTCTTCGGCAAAGCCATGTCGATCTATGGCGGCTCGGCCGAGATCCAGAACAACATCATCGCCAAGCGCATCCTGGGCCTGCCGGAGAAGACCCAGGGCGGGGAGTAAACACCGAGAGCCCAGGCTCAATAGGGCCCCGGCGGCGGACCATAAGGCGGGGGCGGGCCATAGGGCGGGGGAGCCGGGTAGCCATAATAGACGGGCCTCGGCCAGCGCACGCGTTCACCGTACGATCTCATGCACTGGGCATAGACCACATTGTATCGGTGCTGGACCTGCGCCGCCGCCTTGCCCCCGGCATGTC
>JAKBBV010000069.1 GCA_021808285.1 Pseudomonadota bacterium | reverse complement strand
GGGTCAGCGTCGTTTGTTCAACCAGGTCGGCGTAGTAGCAGCCGGGGCGCCAGCCCGTGGTGTCGATGTCCGCGAACGCTGGCGGCCAGCCTGGCCCTGTCGTCGCGCCCGAGCGCGTGGCGCCGTGATAATCAATCTTCGTGAACGGGCTGGTCCAGACCTTCTCGTCAGCGCCGCCAGCCCCGACTCGGAAGACCTCAAGGCGGACAACCCGTGAGGACTGTCCGGGCCCGACCGCGGCCATGACATTGAAGCGTTCTCCGGGCGCCAGACTCTGCCTGTCGACATAGGACCAAAGGCGCTGGATCTTGAACCAGTTCCGCCACACGGCCTCAATCGGCGCCCCGGCGCTGACCCCGTCGGCTCCCTCGCCGTTTGCAGGCGCGGGTCCTGGGATCGGCGACGACTCTGCCGCCACCACGCCAGGCGCCGCAGCCAGGCCGGCCCCAGCCAGACGCAGAAGGAGGCGACGCGAGATCGAGGCAAAGCTTGGCATGGATCGCCCTTAACACCCTGTGCCGGCCCGCAGGCAAGGACGCCGCGACGGCGAAATTGCGTCCAATCTAAGCCGACATGCTAATCAGCGTGGATGAACAGCCGCGGACGTCGTGAAGGGCCCGTCGTGAACCCGAACGACATCGTCCTGGGCAAGGGGCAAAGGCGCGCGGTCAGCGCAGAAGTCGGCCCAAGGCTCCATGCCATCCAATATCTCCGCGGCGCCGCGGCCCTCGCCGTGTGCGCCTATCACGCCTTGCAATGGTGCGACGGAGGCTTTGACGTCGGTCGGGCCGGGGTCGACGTCTTTTTCGTCATCAGCGGTGTGATCATGTGGCGGATCAGCTCCACTCAGGAGCCCTTGGCGGGCCAGTTCCTTTGGCGGCGCTTCAGCCGGGTCGCCCCCCTCTACTGGATCGCCACCTTGCTCGTGGCGGCCATCGCCCCGATCTGGCCGGGCTTCTTGCCCGAGGTGCGTCCCGGCGTCGCCCATCTGCTGTTGTCCCTCGCCTTCATTCCCCACCTGGACCCGAGGGGACTGCCTTTTCCAACCCTGCCGCCCGGCTGGACCCTCGACTACGAGATGATCTTCTATCTCATCGTCGCCGCGGCTCTGGCCCTTGGCCTGCGTCGCGTAAGTGTGGTCTGCGGCGCCCTCCTCACCATCGTCGCCCTGGGCTTCATCTTCCCGGATTCAGCCTATTTCCTTGGCGCTAACCCGATGCTGCTTCAGTTTGCGGCAGGGATCGCCTTGGCTGAGGCGGCCATGAAGGGGCGGCTGCGCGATCGCGCCCTCGGACTGGGCCTCATATCCGGGGCGTTGCTGATCTGGGCGCTGGTTCAGCTTGGCGGCCTGTTTAGCGAACTGTGGCGTCCGCTGGTTTGGGGCGTCCCCGCCACTCTACTGGTTGCTGGCGCCCTGTGTCTCGAAGGGCGGACCGGACAGCCTCCGCTCGCCGGCTTCCCGCACCGTATCCTCACCCTCCTGGGAGACGCTTCCTATTCGATCTATCTCTTCCACCTGCCGGCCACGGCGATCGTTGCGCACAACCTCGGCTATCGGGACGAAGCGCCTTTCTTCATCGTCTCCATGGCGGTCTCGATCAGTATCGGCCTCCTGGTCCACAGCATGATTGAGCGCCCCCTCCTCGCCCGATTGCGTGGGCTGCAAATATCGAAAGCGGCGGCGAGGTCACGAACCTGAGGTTAAGCCCGGGCCATTCAGCGCCGACCTCTCGGCCCTACGGCCATTTCACCACAGGCGGCATGGAGGACAGAATGGACTCCATGTTCCCCCCGGTCTTGAAGCCGAACATGGTGCCTCTGTCGTAGAGCAGGTTGAACTCGACATAGCGGCCGCGCCGCACCAGCTGTTCCTCCCGCTCCTCGGGAGTCCAGGCCTCGGCCATACGGCGGCTCACGATCTGCGGATACACCTCTCTGAGGGCCAGACCCACGGCCTGGGTGAAGGCGAAGTCCCGCTCCCAGTCACCAGAGTCGTGTCGATCATAGAATATGCCGCCAATCCCGCGCGCCTCATTTCGGTGAGGCAGGAAGAAATACTCGTCGCACCAGGCCTTGTACCGGGTCCTCCATGTCGGGTCGAACGCGTCGCAAGCCCGACCCATGGCCTCGTGGAACAGCACCGCGTCCGGGGCGTCGGGGCGGCGCTGATCGGCCAGAAGCGGCGTCAGATCGGCGCCGCCGCCGAACCACCCCCGGGTCGTGGCGAGATAACGCGTGTTCATGTGAACAGCCGGGACTCGTGGGCTGACCATGTGGGCGATGAGGCTTATCCCCACGGCGACGAAGCTCGGGTCCTCGGCGGCGTCGGGCATGGAAGCGGCCATTTCAGGCGAGAACCGGCCGTGGACCTCGCTGATATGCAGGCCGCATTTTTCGAACAGGCGCCCGCGCAGGAATCCCATGACCCCGCCGCCGCCGGCCTCACGCACCCAGGGCTTCAGCTCGAAACGCCCCGGCTCGCCAGGAAACAGATCCGACGGGGCCTCGCGTTCAAGGGCCTCGAATGCGGCGACCAGGCGGTCGCGCAAGTCATCAAACCACGCCCTGCAGCGAGCGATCCGCTGAGCCTGAGCGTCGGTGGTGAGGGCCGTGGGGTGTGTGGCGGTCAAGCGCGAGATCCTTCTGGCGACCCGGGAGCACGGGGCGAATGTGAGGAGCTCCAGTCTTCCGCGACCGGCGCGCATGCCGCAAGTGGAGAGCGGCGCCTCAGAAGGGCCGATCTTTGGGCGGGATCGCCGCCACCTCCTGGGGCGTCAGTTTGCGTAGGTGGGTGGCGATGAGAGGCGCGCGAATTCCCGGCGGCGTCACCACAGCCAGCTCAAGATCGATGGCGTGGCACACGGTGTCTGGCCCCTGGGTCAAACTGACGATACGCGCATCGGGATCCTGCAACAGCGAGGACCGCCCGCCGAGTTGAACCTCATAGACCTCTTTGAAATTCACCCCCAGATAGAGGGTGTGATCATTGGGCGCTTTCCAGCCTTCCCACTGGTTGATGTAAAAGCACGGCGTAGCCGCTTCCGCCGCCGCCTTGCTCTCTGGGGTAGGCCCCAGAGGACCGGCGTGAGCCACGGCGGACAGGCCCGCCGCCACAGCCGCTGCGGTGAAACGAGCGAATGAAAGGCGTCTCTGCGGGAGCATGCGCACTATCCTTGATGATGGCCCCGTGACGATGGCCAATGATGCGAGGTCCCTCTCCTTCAATGTATAGAGCTTTCCAGGCGCGTCCAGGGTCTGTCCCGGCGAGTCCGGAGGGCGCCGTAACCTCAGGTCTCGCCGGCCATGGCTCTTGCGCCCCAGCTCGTCAGGGTGATGACGATCGAGGTAAGTATGGCGGGCCAGAGTCCCGAGACGTGGACACCGCGCATCAGGGCGGATGTCATCCAGACGGTGACGCCGTTCACGACGAACAGGAAGAGACCCAGCGTGATGAGGGTCAGGGGGATCGTTAGTATAACAAGGATCGGGCGCACGAGAGCGTTAAGTACGCCCAGAAGAAGGCCAGCGGCGAGCAGGCTGCCAAGGCCGCCGACGCGAACACCCGGGATGACTCGGGACGACAGCCAAAAGCCCAGGGCCGCGCCAAGGGCTTGGATGAGGAAGCGGGTCATGTGGCCGGATCTCCGATAACGTTGACGTAAGCGTCACCTCGCCCTAACCAGGCATCACGCGTGACGGATCCGGCGACGCCGGACAGGTGTAGTCGCGGGATAGCTTGCAGGGGAGGCCCCAGGGAGAGAGTCGCATGGTTCAGGAATTCCGTCGCCCGGAGCGCAACTTCACCATCCGCCAGCTTTGCCAGGAGTTCAAATGCACCCCTCGCGCGCTGCGTTTCTACGAGGATAAGGGGCTTCTATCTCCCGCACGCCAAGGCCTTAACAGGCTTTACTCCTACAAGGACCGAGCGAGACTTCAGCTCATTCTGCGCGGCAAGCGCGTAGGCCTGTCACTGTCTGAGATTCGGGAAATTCTCGAGCTCTACGGAAAGGGTGACGACGGCGCCATGCAGAACGCCAAGGCGCTGCGCTACTTCCGCGAGCGCATCGTCGCTTTCGAGCAGCAGCGGCGCGATATTGATGACCACCTTGCGGAATTGCGAGACGCCTGTGCGCGGCTCGAAGCCTTTCTGGCCGATGTGCATCCGGACCTGTTGCCCGGAGACGTGGTCGCAGCCGCGCCCCCTCCCATTCGGCCCATGGCCGAGCGGCGCCTCGCGCCCGCGCGTACGAACGCCTGAACGGCCAGGCATGAGCCTGCATCGGGCTCAGGTGGTGTGGAAGCTTGAGACCTCAGAGAAGGCCTTCGCCTCAGGCCATTATGAGCGCGCCCACACCCTGATCTTCGCCGAAGGTCGCCGCCGCGTTCCGGGCTCTGCGTCACCTTCGGTTGTGCCGCCCCCCTTCAGCCTGGCCGACGCGCTCGACCCGGAGGCGGCCTTCACCGGCGCGCTGAGCGCTTGCCACATGCTCTGGCTGCTGGACCTCGCGCGTCGCGACGGGTTCGTGGTCGTCGCCTACGATGATGAGGCGGAAGGCGTTCTTGGACCAGATGGCCAAGGCCGGATGTGCATGACCCGTGTGACCCTGAGGCCCCGCATCCGTTGGGGAGGGGCGCGTCACCCTACCGCCGAGGAGGTGGAGGATTTGCATTTCCGGGCGCACGAGCAATGCTTCATCGCCAATTCCGTGAAAACCGCGATCGTGGTCGACTCGCGCCCCACCGATTAAGGGAAGAGTATCGCCTTCAAGCGGAGTCGCAGAGCCTCCAGGTCTCTTAGCTCGCATTCCCAGACGATTTCGCTGCGCCAGCCCAGCGCTGCGAGCGCCTGGACCGTGCGCGCGTCTCTCGCCTGGTTTCCGACGATCTTGTCGCGCCAGTAGCCGGCGTTGGCCGTGGGCCGCCGGTCGCCCCGCGCGCAATCGTGTCCGTGCCAGAAGCAGCCGTGCACAAAGAGCGCGAGACCGCGTCCGGGAAAGACCAGATCGGGCTTGCCCGGCAGGTCTCGACGGTACAGTCGGTAACGGGCGCCAAGCTCCCAGACCAGACGCCGGACGACCCGTTCCGGCCCCGTTCCCGAGCCTTTGACGGCGCGCATGACGTCCGAACGTTTGGCGGGCGCGAACCGATCGCGAGACGGGGGCGCGGGATCGGCGTTCACAGATCGTCGAAGAGGGCGGTGGATAGATAGCGCTCGGCGAAACTCGGAATGATGGTGACGATCTGTTTGCCGTCCATCTCCGGGCGGGAGGCGATATGAAAGGCGGCCGTGAGCGCGGCGCCGGAAGAAATGCCGACAGGGAGCCCCTCTGTGCGCGCGCTGCGCCGCGCCATGGCGAAGCTGTCTTCGTTGGAGACCTGGACGATCTCATCGATCACATTGCGATCCAGAACGCCGGGAACGAAGCCGGCGCCGATGCCCTGGATCTTATGGGGACCGGCCTTGCCGCCGGACAGCACGGGCGAGAGAGTCGGTTCAACGGCCACCATCCGCAGCGACGGCTTGCGCGCCTTGAGAACCTGCCCCACCCCGGTGATCGTTCCGCCGGTGCCCACGCCGGAGACGACCACATCGACGCTCCCGTCGGTATCCCGCCAGATCTCCTCGGCGGTCGAGACCCGGTGGATCGCCGGGTTGGCCGGGTTTTCGAACTGCTGAGGGATGAGGGCGCCGGGCGTCGCCTCTACGATTTCCCGCGCCCGTTGAACCGCGCCCGTCATGCCACGCTCGGCGGGTGTCAGCTCCAGCGAGGCGCCCAGCAAGAGGAGCATCTTGCGGCGCTCTATCGACATGCTGTCGGGCATGACCAGGATCAGCTTGAGGCCCTTTGCCGCCGCGGCGAAGGCGAGTGCGATTCCCGTGTTGCCGCTGGTGGGCTCGACCAGAACGGTCTGCGGGCCAATCCGCCCCTCCGCTTCCAGGGCCTCGATCATAGCCAGTCCGATCCGATCCTTGACCGAAGACAGGGGATTGAAAAATTCGAGCTTGGCCAGAACCTCACCGTACGGCTTCAGTTCGGCCGCCAGCCGGGGCAGGCGCACCAGAGGCGTATCGCCAATCGTGTCCAGTACGGACTCGAAGATCCGCCCGCGTCCTGTGCGGGCCTGGCGCGGCGAGCCGTCGGATGACACCGCATTGGCCATGGGAAAGCCTCTTTGTTGAAAGTCCCGTCAGGGCGGAGTCTACGCCCACTCTCCAGGGCGTGAAAGCCGGCCGCGGCTCAGGATGTCCTGGAACGGGGCCAGAAATCCTCAAGGTATTGAGGCCCGAGCTGTGTCGTGAAGGGTCCGAGGGTCTCGGCCTCAGACCTCGGTCTCCGTAAGCATCCGGATATCCGGCCAATCAAACGCCACTTCGCGGCGCCCTTCGCCCCAGCCCCGCAGCGATCGGGCTTCTCCCGCCCGCCCGCCCAGTCGCTCATAGAACCCTCGGGCCCTCTCGTTCCCCTCAAGCATCCATAGCCGCAGCGCCCGGGCCCCGTGCGCCTCCTGCAGCCGGGCTTGCGCGCTGAGCAGCGCGCGACCCCAGCCGCGGCCCTGGACTTCGCGCAGGAGGTAGAGTGTCGAAATCTGAGCCAGACCGCCCTGGCTATTCCCAGCGCAGTACCCCACAACGCCATCGGGGCTCTCCAAGCAAAGCACGCATTCTTTTGGCGGATCCGACGAAAGCACAGCACGCCAGCGGCGGGCATGGAGCGGCTCGCTCATGCGCTCCAGTAAGAGCTCAGGAAGCAGGCCTTCATAAGTCTCCCGCCAAGCGCAGACATGGACCCTCGCCAGGGACGCGGCGTCGCCGGGCCCAGCGGGCAGGATGTGGCAGGTGGGCCCGGACCCCATGGGGGCAGCTTGACCTCGATGTCGGTGCGACTGCAAGCGGCTGTTCCCACAAACCCATGGCCGGGCTAGCTTCGCCGCTCTCATGAATGCCCCCCCGTCTCCCGTCTCACCGCCAACAGCCGCAGGCGCCTCGCCGGTCATGGCGCAGTTCTTCGCAGCCAAGGCGCAGACGCCAGACGCCCTGGTGTTCTTCCGCATGGGAGATTTCTACGAACTGTTCTTCGAGGATGCGGCCAAGGCGGCTGACGCCCTCGGCATCGCCCTGACTCATCGTGGAACCCATGCCGGTCAGCCGATACCCATGGCCGGTGTGCCGGCACATGCCGCCGAAGCCTATCTGGCCAAGCTCATTCGCGCGGGATTCAAGGTCGCGGTCTGCGAGCAGGTGGAGGCGCCGGCCGCCGCGCGCGCGCGCGGCTCCAAGGCGGTGGTGCGGCGTGACGTGGTGCGCGTGGTCACGCCTGGGACTCTGACCGAGGACGCTCTTCTGGACGCCCGCGGCGCCAATCGCCTGGCGGCGATCTCAAGTCGGGCCGGCGTTCTGGCGGTCGCGAGCCTCGACCTGTCCACCGGTGAGGTGGAATGCCAGACAACACCCCCGGCGGAGCTTGCCGCCGTGCTCTCCGCTCTGCGTCCGGCCGAGACCCTGATCTCCGATCGCCTCTTCTCGGATCCGGCCGTGACCGCCGCTTTGCAGACCTGCGGCGGCGTGAACCAGCCCATGGCCGCCGCGCTGGCCGAACCTTCCGCCGCTGAAGCTCGGCTCAAGCGCCTGTACCGGGTGGCGACGTTGGAAGGGTTCGGGGTCTTCAGCGGCGCTGAGATCGCCGCGCTCGGACTTTTGGGCGCACATCTTGAGGCGACCCAGGGCGGAAGTCTTCCCGTGCTCAAGCCGCCCCGGCGTCTGAGCCTTTCGGATGTGATGCTCATCGATGCGGCGACCCGAGTCGGCCTTGAGATCGAGCGTAACCTCGCCGGCGACCGGCAAGGCTCCCTGCTGGCGGCTCTGGACCGCACCGTGACGGGACCAGGCGCGCGCCTGCTCGCGGCCCGGCTCTCGCGCCCCCTGACGGATGTCGCGACGATTTCCGAGCGTCTTGATGCGGTCGGCTGGCTCAAGGACCAATCGCGATTGCGTGAGCGCCTGCGCGAGAGGCTTCGACGATCAGGCGACCTCGCCCGCTCCCTCTCACGCCTCAGTCTGGGGCGCGGAGGACCTCGCGACCTTGGTGTTTTGAGGGACGCCTTGGAGGTCGCCGATGAACTCGCCTCGCTCCTGGCTGGCCAGGCTCATCCCATCGATCCGCCCCCCCGGGCGATCGAGACCTGCGCTCTCGCCCTGCGCCTTGCCGACCGGCGCCAGCTCATGGCCCTGTGCGAGGCCCTGAGGGTCGGTCTCGATCCGCAGGCCCCGATTCTCGCCCGGGACGGAGGCTTTGTCGCCGCCGGTTACCGCTCCGACCTGGATGAGGCGCGCAGTCTTCGCGATGATGGTCGCAAGCTGGCCGTGGCCCTGGAGGCGGGGCTTAGCCAGGAAAGCGGAATTCCGCTTCGGGTTCGCCACAATGCCGTCCTGGGCTATTTCCTTGAAACCAACGCCCGCCAGGCCGAGCCGCTCCTGCGGCCGCCCCTTTGCGAGAAGTTCATCCATCGCCAGACCCTGGCCAATCAAGTGCGCTTCACGACGCCTGAGCTGATTGATCTCGACGCCAGAATCGCCCGCGCCGGAGATCGCGCGCTGGCGCTCGAGCTTGAGATCTTTGAAGACTGGCGGCGCCAGGCACTGGCCTGCGCCAGCGACCTCCTCAGCGCCGCCGACGCCCTCGCCGGACTGGACGCCTTCGCCGGTCTCGCCGAATGGGCGGACGAGTGTGGAGCCGTGCGGCCCGTGGTGGACGACTCCTTCGCCTTCGAGGTCGAGGGGGCCCGGCACCCGGTGGTCGAGGCCGCCGTCAAAGGCCAGGGAGAGGCCTTCACCCCCAATAGCTGCAGCCTGGACGGCGAGGGGCGGGGCCATCCCCGGTTGCTCATCGTCACCGGCCCCAACATGGCCGGAAAATCCACCTTCCTGCGCCAGAATGCCCTGATGACCGTCATGGCTCAGGCCGGATCGTTCGTACCGGCCACGAGCCTTCGCCTGGGCGTGGTTGATCGCTTGTTCAGTCGTATCGGCGCGGGCGATGATCTGGCTCGCGGCCGATCGACCTTTATGGCCGAAATGGTGGAGACCGCCGCCATCCTCAACGCCGCCACGGCGCGATCGTTCGTCGTTCTCGACGAAATCGGCCGCGGTACGGCGACCTGGGATGGCCTCGCGATCGCCTGGGCCTGCGCCGAGGCTCTGCACGACGTCAATCGATGTCGCGCCCTGTTCGCCACCCATTACCATGAACTGGCGGGGCTGGAGGGCCGCCTCGCCCACCTGGCCAACGCCTCGCTGCGGGCCAAGGAGTGGAACGGCGATCTGATCTTTCTACATGAGGTCGGTCCGGGCCCGGCTGATCGCTCCTATGGAGTTCAGGTGGCGAAGCTCGCTGGGGTTCCAGCGCCTGTGGTCGCCCGAGCGCGCGAGGTCCTGAGTCGGTTGGAGCAAGACGCTCAATCCCACGGCGGCCTTGAGGATCTGCCCCTCTTCGCCGCTGTCGAGGCGCCGCTGCGGGCTTGGACCCCCTCGCCGGCGGAGGACGCGCTGAAGCATCTTGACCCCGACGCCATGAGCCCGCGCGAAGCGCTCGAAGCGCTCTACAGGCTGAAGGATCTTCTGGCTTAGGGCCTGACCCCGATCTCCTTGAACACGGCATCGACACCGTGATCGGCGCTCCTGGCCTCAGCGATATCCTCCTCGCCTCGCTGCGTCTCGCCCTTTCGAAGATAGGCGATGCCCCGTCCATAAAGGGAATAGGCGGCTCCGGGGCGCAGCTTCAGGGCGGTGTTGTATTGCGCGATCGCGCCATCGAAATCGCCCAGGCGCAGCAGAAAGAGGCCCATCTCATTGTGGGCGACGTGGGAACTCGGCGTCAGGTCCAGCGCGTTTTCGTAATCGGCGCGGGCCTCTGACATTCGTCCCTCGAGGCTCAAGGACCAGGCAAGATTGAGCAGAGTCTCGGACCGGTCGTCGGCGCTGAGATCGCGCGAGCCGAGCCGCCGGGTACAAGCCGAGACGCGGATCTCCGGCCGGGCCCCGCCATCGGCATTGGCGCACAGGCTCTTATCGCGGGCAAGGTCCGTCGGCGCCGTCTGGGCGAGGGCGGACGTGGCAAGCGCGACGGTGGCGGCGAGACTGAGGCGGCGCATGAACCTTCCTTCGTTAGACGGTCTGAGGTCCCGCGTGCGCACCCAGAGACTCCGCTGTGACAAGCTCGCTGAGAGCCGCTCCTACGGCGGCCAAGGCGTCGTCCCAAACCCCGAATCGGGTCTGACGGAAAACCCTTGCGGTG
>JAKBBV010000068.1 GCA_021808285.1 Pseudomonadota bacterium | reverse complement strand
CCGGTGTGAGGGGCCTCAGGCGCGGCGCGGGGGCTCGACCGGCGCGCGGGTGAGGGACGACACAGGCGAGAACGTGGATGGCCCCGGACATGTATCTCTCGCAGCGCAGGGCGGGGTTCAACCGCCAGACCCTCGGCGGGTGGGCCACCGCGCGCACCGCCGCCACGCCGTTGTCATAGATCCAGATGAAGCCGTCGCCCGGCCGGGATGCGCGGCCGGCCAGGAGGGCATTGGGATCGAGGTCTGGAGACCATGCAGGGACCCTGACCTCCGCCTTGTACCCGGCGCGCCGAAAGAAGAAGCCGCCGACGCTGGCGAACTGCACCTTGTCGTCGCCCTGAGTGAGGGGGCTGTCCCAGAAGAAGTCCACCCGCCTGACGCCTGACGCCATCAGGTCGGCGGACGCCTTTTCGAACGAGCCGTCGCCCATGGCGAAGGGGGGGCGCACGACCATGCCGAGATTGTACCCAAAGGCGAGGGCGACCACCAAGGCGGGCATGATCCGCGCACCCCTTGCGAAATATCGAGAGGCGAGAGTGACGCCAAAGAGGATCGCCGGAACTTCGGGCGTCAAATAGCGCGGCGTGACCATCGGCCGGAGGAAGCCCAGGACCACGACGAGCCCCACGGCCGCCAGTCCCGTGATCGCCAGCAGGATCTCGCCGCGATCCAGGCGCCAGCCGCCGGGCTCGGCGGGTTTGCCCGAGGCCTTGACGATGCCCACCGCCCCCCAGATCGCGGCCCCGATGAGGATGGGAAAGGAGCCCAGGAGATAGGCCATCAGGATCGGAAGGGTCGGCAGGTTGAGCGGGGCGATCCACGCATGCCCCGGGGTCGAGAACGCCGCCAGGATGCGCGCCTGGAGCGCGATGAAGCCGAACACCGGAACGAAGACCAGGGCGGCCGGCCAGGTCTTGAGCGCGGAGACGCGATGCACGGCGATGAAGGCGCAGCCTTGAATCGCGACCAGCGGAAGCGCGGCGTAATGGGCGAGGATGAAGAGAGCCGACATCGCGCACCAGGCCATGGCGGCGCCCAGCGACGGCCGACGGATCAGCCGGATGAAGGCCAGGGCCTCCGCCACGCCGAGAAAGATCAGCAGAGAGTAACAGCGGGCCAGTTCGGCGAACACCACGTCGGGCGCCCAGCATGCCAGGAGCGCGCTCCAGACCAGGCGCGTGGTGCGGGACAGCTCACGGCCGAACACCAGCGGGAGGATCGGCGCCAGGCAGGTGAAGACCTCCGAAGGGACCCGCAGGGCGGCGTCGGACAGCCCCGACACCGGGGCCCACAGCCAAGCGATGAGATAGGCCAGCGGGCCGTTCACGTCCGCCACCGCCTGGTGCAGGAAATGCGGGAGGTCCGGCTGACTGGCGATGTCGCCGGTCCAGGTTTCGTCGAAGCCCAGGGGCGCATGCCTGAACAGACTGAGACGAAGAGCCGTGGTGACCACGAGGATCATGGCCAGACCGACCGCCGACGCGTCGATCCGCACCTGGGTGAGCCTGTCTTGGGTCGGGGCGACCGCAGCGATCATCACAAGGTTCCGTCTTGGTGTCAGCAGGCCAGGGGGCGGGGCGCCATTTCCCGCGATCCGGAGCGGTGAGTGCGGACGCGTCCGACCCCGGCCCCCGGGCCGGGGAGCCGGTCGCCAGGCGGCGCGATCGCGTCGATCCCGATCATCAGAGTCGCGGTGGCGAACATTCCCCTAACAATTGAAATAAGTCTTAGGTTCATTGTATTTGTCTATTCTAATACAGTATTCATATCCCGTCCAGAATAGAGGGCGGATCAGGTGATTTTCCGGTCCCTCATTGCGGCGATTGAAGAGACCCGAACAGGGGTTAAGGATTCGTATCCCTCTTGGCGGACGCCCCGCCGTCGCAGACGCCGACGAGTCGTTGGCCTGGCCGGGCCGGGCAGCGCGGGGCGAGGCTTCCTTCAAGGTCGAGGGAGGATGAACCGCCGGACGGCTCCGCGCCGTCAACTGCGCTCTGATCGCAGCCGCGCGATCAGCGGCTCCAGGAGGTTGGTCCAGGTGTCGGGCGAGATCGGCCCGATCTGGCGGTATCTGATCCTGCCCTTGCGGTCGACGATGAAGGTTTCCGGCGCCCCGGTGACGCCCAGATCGATCCCCAGCCGCCCTGTCGTGTCCTCGCCGATCCGCACATAGGGGTCGCCGTTCTGCTGCAGCCAGGCCCGGGTCTTCTCCGGCGCGTCGAGCCAGGCCACTCCGTAGAGCGGAACCTCCTGACGCTCGGCCAACTGCAGAAGGAACGGCTGTTCCTCCGCGCAACTGGGACACCAGGAGGCGAACACATTGATCATGGCCACGTGGCCGGCCAGATCCGCCTTGGCGAGACCCGGAGACCCCGGGTCAAGCGGGCGCAGACTGAAGTCGGGAAGGGGCCTGACCGCATCGACGCGCGCCAGGCTGGGATGGCCCCGCTCAAGCGCGATGCCCAGTACGGAGGCCAGGGTCAGAAACGCCGCCAGCGGGGCGAGCAGGATCCATCGCCGCTGGCGCGGCGCCGCGGCCGTGGCCTCCCGCCGGTTCACCTGCCCCCCGCCGTCCGGGACGAGGCGGCCTGCAGGGTCTGGCCTCCCTTCAGGGTCTGGCCTCCTTGGGGGGTCTGGCCGGTTCCCGCCGCCGTGGTCACATGGGGCTGCTGCGGCCCGGGATCGTCCGTGACCGTGAACACCTGACCGCTGCGGGTCATGAACAGCTTCTCCATCTCGGCGCGGGTGAAGGGACGCGAGCCGAGGCGACCGAAGACGGCAATCTGACCGCCCTCCTCATCCACGGCGCGGTCGCGCTCGAGTCCTCGCGAAAGGGCGAGGGCCGGATGCCGGGTGTGACGCCAGGCGATCAATTCGGGCTTGGGTTCGGGTGAGAAGCCATAGAAGTTGGGCTGGCTGTCGGGACTGGTCAGCTGCAGGACCTTCAATCCGTTCCTGCCGTCGGCGACATAGGCGAACATCGAGGCGTTGGTGGAGCCGATGACCACGTCCCGGGCGTCGTTCAGCTTGCCGCCGAGGGTCACTCGCTCATAGAGCCTGGGGTGCTCTGGCCTTTCGATATCGAGGATCACCAGACCCTCGGCCCCCGCCGCGACATAGGCATAGGTGCGGGCGAGATAGATCTTGCGGGCGTCGGCGAGCGGGAAGCCGGCGCCGGGAACCAGCTTCGGCGCCAGCATGTGGGTGACGTCGAGAACCTGGACGCCCGCCGCGTCTGTCACGAACAGGTAGCGGAACTGAATCGCGCTCGCGCGGACATCCTTCAGCGGGACGACGGCGGCGAGTTTCGGGTGCAGCGGGTCGTCGAGGTCGACCACCACCAGGCCCGCGTCCGCGGCGATATAGGCGATATGCCCGGCCAGGGTGGCGTGCCGGGCGCCGTTAAGCACGCCGTTCGGGTTCCAGGTGACGGCCCGGTGAAGGAAGTTGTTGCGCGGTTCGCGGTCGCTCAGGGTGTTGACGTTGACGAGGATCAGCCCCTCCTCCGAGTCCGTCACCAGCGCGTAGCTGTAGATCGGATGGAACGGCTGTTCCTGGTTCATCTTCCGCATCGCCGCCGTGTTCCGCTCGGGGGCGATGGACTGGTCCGTGGGCAGCACCACGCAGGTGGCGTTCTTGCTGGGGACATGGGTGTTCTGCCCCAGGGGAGAGACCGGCGCCGTGATGATGCGCTCGGAGACGTCCTTGTTGGCGATGCTGGCGACATCGTAGACGCGGAGCCCCCCCGGGCCCGCCGAGGTATAGAGGTATTCGCCCCGCAGCTGGATGCAGTTCACCGCGCCCGCCGCCGGCTCCGAGGGGTTGGAGATATTCTCCTCCATCGAAAGCTCGCCCGACGACAGCACCTGCTTGAGGCTTGTGGGCCGGTGTCGCGTCCAGCTGATCAGCTCGCGGTGGTTCCTCTCCACGTGGAGCCGGTAATAGTCGGGATAGGCGTATTTCTGGAGGTAGGACCCGAAGACCGCCTGAGGCTCGCCATACTCGCTGACCCGCACCGCCTCCACCGCGTGGTCCTCCCCCACCCAGGCGTGGAGGCCGATGAAGTTGACCGTGTTGGTGCCCAGGAGCAGCAGCTGGGCCATGATGGCGTTGTTATCGTTGGCCTGGGAGATGTGGCAGTCCGAACAGGTCTTGGTCTCAACACGCCGCTCCGTGTGGGGGTAGTGCGGCGCGAACGCCTGGGACGAGAAGCCGATGGCGCTGATCGGGGGTTGCTGGACGTAGATCCGGTCGCGGTTGATGTTCATCGACGATAGCACCAGCGCCGAGGATGATCGTATCGGCGCCACGGCATGCCCCTTGGTGGTCATGTGCACCCCCAGCTGGAACATGTCGTCGCGGGCGACCTCGGGGTTGTAGGTGGCGAAGTTGCGCGTCGTCTCGCCCCCGTAGTGATGGCTCGACGTTTTCCAGTTCGCTTCGATAGGCAGGTGGCAGCCGGCGCAGGACGTCGTCCAGGACGTGTGGCAGGAGTAGCATTCCATGGAGCCATCGCCATGGGCGCGTTCTGACTTCGGCACGTCCAATCCCCAGCGGTAGTCGTTGGGTCCATCTCCGATCTTGCTGACCAGTTTGGCCCGCGCCGCCCGGGGGTTGTACTTCGGGCTCGTGGGATCGACGCTGTCCTTGACCAGGGATATTTCCCACTGGAGCTTCGGATCGACGATCGAACGCTGCACCAGAACCCGGCGCCCATCCTTCTCGATCCACTCGAAGCGGCGCTTGCCGTCCGGATTGCGCAGGGCCGAGAGGTCCGTTCCCGCGGGCCGCGCGTCGACGTTCGAGGTGCGCAGGGTCGGGTAGCTGTCCACGGTGCCGTGGCAGTCCTTGCAGCCGATTTCCACGGCGTTGGCGACTTCTCCCTGCATCAGGCCGTCGCCGTGGCTGTCCTGGGCGAAGTGGCAGTCGGCGCACTGCATGCCGACCTCCGCGTGGATCGACATCATGTGCACGGCCTTGCCGACATTGCGCCCTACCGGCTCGAACTTCGGGTCGCCCGGTCGCCGCCATTTGTCAGGGTCGTCCGGGGAGATGATATGACCTTCGGCATCCAGAAGGTTGCCCTTGCGGTCGCGCTTGTAGACGCCCCGGAAGTTCCAGCCGTGGCCGTGATAGTCGGCGAATTGCGTCTCCCTCAGCCTCGGGTTGAGGTCGGTCACGTTCTTCAGGAAGTTCACGTCGCCCCATTTGCCGCGCACGGCCGCGCCTTCGGGGTTGCGGTCGAGGATCGCCCGTTCCTCGGCGATGGTCGGATACTTTTGCGCCTTGGGCCACATCGCCGGCGCATCCACTTCGTAGTCCCACATGGTGTAGCCGAGATAGGTGTTCAGGAAGCTGTTCGGCTGGTGCATGTGGCAGCTCATGCACTGGGAGGTGGGAATTGACCGCGTGAAGCTGTGTCGCAGGGGGTGCCCGGACTCGTTGTGGGGGATGGTGGGATCGACCGACTGTGACATGCCGTCATTGCCAAAGCGCGCATAGATGAGGCTGTGTCTCGGCTCGCGGTCATTGGCGTAGACCACATGGCAGGCGCCGCAGCCGGAGGTGCGATAGTCGCCAGGCTGATCATTGGTGCCAAGAAACCACATCAGGGGGTCGTTCAGGCGGGTCTTGTGAATGTTCAGCAGCGGGATCGCCACGCGAAGCCCCGTACCCAGGCCGCGGTTCGATTGCCGGATGTCGGGGCGGCCCGGCTCGTCCAGCTTCTGGAGATCCCCGGTCGAGTCCGGCAACCCGATCTCAGGAAACTGAGTGCCGATGGTGCGCCCGCCACGCTCGAAGACACGGAAGATGTCGGCCGGCGGCGTCACCTGCCAGGTGGGCAGGGGCCAGAGCACAGGCAGGTCGCCTCGCGCCGCCTGGATCGGCGTGACCGTGCCGACGGGGGAGCCGGGGGAGAGGATCTTGGCCGGCTCTCCGTCCTGCGTGTAGCCCTCGCCCAGAACGTAGTTCTTATAGGGCAGCAGGCCGTTGTTGTAGCTCGCGCCCCCGAGCAGCATCGCGTCGGTGGCCATGATCGAGCGCTCTGCGGCGTGAATGATGTCGAGGTGGCAGGCGCCGCAGGCGGCGGGGGCCGCGCGGTAGTCGGAGGGGTTCTTGAAACGGACGAACTCGGGGCTCTCCCGGTTCAACAGGGTGTAGGATCTCTCGGGATTGGCGGAGCGCGGATACCCCCAGGACCGGGGAAAGCGGGGCAGGACGTGCGCCTTGTCGCGCAGGGCCGCGTAGGACGATGAGGTGGGACTGAGCCCGGCGGCGGCGCGGATCGAAGCATCCCCGCCATGGCAGTCCGTGCAGCCCAGAACCACGCTGGCCCCGGGGTGCATCGACACACTGTCGACCCGGGTGTGACAGCTCATGCAGCCGGCGCTCTTGGCGTCGGCCTCGGCCTGGCTCTGGTGGCTCGGCGCAGGAGGGGCGCGGACATGGCTATAGTCCACGTCGCGGGCGACTTCCGGTTCGTCTCCAGGGGCCGAATGGGCCTGGATCGCGCTTCCGCCGACCAGGGAGAGGAGGGCCAGGACCGCGAACTGGCCAAGCCAGGCGGCCCACCGACCCGTCCGCCGACCCCGCCCGGCCCTTGTGCGCGTTGCCCCCATCCGCCGATCAATAGGTCAAAACGGCGTTGAGCAACACCGAGTAGTAGAGGCTCTGCCGCTGAGCGTTTGTGAACAGGGCGCTGAACCCGTTGGACGGCACAAGCGCGGCGGCCGACACCCTCAGCACGAGGTTCTGGGTGAGTTGCGGGCGATAGATGGTCGAGGCCGACACATCCCAGCCGATGTCCGGGCTGATCCCGCCCTGGTGGCGGAAGAACTCCAGCGACGCGGTGTTGGCGAAATCAAGATGGTTGATATTGGCGGAGATGCGGAGCTGCGGAAGCACATCGGCGTCCGTCCCCAGGCCCAGGAGAACAAGGCCAGGATTGATGAAGTTGGATTGGCCGTCGACCAGTGAGGTGCGGAGGTCCGGAAGCAGCCCATTGCGGCCCACCAGACCCACCGACTGACCGCCGCCGATGAAGGGAATGCCCTGGCGTATCCAATAGCTGGTGTCGGAGCCGGCGAACTGCGGGTCCTCCTGGATCGCGTCGAAGCCGGTCTCGGTCCCCCCGTTCGGATGAGAATCGCCGCTGGCGTACAAGGCCGAGGCCCGCACGCGGATGTAGCTGAAATCGACCGACGGCTCGGCCGCCAGGAAGAAGGCCGAAATCCGCGCGTCCTTTCCCGTGATCTGGTCCGTCCGATCCTGCCCGAAGGCATAGTAGCTGGAGACGGTGAGATTCAGCCGGTCGATATGGCCATCGCCGTTGTAGCCCAGATAGGCCACGTCATAGTCCCGGCCGCGACCGTCGCCCAGAAGGGCGGGCCGGATCACGAACCCGTTGGCGTCATAGGCGACGGAAGAGCCTTCGCGATTCATATTATAGACCATCGTCACCTGGCTGGTGAAACCTGGGCCCGGGAGGTCCTGGCGGTAGAGGTTGGCGACGAACACATAATCCGCCCGCGGGAGGGTGATCTGGTTGAGGCCTGAATTCACGTCCTTCTGGAGCCGATCAAAGACCGCCAGATTGTATTGCCAACGGTTTCCGTCGCGGTCGCCGAACAGGCGGACGCCCGGCTGGTCGTCCTGAAACAGAAACCCCCTGAAGTCCGTCGAGAACGGCTGGACCCCGACCCTCAGGGAGTCGAAATCATAGCGGTCTGAGACATTTCGCAGGTGCTTCTCGACGAAGAGCTCCTGCACGCCCACGCCGCCGTCGAGACGCGTGGCGCCCGCCGTGCTCTTGATGTTGAGAACCTGCAACTCCGGACTGGTGGCGTAGTTGACGTTGAAGCCGAGCGTGACCTTGAAGTCGAGTTCGGGCGGCTTGAACGCGGTGGATCCCTTGACCAGCTCCGCGCTCGCCAGCCAGGTCTGACTGAACAGCAAGGAATCCGACCGCCCGAACGGATCATTTTCGCCGGAGCGGCTGCTCGTCTCGACCCCCGTGGGAGTCGGAAAGGAGCGAGGCTCCAGCACGGTGTCGGAGACAAGGCCGCCGATGAAGAACCAGTCCGCCGTGCCCGGAAGCGGAATATCGCCCTTCAGCGGGTTCTGATTATAGGGGTCAGTCAGACGGGGATGGACAAGGCCCAGCATGCCCGCCAGCCGCCAGCGGTCGGGGATGGGGGGCGCGCAGGGCGACATGTCCGGCGGCGCCCCTGCCGCCTGGGACACACACCCGTAGAGGTCCTGAAGCTGGATGGGCCGGACCGCGGTGGGGTCGACCGCAGGGATGCTGGAACGCCGGGCGCTTCGGCCGGGACGATGGCGGTCGGCGTCCGGATCCGCCGGGATCAGGGCCAGCGGATCGGCCGATGCGGAGGCCGATGCGGAGGCCGGTGCGGGGGCCGATGCGGGGGACGGCGCGGGGGCGTTCGGAGCGGCCTGTTCGCCCGTCGGAGCGGAGGTCGCCTGGGCGCGGGCGGACCCCGACGGCAGGACGGGCAGGACCAGGATCGCCAGGACAAGACCGGAGAGCGCCGCCCTGGCGCCCTCTGGCGGACGGGTCCGGCAGGGCGGGAGCCACAGGGACTCGACGGCGCGTCGCAACCGGCGCGGCCGGCCCGAGTGTGCGCGGAGCCCTCTAAAGACCCTGGCACACATTTTGGGCGTTCGAATTCAGGTAGGGCGTGACCGGGCAGCTCACATATCGCAGGCGCACGTTCGAGTTCGGCACGACAATCTGGTCGGCGCGTATGCCTGGAGGCGCATTGGAGATCGTTCCTGTCTGGACGCCGGCCAGATGGGCGCCCATGAACGAGACGAGATCATCCTGATCCACACCGTCGCCCGAAACGCCGATCGCGCCCACCAGGGTCGAACCGCGGTAGATCGGGACGCCGCCCGGGAAGATCTGGAGCCCGTTCTGAAGCCTGTTCTGGCTGGTCCCGTTCACGCCCGGCAGAAAGGTGCAGCGGGCCGGCGTATCGGCCGACGCCGCGCCGCTCGAATAGGCGACGCCCTGCAGGACATTGGCCCTGATGAGCGCGCTCTGCAGCCCGGTCGAGAACGGATTCCAGTTGGCGATGGGGACTGAGAGCGGACCATTGGCGGTCCCATCCTGACCGTCGGGGAAGAAGGGCCGCGCCAGGTCGCCGAGGCTGCGGTCGCCATAGGCATGATCGCCGGTGAGGGCGTTGGGGAGCCCGAGGAAGGTTCGCACCGCCTGGACAACCCCGATGACCTCGGAGTCGAGAGTCGCCGGACCGAAGGCGGGATTGGTGGTCGCGCCCGCCAGATCCGAGGCCGCGTGCGGGCCGGACATGAGCGCGACGGACCTGGCCTTCTGGACCGAGACGTCCACCCCGAACAAGGTGGCGTCCGGACCGAACACGAGGCCCAGGATGTTTCCGTAGGTGTCGGTGACGGTGATGGTCACCTGAGCGCGGGCGCCGATCGGCTGGCGGATCGCCGCGCGCGTCTGGCTCATCGTATCGAACGCCTGGTTCAGGAGGGCGCTGACCTCGGTCGGCGTCAGGGGCGAGCCGACGTCCTTGCCATCCTGGCCGCCGATGATGGGAAAGCGATTGACCCCCGAACCGTCGGTCATGACGTAGATATCGGGATTGGCGTATTCGGCCGCCGTCGCGGGGCGCAGGCCGGAGGCTTCCGTGCCGTAGGCGACTCCGGGAAGGATCGCCGGCCCAGCCTCGCCGAAATAGCCCTTCACCGTGGTCAGGGCGCCGGTCGTCGCGGGCAGAGAGTCGAAAGGCGTGGCCGAGGCGGGATCGGATTTCAGCGCCGGCGTGTCCTGATTGACGAACCGCAAGGTGGTGCCGGCGACGCTGATCTGGTCCGCTCTGATGCCAGCGGGCGCGGCGTAGCCGGTAGAGCCCGCCACGGCGATCAGCTCCTCGTCATCGGAGCCTGACGTGTTGGTGACGTCGGGATCGAAGCCGTAGACCCCGTCGCCCTCGACGCCGATCGCCCCGACGATCGCCCCGTTCTTATAGAGCGGCAATCCGCCGGGATCGGCCGACAGCCCGAGGGGCGCGCGCTTGGGGCCGATCATGCTCGCCGTGCTGGCGCTGCTGACGCTGTAGCGCCGGACCAGATCGGAGCACGGCAGCTGACTGAATTGCACGCCATAGAGAGGGCCGCTCGGCAGGCCTTGCGCATTAGGGCTTGGGGGAAAGTGGCTCTGAATGATTTCGCTGGCGGTGCGGGTCGAGAAGGCGTTGCCGCCGGAAGACAGGTAGGCGCCGGTGATCGCCTTGGAGATCGCGGCCAGATTGCTCGGGACATCAAGACCTTGAAGATCGGTATTGATTCCGGAAGGCGGGCTGGGGATGTGGGTCGTCGGCCTGGCCCCGGCCATGGTGTAGACCGCCAGGACATTGCCGACGCGGTCGGTCACGGCGATCGTCACCTTGAGGTTGCGCGCATTCGCCTCTGCGATGGCCTGGGCCAGGATCGTCTTCACGTCCGAGACGCTCAGCGCCTCGCT
>JAKBBV010000067.1 GCA_021808285.1 Pseudomonadota bacterium | reverse complement strand
CGGGTTCGTTCAGGACAACCGGATTGGGCTTCAAACCGGCGTCTATGACGCCCAGGTGTCCGCCGCCGAGGGGGAAGCCGCCGCCGCCGAGGCGAACCTGACCCGCACCCGCGACCTGTTCTCGCACGGGGTTTACGCCCAGGCGCGACTGGATCAGGCAGAGGCCCGCGCCCGCGCCGCAACAGGAGCCCTGGCCGCCGCCAAGGCGCAGCGCGCCGCCAATGTGGAGCAGGGCGCACAGGGCGCCATCCTCGCGCCTCAGGACGGCATTGTTCTGAGCGCCGATGTTCCAGCCGGTTCAGTGATCATGCCCGGTCAGTCGATCGCTCGCATCACAGCTGGCCCGGTTCTCATTCGGCTGATGGTCCCCGAAGCTGACGCCCGCGCCCTGAGAGCCGGGGAAAAGGTGCAGCTGGATGCCGATGACCTCGGCGGGGCGGCTTCGGAGGGGGTGATCGCCAGGGTCTATCCCGGCATCACTGGCGGCGAGGCCGTGGCTGACGTGAGTGCGCCGAACCTGCCGAGCGACGAGGTGGGGCGCACGGTCCGCGCCTTCCTACCGGTCGGACAACGCCAAGCCGTGATCGCACCGCGCCGCTATATCGTCACGCGGTTTGGCGTCGACTTTGCGGAGATTGTCGGACCCCGGGGCGAGATGTCCGAGGCGCCCGTCCAGACCGCTCCCGGCCCCTCGCCGGACACGGTCGAAGTTCTCTCGGGTCTCAAGCCGGGAGATATCATTGCGCGACCGCCGGCTGCGACGCCCTCCGGAGCGACGCGCGGAACCGCCCCATGAATCTCGGAATTTCGGGGCGCCTGACCAAGGCCACTATCACCTCGCCCCTGACCCCTCTTTTCCTGCTGGCCGCGATCCTGGTCGGGCTTCTGGCCCTGACGACCATCGCGCGCGAGGAGGACCCTCAGATCAGCGTGCCGATGGTGGACATCATGGTCTCGGCCCCCGGACTTCGCGCCGCGGATGCGGTGCAGCTCGTCGGCAAGCCGCTGGAAACCATTGTCAAGAGCGTCGACGGCGTGGAGCACGTCTATACCTTCGCCGACGACAATCAGGTGATGGTCACCGCGCGCTTCAAGGTTGGCACGGACGCCGACGCCGCAGCCGTGCGCATCCACGAAAAGCTCCAGGCCAACGCCTATCTCATTCCCGTGGGCATACCGCCCCCGCTGGTGCAGGTGCGCGGCATCAATGATGTGCCCGGCCTCGTCCTGACCCTGTCCCCCAAACCCGGCGCGGCGGGCGCCTGGAGCGATCAGGCCCTTTATGACCTAGCGACCCGCTTGCGCACCGAAATCGCCAAGGTGAACGATGTCGGCCTGACCTTCGTCGCCGGCGGCCGACCCGACGAGATCCGGGTGGAGCCTGACCCGGCGCGGATGGCCGCCCACGGGGTCTCCATGACCGCCCTGACGGATACCGTGCGCCAAGCCGATCGAGCCTTCCCCGCCGGGGACGTGCGCGACGATGGGCAGTCCGTGGCCGTCACGGCTGGCCAGAGTCTCGCGAGCCCGACCGAGATCGGGCTGCTCACCGTCCCTTCGGTGACCGGCGCACCAGTCTATTTGCGCGACGTCGCCAATGTGGTGGAGGCCCCGCGAGAAGATCAGGCGAGGGCCTGGAGGGACACTCGCGTCCAGAATGGCTGGCGCAGCGCGCCGGCGGTGAGCGTCGCGATCGGCAAGCGCAAGGGCGCCAATGCCGTCATCGTTTCCAAGACCGTTCTCGCTCGTCTGGCCAGCTTGAGGGGAACCCTGATCCCAAACAGCGTGGATGTGGCTGTCAGCCGCGATTACGGGGCCACCGCCAATGACAAGGCCAATGAACTCTTACTCCATCTGGCCCTGGCGACCGTATCAATCGTCGTTCTGGTGGGATTCGCCATTGGCTGGCGCGAGGCCATGGTGACGGCGGTGGTCATCCCCACCACAATCCTCCTGACCCTCTTCGCCTCCAAGCTTATGGGCTACACAATCAACAGGGTCAGCCTGTTCGCCCTGATCTTTTCCATCGGCATCCTGGTCGACGACGCCATCGTGGTGATCGAGAATATCGCCCGGCATTGGGACATGCGCGACGGACGCGATCGAATCTCCGCTGCGATCGAGGCGGTGGCGGAAGTCGGCAACCCCACGGTCGTCGCCACCCTGACCGTGGTCACCGCGCTCCTACCCATGTTGTTCGTCTCGGGGCTGATGGGGCCTTACATGGCCCCGATCCCGGTCAATGCCTCGGCGGCCATGATCTTTTCGTTCTTCGTCGCCATGGTCATCGCCCCCTGGCTGATGATCCGCTTCGCCAGAACGGCTCTGGTCGGTGAACACAACATGTTCGAGGAGCACGCCGAGGGCCGCCTCTCAAAGCTCTATCGCCGCGTCGCCGGCCGGGTCATCGCCACGCGGCGAAGCGCCTGGACCTTCCTCATCGCCGTCGGGGTCGCGACCCTTATCGCCTGCGCCATGTTCGCCACCAAAACAGTGACCGTGAAACTGTTGCCCTTCGACAACAAGTCGGCGCTGCAGGTCGTCCTCGACATGCCCGAAGGAACCTCTCTGGAAACCACCGAGCAGGTGCTGGCGCAGGCGGCGAATTTGACTCAAGGCATCGCCGAGGTGACGGCGGTGAACGCCTATGCCGGCTCGGCCTCGCCGTTCGATTTCAACGGGCTCGTGCGCCACTACTATCTGCGCGACAAACCCGAAATGGGCGACCTTGCGGTGGAGTTGACGCCTAAGGACAAGCGCTCGCGCAACAGTCACGTCATCGCCATCGACCTGCGCCGTCGTCTGTCAGGCATCCCGCTACCCACCGGAGGAACGCTGCAGGTGGTCGAGGCGCCGCCCGGACCGCCGGTCATGGCCACTCTGCTGGCCGAGATCTACGGCCCTGACCCAGCGACGCGCAGGGCTGTGGCGGAGCGGATCAAGTCGATATTCAAGTCGATCCCCTACATCGTCGATGTCCATGACAGCTACGGACGGCCAAGGCCCGGACTGCGCCTGACGCCGGACCGGGCGAAGTTGGAAGCGCTTGGTGTCGACGATCACGAGGCGCTCGACTCGATTGGCGTGATCTTCGGCGGTCAGGTGGCGGGCTATGCCCCGCGCGGCGGCGGCCGCGACCCCTTGGAGATCTCCGTGCGTCTGCCGCAGTCGCAGCGGACCTGGGGCCAGGCTCTGGCCAGCCTTCCCGTCGCCCGGGGCAAGAGCGGACGAATGGTGGAACTGGGCGAGATCGTGGACGCCTCGAACAATCCGGGCTCGACACACATCTTCCGCCGCGACGGGCGGTCGGCCGATATGATCATGGCCGAACTTGCGGGTCGATATGAAGCACCGATCTACGGCATGCTCGACGTCGACCACATTATAAAGACCGCGAACTGGGGCGACGCGCCCCGGCCGGACATCCGCCTGCACGGCCAGCCGCTGAGCGAGGCGAGGCCTACGGTACTATGGGACGGCGAGTGGGAAATCACCTGGGTGACGTTCCGCGACATGGGCGCCGCCTTCGGCGTGGCCATACTGGGCATCTATGTGCTCGTTGTGGCGCAGTTCCGCAGCTTCCGCCTGCCTCTGGTGATCCTTACTCCCATCCCGCTCACCCTTGTGGGGATCGTCATCGGTCACATCCTGTTCCACGCCCCGTTCACAGCCACCTCCATGATCGGCTTCATCGCCCTGGCCGGCATCATCGTGCGCAATTCAATCCTCCTGGTGGACTTCATCCGTCACAAACAAGCCGGCGGCGGACCCTTGCGCGAGGTATTGCTCGAGGCGGGCGCCATCCGCTTCAAGCCGATACTGCTGACCGCCCTGGCGGCGATGATCGGCGCCTCGGTGATTCTCACCGATCCGATCTTCCAGGGTCTGGCCATCTCGTTGCTGTTCGGCCTGGCCTCCTCCACACTTCTTACCGTGCTTGTCGTCCCCGCGATCTATGTGGTGCTGCGCGACGATGGCCGCCCGCTGGAGGCCGAGGCTCATGCGTAGATCGAGCTCCGAAGGCCTCGCCGATCAGCCGGCCGGGTCGGGCTCCGACTCCGCCGCCACGCGGCGCCGGCACAGCAACCTCTCTGAACTGGAGGCGAGCGCCCATTCCGCCGTGCAACTCCTGAAGATGCTGGCCAGCGAACAGCGCCTTAAGCTGCTCTGCCGCCTGTTCGAGAGCGAGGCTTCGGTGGGTGATTTGGCGCTCCATGCGGGCTTGGCGCAGTCGGCGGCCTCACAACACCTGGCCAAGATGCGCGGCGAAGGCCTTGTGGACACCCGGCGCGAGGCGCAGACCATCTATTATCGTCTGGCCGACCCAGCGGCGGCCCAGGTCCTGGGGACCCTTTGCGACATTTACCGGGGTTCGTCCCTTATAGACCCCGCATCCTCTACGGTGAGCGCCTCCAGGAACGCTTGAGACGCGGCGCTGGCCCTTCGCTCCTTATGAGTGATGAGGTCAAAACGGCGCGGCTCCAGATCTCGTGCGAGCCGCACCAGGCGACCGCTAGCGACCAGGGGCGCCGCGGCCAATTCCGAGACTGCAGCAATCAGATCGGAGTCGGCGGCGGCCGACAGGGCGGCCTCGTTCGAGGGCATCTCCAGCACCACCTTTAGGGCGCCGACATCAATGCCCAGATCAGCGAGACAGCGCTCGAAGTGAGCTCGGGTCCCAGAGCCGGTCTCCCGCAGCACCCATCGGGCCGCCTGCAACTGCGCCGCATCGACACGGCGGCCGGCAAGACCGTGCGTAGGCGCCGCATAGAGCCCGATCCGATCCTGGGCCACCTCCCTGCGCAGAAGCGCGGGATGATCCGTCGCTCCCTCGATAAAGCCAAACTCCGCCCGCCCCTCGACCACAGCCTGGACCGTCTCGGCGGAGTTCCCCGTCATGAGCGTCACCCTTATGCCGGGATGCGCCCGGGCGAAGCGCGCCAAGCGTCCCGGCGCCCAGTAGGTTGAAACGGTCTGGCTGGCCGCCACCGACAGCTCCCCACGCTTGAGCCCAGCTAGGTCCACAAGCGACTGCTCGGCGGCCTTGGCGCGAAGCAGCACCGCGGCAGCCTCAGCCAGAAACACCCGGCCAGCCTCGGTCAGGACGAGGCCGCGCCCGACCCGATCGAATAGCTTGACCTGAAAGCGCGCCTCTAGTGTCGCCACCGCCGCGCTGACCGCCGACTGGGTCAATCCCAAGGCCTCTGCGGCGCGAGTCATATGGGCCCGTTCGGCGACGAAGACGAAGATGCGAAGCTGCTCCAGGGTCACACGAAAACTATCAACGCAGTTGATCGCTTCGTCAATAATTATGCGTTGGATAGATGAATCTCACCCGGCCAAACAACCCGACATGACTAAGGCCCTGCCAAACGGCCGCCCTTCGGGCCCGACTGGGGCGCTTACGCGCCTGGCGCCGGGCATGGCCCTCTGCGCCGCCCTCGCGCTCGCGGCATATGGCGTCCAGGCCGTGGAGGCCAAACTTCTGGGCCGAGCCTGGCTGGAGGCGGTGGCCCTTGCCATTCTCGGCGGCGCTCTGGTGCGCACGGCTTGGACTCCCGGCCCCGTCTGGCGTCCCGGCATCAATGTCAGCGCCAAACTGGTTCTTGAGATCGCCGTCGTCCTCCTTGGCGCAACGATCGATGCCCGGGCGATGGCCGCCATAGGCATCCCGCTCCTTCTAGGCATCGCCATCGAGGTGATCGCCGCGATTGCCGCCAGTTATGGGATTGGACGCCTGTTCGGCCTGCCTCAACGCATGTCCATCCTCATCGCTTGCGGCAATGCGATCTGCGGCAATTCCGCCATCGCTGCGGTGGCGCCGGTGATTGGAGCCGACGGTGAGGATGTCGCCGCCTCAATCTCTTTCACCGCCGCGATCGGCGTGGCTCTGGTGCTGGGTCTGCCTCTTGCGGCCGGCGCCCTGAATGTGGGGCATGCGGCTTTCGGCGTCTTCGCGGGATTGACCGTTTATGCTGTGCCGCAGGTGCTTGCCGCAACCGCACCGGTCAGCGCACTCTCCACCCAGATAGGCACAGTGACCAAGCTGACCCGGGTGTTGATGCTGGGTCCGGTCATCGCCCTGATATCCCTGATAGGGCTGAAGGAGCGCGAAGAGCCCGACGAGGCGGCGCCTGCCGTGACCGCCGGCGACCGGCCCGTGCGGGGTGCATCGCGGAGGGGACGACCGGCCCTGGGTCAGCTCCTCCCCTGGTTCATCGTCGGCTTCATGCTGCTGATTATCGCCCGCTCCACAGGGCTGGCGCCAAGGGCCGCGGTGGGACCGGCCACTCAGGCGGCCAATATCCTCACCATCGTGTCCATGGCCGCGCTGGGACTTGGTGTTGACATGGGGGCCTTGTCACGGGCGGGCGCGCGAGTCAGCGCCGTCGTGACCCTTTCGATCACCCTCATCTCAGTCCTGGCGGTCCTGCTCATTGTGATCGTCGGGGTGCGGTAGGCGGGCCCGCAGCGGGCGCCCTGTTCGACGGCGTTCCTGCGCGCCGCGAATTCCCAAGGCTTCGATCTTGCCCGGACTCCATCCGAAAGCGGACGATGACCTCCAAGCCTCAGAGGTCTCACGGCGCCTCGTCGAGGTTCGGGATCTGTGGCGCCCCGTTATCGGTCGTTAGATGATAGCGCCACGGCGCATCCATAGGGCCGTTGAGCGCGCTCACGCTCAGGGCCTCCCGGTCCCTTCCCTGGCGACCGGACGAGTCCTCCACCTCCGGACGACAGCGAGCATCTGTCTCGCCCCTGCTTCGTATGTCGGTATGGGCGATCTACGGTCGCGGGGCCGGTGCGCCAGCAAGCATGTTCACGACGGTCGGCATGGCAGGATCGATGACGCATCATCGATGAAGCGTCGGCCGCTCATGGCTTTGCGTCTCCCGCTCGGCCGTGAAGCATTCTGGCGTTCCGTGCGAGCCTTTGGAGGCGATCTCCGAACGAGCCTGCCGGGGCCATCGGCCGATATGCAAAGTCAATGCCTGTTGACAAAACTTCGCTTTGGCGGCGACCCTCAGTGCATGCCTTCACGCCGGGCGCCCAGCAGGCTTGAGGTACGGGGAGATACGCCATGAATATCGCCGTAACGCCGGTGGCCGCCGCCGAAGCCGAAAACATAGAGGCAACGCCGCTCGCCGAGCTGAATCCCGCCAAGACGGATCGCTTCCCTGCCGACACGATCTGGCCCGTCTTCGCCCGGCTGAGACGAGAGGATCCGGTACACTTCACCCCAGACAGCGATTTCGGCCCCTACTGGTCGGTGACCCGATGGGAAGACATCATGGCGGTAGACACCAACAATCTCGATTATTCCTCCGCCGACGGCATCAGTCTCGCCAATCTCAAGGCCATGGAGGAGCAGGAGAAGATCTTCGCGGCCATGGGCCGGGAGCGCCGCCGTCGCGGCGGGGCCGGCTTCATTACTATGGATGAACCTGAGCACAGCGTGCACCGCAAGGCCGTCAGTCCGACCGTAGCCCCCGCAAATATCGCCAAGATGGCGCCGATTGTGCGGACCCGAGCTGGTGAGATTCTCGACAGCCTGCCGATCGGAACGCCTTTCGACTGGGTGGATCGGGTCTCGAAAGAGTTGACAGCGATGACCCTCGCCACCCTTTTCGATTTCCCCTTTGAGGACCGGCGCAAGCTACCCTACTGGTCCGACATGGTGACCAATCAGCCCGGCCACGGGCCGGTGCGGGACTGGATGCACAAATTCGAAGCGATACAGGAGTGCTTCGGCGCGTTCGATGAACTGTGGAACGCGCGACTGACCGGCGAACCGAATATCGACCTCATCTCCATGCTGACCCAGCACCCCGAAACGAGACATATGTCGCAGGATGAGTATCACGGCACCGTTGTGCTGCTGATCGTCGGCGGCAACGATACGACGCGCAACACGATCTCCGGCAGCGTCTATGCGCTCAACAAGAACCCGGGCGAATACGACAAGCTGCGGGCCAATCCGGGCCTGATTCCCTCCATGGTGTCGGAGACGATCCGTTGGCAGACCCCGCTGGCGCACATGATGCGCGTGGCCCTGCGCGACATGGAGTTGGGCGGCAAGACCATCCGCCAGGGCGACAAGGTGGTCATGTGGTACATCTCGGGCAATCGCGACGAGGCCGTGATCGACCGGCCCGACGCCTACATCATCGATCGCGAGCGGCCGCGCCAGCACATGTCCTTCGGCTTTGGCGTGCATCGCTGCGTCGGAAATCGCGTGGCCGAGATGCAGCTGACCCTCATCTGGGAAGAAATCCTCAAGCGTTTTCCGCGGATCGAGGTGGTGGAGGAGCCGGTGCGAACGCACTCGTCCTTCGTGCACGGCTATGAGAGCCTCAAGGTGGTCATCCCGGCCCGCGCTTGAGACCCGTGCCCCGTACTGCCATCCTTGATCGGCCGCTCGCACCGCCGCGCCGTCGCGACTCCGCTGCGACCCGCGGCGCAATCCTCGAAGCGGGCAAGCGGCAATTCGCACAGTTCGGCTATGACCGCACGGTCCTGCGCGAGATCGCCGCCGAGGCGGGAGCCGACGTGGCGCTGATCAAACGCTATTTCGGCGGCAAGGAGGGACTGTTCGTCGAAGCTCTGAAGTCGGCGATCGGCGCCCAGGACCGGCTGCGCGGCTGGGATCGCGCCGCCTTCGCAAGGGAGATCGCCACCCTGATGGCCGGCAACCCCCACGCCCAGGAGGACCGGACCCAGACCTTCCAGTTTCTATTGCGCGCGGCGACCTCACCCAGCACGGCGCCCCTCCTCAATCTCGCCGTGCAGGAGCGATTCCTGGGTCCGATCCGCGACTGGCTCGGCGGGAAGGAGTCCGCCGCGCGGGCCCGGGTCCTCGCGGCAGTCCATATCGGCTTCCTGGTCGAGCGATTGATCCGGGGCAAGGCCCTGACGGGGCCAGAACGCGAGGCCTTCATCGACCGGGCCGCAGCAACCATCCAAGGGCTGATCGACGCGCCCACGCCCGGCCCTTGAGGCGCGCGGAACTTGCCGTCAGACTCGCGCTTCGAGCTTGCCCCCGCAAGTGCGACCCCGGAGATCCGAACCTTGAACCCCGCTTCATCCCCTGTCGGGACACGCACCGAGATGACCCTTCGCGGTCTGGTCATCGGCGTGATCATCACCGCCGTCTTTACCGCCGCCAATGTGTTCTTCGGCCTCAAGGCCGGCTTGACCTTCTCCACCTCGATTCCGGCCGCCGTCATCTCCATGGCTCTCTTGCGAACGATGCGCAACGCCACGGTGCAGGAGAACAACATCGTCCAGACGGTCGCCTCAGCCGCCGGCACGCTCTCCTCGATCATCTTCGTTCTGCCCGGCCTGATCATGATCGGGTGGTGGAAGGGCTTCCCGTTCTGGACCAGCTTCGGCATTTGCGCGGTCGGCGGGGTGCTGGGGGTCATGTACACAATTCCCCTACGCCGCGCTCTGGTGACCGACTCGGACCTGCCCTATCCAGAGGGCGTTGCCTGCGCCGAAGTGCTCAAAGTCGGCTCCTCCAGCGGCGCTGCGGCGGAGACGGCGGTGGAGTCGAGCGGCGCGGGCCTCAAGGCGGTCCTGGCCGGGTCCCTGATTTCGGCGATCTTCTACTTGGTGGTTCAGTCACGCATCTTCGCCGACACGGTTTCTGGCTATTTCAGATGGGGGACAAGGGGCGCGGCCACCGGTTTCGACTTCAGCCTCTCTTTCGCCCTGTTCGCCGTCGGCCATCTGGTCGGGCTGTGGGTCGGTGTCGCGATGCTCGCGGGCGCGCTGATCGGCTGGGGTTGGGCGGTCCCGCATTATCTGATCCTGCACCCGGTCACCGGAATCGCCTCCTCCGCCGCGCAGGCGAGCTGGAGCCATTATGTGCGGTTTGTCGGCGCCGGCGCAATCGGCGTGGCGGCCATCTGGACTCTGGCAAAGCTGGTCCGGCCCGTCATCGGCGGACTCGCCGGCGCCGTGCGCGCCTCGCGGTCCCGTACCCGCGGCCAACTCGACCAGCTTCCCCGTTCCGAGCACGATATGCCCATCGGCATGGTCAGCCTCATCACCCTCGCCTGCCTCGTCCCAGTGGGGTTTCTCCTGGCGCGCTTCAGTCAGTCTAGCGGACTTGGCCATGAAGCCGTGTTCCTGGTCGCGGGCGGGGTCCTCTTCGTGGTCGTGTTCAGCTTTCTGGTCTCGGCCGTATGCGGCTACATGGCCGGGCTGATCGGCTCCTCCAATAGCCCGCTGTCGGGTGTCGGCATATTGGTGGTCATCGTTGCCGCCCTGCTGCTGGTGCTGGGCGTAAAGTCCTTGGCTCCGGCCCAGGAGGGCCGGGCCCTGGTCGCCTTCGCACTCTTCGTCACCTCCATCGTTTTCGCCGTCGCGTCCATCGCCAATAACAACCTTCAGGACCTCAAGACCGGTCAGCTCGTGGATGCGACCCCGTCACTGCAGCAATGGGCCCTGGTCATCGGGGTGGTCGCCGGGGCTGCGGTGATCCCTCCAGTCCTTGATCTGCTCAACCAAGCCTATGGATTCCTCGGCGCCCCCGGCGCGGATCCCTCGCGCGCCTTGCCGGCCCCCCAGGCCGGCCTTATTTCCGCCCTTGCCCAGGGAGTGATTACCGGCGACATCGACTGGAGTCTGATCGGCGTCGGCGTCGGCCTCGGTCTCGCCGCCATCGCGATCGACGAAATCGTGGCGCGCACGGCGAAGACGATTCGACTGCCGCCTCTGGCTGTGGGCCTTGGCATCTACCTTCCAACCTCGACGACCCTGATGGTCGTCGT
>JAKBBV010000019.1 GCA_021808285.1 Pseudomonadota bacterium | reverse complement strand
AGACGCCCGAACCGGGGTGGAACTGGGTCTTGGGCGCCTCCAGGAGGGCGGCGACAAACCGAAGATAGCCGTCCCGGTCCAGGGGGCAGTTGATGTAGTCCGCCCCGTCTCCCGCCGGGCCCACCTTGTCATACCGCGACTGGCGCCAGGCGATATCCATATCGATGCTGTCGAGGTGCACGATCGGGGCGATGGCGTCGAAGAAGGCCAGAGAGTCGGCTCCGGAGCGGGCCCGGATCGCTTCCGCCAGGCGCGGCGAGGTGAGCGGACCGGTGGCAACGATCACATTGTCCCAGTCGGCAGGCGGGTAGGGGACTTCCTCGCGCGCCAAAGCGATTTTGGGGTGGGCGATCAAGGCCTCCGTCACGGTCTGGGCGAAGATATCCCGGTCCACAGCAAGGGCCGCGCCGGCGGGCGTCCTCGCCTGATTCGCGCAGCTCATGACCAGAGAGCCGAGGCGGCGCATCTCCTCATGGAGCAGACCCACAGCGTTATGCGCCCAGTCGTCGGCGCGAAACGAATTGGAGCAGACCAGCTCCGCCAGACGGTCGGTCTGGTGCGCCGGCGTCCTGACCGCCGGGCGCATCTCGTGGAGAACGACCTGCGCCCCCGCAGTCGCCGCCTGCCAGGCCGCCTCACTGCCCGCCAGCCCCCCCCCGATGACGTGGATCACATCGTCTGTCATGACGAGATGGTTTAACTCACCAAGGGCGCAGAGGCATGGGCTTTTTCCCGTGGCCTTGCGAGGAGAGGCGACGTGATCGGACGCGCAGTGCTGTTGGGATGGCGCTTTCCGCTTATGGCCTGGCGCGCGGCGTGGCCGTGGCTGCTGGTCTCGCTGATGGCCGCGGGGGGCGCCCTTGAGCCCTCGACCGGCGCGATCGGACCGGTCCTGAGGCTGATCGTCGTGATCGCGACGATGGGAGCCTGGGCGCGGGTGATTCCCCTGAGCTTCGGCCGATCGCCTCCCGCGGGCTTTGTTGCGGCGCGAGCCGCCGAGTTGCGCCTGGCCGGGGCGCTCATTCTGACCGCCGTCTTTCTCTTCCTCCTCTGTCTCCTGGCCTTTGTGATCCTGCTCTGCTTCGCCTACGCCGCTGCCGCGTCCGGCCATGGCTTCGTCGCCTCCGACGTCGCCACCTGGCCTGGGGCCGTGGAGGGCGGGGGGCGCATCATGGTCACGACGGTGGGACTGAGCCTTGCCGGAGGCCTGCTCTGGGCTGCGCTTCGGGTCGCGCTGGCGGTCTTCTCCACGGCGGATGAGGGCAAGGTGAGGATGATCGCCACCTGGCCGCTAACCCGCGGCCGGACCGGAGCGATTCTGGCGGCCGTCGTTCTGGCCGCGGCGCCGCTTCTGGCGGCCGTTTACGGGCTGGGCCGGCTCCAAGGGGTGATCGGCCCTGAAGGTGTGATGTTTGGGCAAGCCCTGGTCGTGCTTGGGGTCTGGGCCCCGGTGAAGTTGGGCGTCCTTGGGAGTCTCTATCTGGACTTGCGGGCCGGGTCGCCTCAAGCTTTGCCCTGATGACGGGTTTTCCTCCTGCGATCGATGCGGCGGATGGGGCGCGGGCCGCTCGCCGCCAGGCTGAAGCGGTGGTTTATGCGGCCACGGCGGGTGCGCGGCTGATTCAGCGGGAGCCGGCGGCTTTCGCCGTGTGGGTCGGGGTCTGGCTGGCGGCGATCACAGCGGCGGCCTTGCTGGTCGCGTTTGGCGGAGCCTTGCCCTCACACCTGGAGATGAGCGGGCGGTTTGGCGCCCGGCTCGGTCCCTATGCGGCGGTGCTGATCACGCTGTTCCTGCTGGTCTGGGCCGCGACGACCCAGGCCGTGTTCCGGGCCATGATACAGCCGGATGAGCGGCGTTTCTTCTTCCTGCGCCTGGGCGAGGATGAATTGAGATTGGCGGTCATGAGCCTTGCGGCCTTTCTCCTGATTCTGATCCTGGGCGGCGTTCCCGCCTTCCTGCTTCTGGCCCTGGCCAGCCCGGTTCTGGAGGCGGCGCCGCAACTGGTCCGGGTGATCGCCCTGGCCGGGGCGGCGGGAACGATCGCCATGGATATCTGGATCGGCGTGCGACTCTCTCTCATCGCCGTGGAGACCTTCGCCGAAGGCCGGTTCAGTCTGGGCGCCTATTGGCCGCTGACCCGGGGGCGGTTCTGGTATCTGCTGCTCATCTATGCGGTGAGCTTTCTCGCCTTTCTTCTGATCAGCGCCTTCATGGGCGCGGTGACCCTGTCACTCCAGGGAGCCCAGGATCTCATCGGCCCGCCGCATGGCGCCGACCCCGCGCGTCGGGCCGGCCTGATCGCGCTCGCCGGCGCCTATGGCGTCCTCTTCAGCGCCTCATGGATGGCCTCGACCGTGATCTTTTGCGCGGCGCAGGCCCATGCCTTCCGCACCATCACCGGGGTTCATCCCCGGCGCATGCGAGGTTTCTAATCCCGATTCAGGCCGATGCGCTGGGCCGGGAGGCGACCCGCTCACGCCAGGCGATGAGGTTGGCGTTCTCCTGGGCGAGGGGAAGTCCGATCCAGGTCGCGAAATCCACGGTTGAGAGGGCGCAAATATCGGCCATGGAGAAGGCCTCGCCGGCGATGAAGGGTTGGCCTGCAAGCTGGCGGTTGAACCAGGCCTGGGCCTCGGCATAGCGCTCCACATTCGACTGCCCAAAGTCGGTGTACTGCTTGATCAGTCGTGCGGTGCGGGGATGGGCGTGTCGCCAGTACATGCCGACCGGCTGCATGAGAACGAATTCCACCCGCCGGATCCACATGTCCGTCTGGGCCTGTTCCAGGGGCGTCGCGCCGAACAGGGGCGGGGAGGGGTGCAGGGCCTCCAGATAGCGGCAGATGGACACGGTTTCCGAAATCGTGGTCCCGTCATCCAGCTCCAGGGTGGGCACCTGGCCCAGGGCGTTGCGCGCCATGTGCTCGGGCGATTTGTGCTCGCGCTGCATCATATCGACGGGCGTTTCCGCCAGGGCGACGCCCTTCTCGGCCAGGAAGATGCGCACCCGCCGGGGATTGGGGGCGGGCATGGGCGCGCCGTAAAGCTTCATGGAACGTTTCCTGCGTCTTTGGACTTGGCTTCACACTGGACGCCCGGACGGTTCCCGGCAAGACGTTCGCAACGAGCCCGTTCGCGGCCAGGCCGTTCGAGGCTAGGTCGATCTCTGGCGGGTCGGCCCCAGTCTCAGTCGCGAATCAGGCGCGCGCTCTGACCCGGGCCTTGGCGGCGGGAGCCGCCGGTCTCTCCGGGGGGGCGAGCAGAGGGGCCAGATAGCGGCCCGTCCAGCTTTCGGTGATCGCGGCCACCTCCTCGGGTCGTCCCACAGCCACCACCTGTCCTCCGCCGTCGCCGCCTTCGGGGCCGAAATCGAGGATCCAGTCCGCCGTCTTCACCACGTCGAGATTGTGCTCGATCACCACGGCGGTATTGCCCTGATCGACCAGCTCATGGAGCACTTCGAGAAGCTTGCGCACGTCCTCGAAATGCAGGCCGGTGGTCGGCTCATCCAGAATGTACAGGGTGCGCCCGGTGGCCCGCCGCGACAGCTCCTTGGAGAGCTTGACCCGCTGCGCCTCGCCGCCGGAGAGGGTCGTGGCCTGCTGTCCGACCTTGATATAGCCGAGACCGACGCGCTTGAGCGTCTCCATCTTGTCGCGGATCGAGGGCACGGCGCGGAACAGGTCGGAGGCCTCCTCCACGGTCATATCGAGGACGTCGGCGATCGAGCGGCCGCGAAACAGAATCTCCAGGGTCTCGCGATTATAGCGGCGTCCGTGACAGACATCGCAGGTGACGTAGACGTCGGGCAGGAAGTGCATCTCGATCTTGATCAGACCATCGCCCTGACAGGCCTCGCAGCGACCGCCCTTGACGTTGAAGCTGAACCTCCCGGGGCCATAGCCGCGAACCTTGGCCTCAGGCAGGCCGGCGAACCAGTCGCGGATGGCGGTGAAGGCGCCGGTATAGGTGGCCGGATTCGATCTCGGCGTGCGGCCGATGGGGCTCTGGTCAATGTCGATGACCTTGTCGAACAGCTCCAGCCCCTCGATGCGCTCGTGCGGCGCGGGCGCGTCGGAGGCATTGTTCAGACGCCGCGCGGCGGCCTTGTAGAGCGTCTCGATGGTGAAGGTGGATTTTCCTCCGCCCGAGACGCCGGTGACGCAGGTGAAGGTCGCCGCGGGGATCTCCGCGGTCACGTTCTTGAGGTTGTTTCCCCGGGCCCCGATCACGCGCAGGCGGCGAGTGGCCGAGATCGGCCGTCGCTCGGAAGGAACCTCAATCCGACGCGCCCCGGTGAGGTACTGTCCGGTGAGACTGCGCGATGAGGCCATGATCTCCCGCGGCGTGCCCTCCGCCACCACTTCGCCTCCATGCACCCCCGCCGCCGGGCCCATATCGATCACATAGTCCGCCGAGCGGATGGCCTCTTCGTCGTGCTCCACCACGAGCACCGAGTTGCCCAGATCGCGCAGACCCTTGAGGCTGCTGAGGAGCCGGGTGTTGTCGCGCTGGTGCAGACCGATGGAAGGCTCGTCCAGCACGTAGAGAACGCCGGTCAGTCCGGAGCCGATCTGGCTCGCCAGGCGGATCCTCTGGCTCTCCCCGCCGCTCAGCGTGCCGGACCCTCGGGCCAGATTGAGATAGTCGAGCCCCACATCCACCAGGAACCGAAGCCGATCATTGATCTCCTTGAGCACACGCCGGGCGATCTCGGCCTGCTGGGCCGTAAGCTGGGGCTCAAGGCCGGCGAACCAGTCCCGGGCGGGACGTATGGCCAAGGAAGAAATCTCGGCGATGGTCTTTCCAGCGACTTTGACCGCGAGGGCCTCGGGTCGCAGACGGGCGCCGCCGCACACCGGGCAGGGGGTTTCGGACTGATAGCGGCCCAGTTCCTCCCGCACCCAGCTCGAATCGGTCTCGCGCCAGCGCCGCTCCAGGTTTGGCAGCACACCCTCGAAGGTCTTGGTCACCTCATAGCGGCGGGCATTGTCATCATAGACGAACTTGATCTTCTCGGTTCCGGACCCGTGCAGAATCACCGCCCGGGCCTTGTCTGGAAGCATCCGCCAGGCCTGGTCCATGGAGAAGCCGAAGTGCCGCGCCAGGGCCTGGAGGGTTTGGGTGTAAAGCGGCGAGGGGCCGCGCGCCCACGGCGCCACCGCCCCCTGGTGCAGGGTCTTGTCCGGGTCCGGCGTCACCAGATCCGCATCGAAGGCCAGGCGCGCGCCCAGGCCGTCGCAGGTCGGGCAGGCTCCGGCCGGACTGTTGAACGAGAACAGCTTCGGCTCTATCTCCGGGATCGAGAAGCCGGACACGGGGCAGGCGAACTTCTCGGAGAACAGGAGCCGTCGCGGCGCGGTCTCGCCTTCCGCCGCATCGGCCCATTCGGCCACGGCGATGCCATCCGCCAGGCGCAGGGCCGCCTCCAGGCTGTCGGCATAGCGGGTCTCCAGGCCGCCGCGGGTGACCAGACGATCCACCACCACGTCGATCTCATGCTTGAAGGTCTTCTCGAGGGCCGGGGCGTCCTCGATGGGATAGAAGGCCCCGTCGATCTTCAGCCGCTGATAGCCCGCCTTCTGCCACTCGGCGATTTCCTTGCGGTACTCGCCCTTTCGGCCGCGCACGACCGGGGCGAGAAGATAGAGGCGCTCGCCCTCCGGCAGGGCGGTGAGCTTGTCGACCATCTGACTCACGGTCTGACTTTCGATCGGCAGACCGGTCGCCGGCGAATAGGGAACGCCGATCCGCGCCCACAAGAGGCGCATATAGTCATGGATCTCGGTGACCGTGCCGACGGTGGAGCGCGGGTTGCGGCTGGTGGTCTTCTGCTCGATGGAGATGGCGGGGGACAGGCCTTCGATAAGGTCCACGTCCGGCTTGCTCATCAGCTCCAGGAACTGCCGGGCATAGGCCGAAAGGCTCTCCACATAGCGCCGCTGTCCCTCCGCATAGATGGTGTCGAAGGCGAGGCTGCTCTTGCCGGAGCCCGACAGACCGGTGAGCACGACGAGCTGGTCGCGCGGAATGTCGAGGCTGACATTCTTGAGATTATGCTCGCGGGCGCCTCGCACGCGGATGTGGCGGCTGGGTTCGGTCATGCTCGGTGGAATCTCGACCCCGGAACGGGGCGGCGCAATCTGCCTCAAATAGGCGCCGGAGTCGCTCTTCGCGTCGAGAACAAAATGGAAACTGTGGAGATTGGCCGAAGATCGGGCGAATCCCGACGCCGAGCGCCCTTGCAATCCTCGCGGAACCTCCGAGATTCGCGCCTATGTTGAGCCTGACCGTGAATGGAGAGACGCGCCGTTTCCAGGCGCCGCTGGATGTCGCAGGGCTGGTGACGCAGCTTGAGCTGGACCCCCGCAAGGTGGCGATCGAGCGCAATCTGGCCATTGTCCCGCGCTCGGCCTACGGCGCGACCCGTCTCGAAGAGGGCGACCGGATCGAGATAGTCACCTTTGTGGGAGGCGGCTGATGGATGGCGGCGAGCCCATGACCGAGGACTCATGGACCGTAGCCGGCCGGGTTTTTCGCTCACGCCTGATCGTCGGCACGGGAAAGTACAAGGACTATGCGATCAACGCCGCGGCGGCCGAGGCGGCGGGGGCGGAGATCGTCACCGTCGCGCTTCGCCGGGTGAACCTGTCCGACTCGAGCCAGCCGCTGCTGAGCGATTTCGTTCGCCCCGACCGGTTCACCTATCTGCCGAACACCGCCGGATGCTTTACCGGCGAAGAGGCGGTCAGGACCCTCAGACTGGCCCGCGAGGCCGGCGGCTGGGACCTGGTGAAGCTGGAGGTCCTGAGCCGCACGGCTCACCTCCTGCCGGATATGGAGGAGACTCTCCGGGCCTTGAAGATGCTGGTCGCCGAGGGCTTTCAGGTCATGGTCTATTGCACGGATGATCCGGTGTTCGCGGTGAAGCTGGAAGAGGCGGGGGCGGCGGCGATCATGCCGGCCGCCGCGCCGATCGGGTCCGGTCTGGGGGTGCAGAACAAGCTCAACCTGCACTTCATCATTGAACAGGCCAAGGTTCCGGTCCTCGTGGATGCCGGGGTCGGCGTCGCCTCTCACGCCGCCGAGGCCATGGAGATGGGTTGCGACGCGGTGCTGATGAATACCGCCATCGCCGAGGCCCGCGATCCGATCCGCATGGCCCGGGCGATGAAGCACGCGGTGATCGCCGGCCGCGAGGCGTTTCTGGCCGGCCGGATGCCCAAGCGGCTCTATGCCGAGCCCTCATCTCCGATGAGCGGGTTGATCTGACCTTTTCACCCTATCGGAATGCCAGTCGCAGGCTTGCATCTGCGCCCTTGGCGGTCGACAAACGGGGTCGCGCCATGGCCAGGGGAGGGTCGCATGGGACGGCTGAGCGGCCGCAAGGCTATCGTGACCGGCGCCGCATCGGGCATTGGCCAGGCTAGCGCTGTGCTGTTCGCGCGGGAGGGCGCACGGGTTCTGGCCGTGGACCGGCCGGGGGTCGCCTTCGACTTCGGCGATATCGCCGGCGAGGGCCGGATCGTGCCCCTGGCGCTCGATGTCACGGATGACGCGGCGCCGGCCGCGGCCGCGGACGCGGCTGTCGAACAGTTCGGCGGCCTCGACATCCTCTTCAACAATGCCGGGATCGGCGATTCGGTTCTGGCGGCGCAGATGACCGATGAGGCCTGGGACAGGGTCCAATCAGTGAATCTCCGTGCGGTGTTCCGGTTCGCCCGCGCGGCCATTCCGCTGCTGACCGCCTCCTCCGCCGGCCGGATCATCAATACCGCCAGCGTCATGGCCGAGGGCACGGATTTTGGTTTGTCCGCTTATTGCGCCTCCAAGGCGGGGGTCCTGGGCTTGACCCGGACGCTTGCCCTTGAGCTCGGCCGCCACGGCATCACAGCCAACGCCATCCTTCCAGGAGCCATCCTGACCGGCATGACGCGGGACAGCTTCGCACGTTCAGAGGTGGCCGAAGTCTGGGCGCGCAAGTCGGTCCTGCGGCGACTTGGAGAACCCATGGACGTGGCCCGCGTGGCCCTGTTCCTCGCCTCCGATGACGCCAGTTTCGTCACCGGCCAGGCGCTGGCCGCCGACGGCGGCCTCACCTTGCGGATATGACAGTCATGAGGCGCTTGCCCGCGTTGATCCTCAGCCTTGGCCTCACGGCGGGGTCGGCTCTGGGGGCGACATCCCCGCCGCCGCAAAGCCTCGACGCCATTCTCTCGTCGGCGCCCGCATCGGCTTGGCGGGATATTCCCCAGGATCGGCTGATCTATCTTCGCTTGCCCAAAGGGCTCGTGGTCATCGAAGTGGCGCCGCGGTTCGCACCGGATCATGTGGCCAATCTGCGCCTGCTGGCGGGCGCGCGGTTTTTTGACGGCCTGACGGTCGCCCGGGTTCAGGACGACTATGTCGTTCAGTGGGGTGACGCGGAGGCCAGGAGGCCGCGCGGCGGCGCCTTGGAGCGCCTGCCGCCGGAGTTCGACCATAGATTCACCGCCGACGAGCCCTTCACCGCCTTGCCGGATCTCGACACCTATGCGCCCCAAACCGGATTTACCGATGGGTTCCCGGCGGCGCGCGATCCGCTCTCCGGACAGGCCTGGCTGACTCACTGCTATGGCATGGTGGGCGTCGGACGAGACAATGCCGCCGACTCCGGCGATGCCTCAGAACTCTATGCCGTGATCGGCCAGGCGCCGCGCCAGCTGGACCGCAATGTCGCTCTGATGGGGCGGGTGATCGAGGGCATAGACATTCTCTCGAGCCTTCCACGCGGCCATGGCCCGCTGGGATTCTATGAAAAGGCCAGCGAGCACACCGCGATTTTGAGCCTCGCCTTTGGCGATCAGCTTCCCGCCGATCGGCAGGTCCATTTCCAGGCTTTGAGGACGGACAGTTCGACCTTTCAGGCTCTGGTCCAGAACCGTCGCTATCGACAGGACGCCTGGTACAAGGCTCCGGCCGGCCGCATCGACGTGTGCAATGTCCCCCTTCCCGTGCGTGTGGCGCCCTGAGGCGGGCAAGGGTGATCAGCCGGCCCAGGCTCGCGTTTCCCCCCGAACGGGCGCTGGACGCCGCGAGGACGAGGTTTAAGAACGGGGAGCTAACAACCTTGACCGGATGGGGGTCCGATTGCGCCGTCTCTTCAGCCTGGTTCTGCCCATGATCGGCGCCGCGGGTCTTGCGATCGCCGCGCCCCCGGAGGACCCCTTTTTGTGGCTTGAAGATGTCCACGGGGCGCGAGCCATGGCCTGGGTCGAGGCTCACAACGCCGCGACGACTCACGCCCTGGAGGCGGACGCGCGCTATCCCGTCCTTTATGCTCAGGCCCTGGCCATCGCAGGCTCCCGCGACCGCATTCCGCAGCCGACCTTCCTGCACGGCGAGATTTACAACTTCTGGCAGGACGACGATCACCTTCGCGGTCTCTGGCGTCGCACGAGCCTGGAGGATTACCGACAGGCGGCGCCCAACTGGACGACGGTTCTGGATATCGACGCCCTGGGTCGGGCCGAGGGCAAGAGCTGGGTGTTCAAGGGCGTGGACTGTTTGAGACCAGAGGAGCGGCTCTGTCTGATCTCCTTGTCGGAGGGCGGCGAGGACGCCGTGGAAGTCCGCGAATTCGACCTCCAAAGCGATCAGTTCGTCAAAGGCGGCTTTCACCTGCCCCGCGGCAAGCATCGGGTCGCCTGGGAGGATTCCGATCATATCCTGGTGGCGAGTGAATTCAGTCCGGGCGATCAAACCGCCTCTGGCTATCCCTACATCGTCAAGAGGCTCTCCCGCGGCGAACCCCTGAGCGCCGGGACCGAGGTGTTTCGCGGCGCCCGCTCCGACGGCGGCTATGGCGTGACCCCGCAAGTGCTTCACGACGGCCAGGATCGCACGCTCGAGTTCATTGAGCGTCCTCTCGACACCTTTCACAGCCAGTCCTGGGTGGTGACGGCCTCGGGGGTTCGGCGACTGGGAATCCCCGAGAAGGCCCAGGTCGTGGAATTGGTGGACGGCCGTGTGATCGTCAACCTGGATGAGGCCTGGCGGGTGCAGGGCGCAGCCTTTCCCGCTGGCGCGCTGGTGTCGCTCGACCTGGAGAGCGTCAAGGCCTGCGCCGCCAATCTCTCGCCGTCTCTGGTCTGGGCGCCGGGACCGCGGGAAGCCGGCGAGTCGGCCGCCTCGACGCAGAACGCCCTTGTGCTCACCCGTCTGGACAATGTCCGCGGCGCCGCCTTCGCCTATCAACCCCAGGGCGAGGGCTGGATATCGCGCCGGCTCGACCTGCCGGACAATCTGTCGGTGACGCTCGGCTCGGCCGATTCGGGCTCGGACAGGGTCTTTCTCTCCACCAGCGGCTTTCTCGATCCCCCGAGCCTGTGGCTTGCGGACGCCGCCGCCGGGACGAGCGAAAAGCTGAAAAGCCTCCCGGCCAAGTTCGACGCCGCCAACCTTGTGGTGGAACAGCGTGCGGCGATCTCATCCGATGGCGTGAAGATCCCGTATTTTCTGGTGCATCGTCGCGACCTGCCTCGGGACGGGTCCACGCCCACCCTGATGACGGCCTATGGCGGCTTTCAGGTCAGCAACACGCCGTATTACTCCGGCGCGGTCGGCAAGCTCTGGCTGGAGCGCGGAGGGGCCTTTGTCCTGGCCAATATCCGTGGGGGAGGGGAGTTCGGGCCGACCTGGCACGAGGCCGGACTCGGGACGAAGCGCCAGATCGTCTATGACGACTTCGCGGCCGTGGCCAAGGACCTCATCGCCAGGGGCGTCACGAGCCCGCGGCGGTTGGGTATCGAGGGCGGCTCCAACGGCGGCCTGCTCATGGGCGTGGAGTTGACCCAGCACCCGCAGCTGTGGCGCGCGGTCGTGATCCAGGTTCCTCTTCTGGACATGATTCGCATTTCGAAGATCGCCGCCGGGGCCTCCTGGCAGGGCGAGTATGGGGATGTGAACGCCGACCCTGCGGTCATGGCCTTCTGGCGCAAGACCTCGCCCTACCAGAATCTCAAGGCCGGTGTGCCCTATCCCAAGCCCTTCATCTTCACGACCACCAAGGACGACCGCGTGGGCCCGCAACACGCCCGCAAGTTCGCCGCCAAGATGGAGGCGATGGGGCTGCCCTTCTATTTCTTCGAGAATACCGAGGGCGGCCACGGCGCCGGCGCCGATCTCAAACAGGCCGCGAAAGTCACGGCCCTGACGATGACCTACCTCCAGGAACGGCTGATGGATTGATCCGGAGGCCGGCGGCGGAAGCGCCAAGGGAAGACATGGCGCGAGTGACGGGACTTGAACCCGCGGCCTCCGGCGTGACAGGCCGGCGCTCTAACCAACTGAGCTACACCCGCGAACGGCGCGACCGGCAAGCCCGGCCGCGCGAAGGCGCGTCTGATAGGGCGGGGTCGGTGTGACGTCAACGGGTCGCGGACCTGCTTCCTTGGTTGAGATGGCGAAAATTCGCCGATCCGAGGGTGTTTCCAGAGGTCCTTGGGGGAGGCGGGCCGCGGCCGCGCTTGCCTCTCGAGCGGCCTGAACTCCAGCGCCGGGCGGTTTCTCGGTCCCGACCCCGGAAATGGCGCAGCGAGCGTTTGCCCCCGACGGGGGCTTGGTCTAAGACCCGCCCGCCATGAGCGCATTCCTGATGAATTATCTTCCGATCGTGATCTTCTTCGCGATCGCCGCCGCCCTGGGCGCGGCCTTCATCCTGGCCGCCGCCATCGTCGCGCCGAAATCGCCGGACCCGGAAAAATTGTCAGCCTATGAATGCGGTTTCAACGCCTTCGACGACGCCCGCATGAAGTTCGACGTCCGCTTCTATCTGGTCTCGATCCTGTTCATCATCTTCGATCTCGAGGTCGCCTTCCTGTTCCCGTGGGCGGTGGCTCTGATGAAGATGCCTCACGCCACCGCTGTCTTCGCCTTCTGGAGCATGATGGGCTTCCTGGGCGTGCTGACGGTGGGCTTCGTCTATGAATGGCGCAAGGGAGCTCTGGAATGGGAGTGATCGAGCCAGGCCGGCCGGCTCTCGCCGCGGGACGCGTCCAGGTCGAGGGCTATGACCCGCGTCTCCACGATCCCTATTTCGATGGCGTGAGCCGCGGTCTCGCCGACAAGGGTTTCGTCACCGCCGCCGTCGATGATCTCATCAACTGGGCGCGCACCGGTTCGCTGATGTGGATGACGTTCGGACTGGCCTGCTGCGCCGTCGAGATGATGCAGGCCTCCATGCCGCGCTACGACCTGGAGCGCTTCGGCGCCGCGCCGCGGGGAAGTCCGCGCCAGTCCGACGTGATGATCGTCGCCGGCACCCTGACCAACAAGATGGCCCCGGCGCTGCGCAAGGTCTACGACCAGATGCCCGAGCCGCGCTATGTCATCTCCATGGGCAGCTGCGCCAATGGCGGCGGCTATTATTATTTCAGCTATTCGGTGGTGCGCGGATGCGATCGCGTCGTGCCCGTGGACATCTATGTGCCCGGCTGCCCGCCCACGGCCGAAGCTCTGCTCTACGGCATTCTGCAGCTTCAGAAGAAGATCCGGCGCACCGGCGCCATCGAGCGCTAGCGCTTCAGATCCGCAGGCATGAGTCCCACCCCCAACGGTCCAGAGTGAACCACGAGGCGAAGGCGAGTTCGGTATGGAATGGCGTGTGGCCGATGACGATTTGAGGCGGCTTGGCGAGGCCGTCGCCACGGTTCTGGGCGTCGGTCCTGAGGCATTGTCCCTGGCGCACGGCGAAATCAGCGTGACGGTGGCCGCCGGCGCCGTGGTCGACGCGCTCTGCGGCTTGCGCGACGCTGAGGGTCTTCGGTTCACCCAGCTGATCGACCTCACCGCCGCGGATTATCCCCAGCGGCCCCGGCGGTTCGAGGTGGTCTATCACCTGCTCTCGATGTCGCAGAACCGTCGCCTTCGCCTCAAGGTGGAGACCGACGAGGACACGCCAGTTCCGTCGGCGACCAAGGTGTTTCCGGGCGCCGATTGGTTCGAGCGGGAGGCCTTCGACATGTTCGGCGTGTTCTTCTCCGGGCATCCCGATCTTCGCCGCCTGCTGACCGACTACGGCTTCCATGGGTATCCGCTGCGCAAGGACTTCCCCATGACGGGCTATGTCGAGGTTCGCTATGACGACGAGCTGAAACGGGTGGTTTATGAGCCCGTCAAGTCGGTGGAGTTCCGCAGTTTCGACTTCCTCTCGCCCTGGGAGGGCGCGCGTTACGCCGAGCCCACGGCGGAGGGTTCGCCGGGAGCTTCCGCATGAGCCTGGATGCCGCCGCGGACGCACCTGTCGAGGAGACGCCGGTCCGCAAGTTCACCATCAATTTCGGACCCCAGCATCCGGCGGCGCACGGGGTCCTGCGCCTCATCCTGGAACTGGATGGCGAGCTGGTGGAGCGGGTCGACCCGCATATCGGTCTGCTGCATCGCGGCACTGAAAAGCTGATCGAGGCGCGGCCCTATACCCAGAACACGCCCTATTTCGATCGCCTCGACTATGTGGCGCCGATCAATCAGGAACACGCCTTTGTGCGCGCTATTGAGCGGCTGGCGCAGATCGAGGTTCCGATCCGGGCTCAACTGATCCGCGTTCTCTATTGCGAGATCGGTCGTGTCCTGAACCACCTCATGAATGTGACCACCCAGGCCATGGACGTGGGCGCCTTGACCCCGCCGCTCTGGGGTTTCGAAGAACGCGAAAAGCTGATGGTCTTCTATGAGCGCGCCTCCGGAGCGCGGCTCCACGCCAACTATTTCCGCCCCGGCGGCGTGCGCCAGGATCTGTCCGAGGCGCTGATCGAGGACATCGATCGATGGGCGAGCGCCTATCCGGCTATCCTCGAGGACATCTCCGCCCTGGTGACCGACAACCGCATCTTCAAGCAGCGAAATGTCGATATCGGCGTGGTCAGCAAGGACGAAGCGGTGGCCTGGGGCTTCACCGGTCCCATGTTGCGCGGCTCCGGGGTCGCCTGGGACCTCAGGCGAAATCAGCCCTATGAGTGCTATGACGAGCTGGAGTTCGAAGTGCCGCTCGGCGTTCATGGCGACTGTTATGACCGCTATCTGTGCCGGATGGAGGAGATGCGCCAGTCCGTGCGCATCATCCGCCAGTGCTGCGCCCGTCTGAAAGGGACGCCGGGCCCGGTTCTGACCGAGGATCATAAGTTCACGCCGCCGCGGCGAGGTGAGATGAAGCGCTCGATGGAGGCCCTGATTCACCACTTCAAGCTGTTCAGCGAGGGCTTCCACGTGCCGGCCGGAGAGGTCTATTCGGCGGTCGAGGCTCCCAAGGGCGAGTTTGGCGTCTATCTGGTGTCGGACGGAACCAACAAACCCTATCGTTGCAAGATCCGGGCCCCGAGCTTTCCCCATCTGTCAGCCATGGACTGGATGAATAGAGGTCACATGCTGGCGGACGTCAGCGCCATTTTGGGCTCACTGGACATCGTCTTCGGGGAGATCGATCGTTGAGCGCGCGCCGCCTCGCCAAGGTTCAACCCGAGAGCTTCGCCTTTTCGCCCGAGGCCGAGGAAAAGGCCCGCTGGTGGATGGCCAAGTTCCCGCCTGGGCGCCAGCAGTCAGCCGTGATCCCCTTGCTCTGGCTGGTCGAGAAGCAGGAGGGATGGGTCCCCGAACCCGCCCTTCGTCGGGTCGCCGAGATGCTGTCCATGCCCGTGATCCGGGTTCTGGAGGTGGCGACCTTTTACACCATGTTCCACCTCGAGCCGGTGGGGAGCGTGGCCCATGTCCAGGTCTGCGGCACAACGCCCTGTATGTTGCGCGGCGCCAACGACCTCAAGGGGATGCTGGCGCAACGAATCGGGCCCAAGGACCAGCTCGGCCCCGGCGGGCGACTGTCCTGGGAGGAGGTGGAGTGCATGGGCGCCTGTTCGAACGCGCCCATGGTCTGCATCAAGGACGCCTATTATGAGGACCTCGACGTCGCCAGTCTGTCGGCCCTCCTTGACGCGTTTGAGAACGGGACGACGCCGCCCGCAGGCTCGGCCTTGGGACGCAGAGGCTCCGCGCCTGAGGGTGGCGATGCGACCCTGACCGACCCGACCCTTTTCGACGGCTCGCGCGCCAAGGCGATCAAGACCTTGCCCAACGCGGTCGAGCCGGCGGCGGGATGAGCGCGGCGGCGTCCGGCCCGGTCACGCGGGAGGATATCCGGGCCCACGGCCGCGGCCTCCTGAACGTCGGCTATGTCGCCTGCCTCCTGGGCGCCGTGGTCATGCTGGTCGGCCGCTTCCGGACCGGTGCGCCCCCGTGGCTCGTCTATGTCGGGCTGTCGGGCATTGTGTTCGGATGGGGGCTGTTCGCTTTTGTCTCCTGGAGCCGCTTCGCCCTGGCCCGGCGTCGCGCCCAGGGGACCAGAACCAAGACCGTGGATAAGACATGAGCGCATTGCTGGAAGACAAGGACCGCATCTTCACCAACCTGCACGGCGCCCACGACTGGCGCCTGGAGGGGGCCAAGGCGCGCGGTGTGTGGAACGGGACCACCGAGATGCTGCGCCAGACCCCGGAATGGGTCTGCGATCAGATCAAGGCGTCCGGTCTGCGCGGTCGGGGCGGAGCGGGGTTCGCCACGGGCGTCAAATGGACCTTCATGCCCAAGCAGGAGAGCGAGCGCCCGCATTATCTTGTGGTCAATGCGGATGAGTCGGAGCCCGGCACCTGCAAGGACCGGGAGATCATGCGCAATGACCCCCATCGCCTGATCGAGGGGTGCCTTCTGGCCTCCTACGCCATCCGCGCTCATGACTGCATCATCTATATCCGCGGCGAATATGTCCTTGAGCGGGAGCGGCTCGAAGCGGCCCTGGCGGAGGCCGAGGCGGCGAAGCTGATCGGCAAGTCGAACATCCACGGCTGGGATTGCCACATCCGCGTCACCCATGGCGCGGGCGCCTATATCTGCGGCGACGAAATGGCCCTGCTCGAAAGCCTGGAGGGAAAGAAGGGCCAGCCGCGGCTGAAGCCGCCGTTCCCCGCGGGGGCGGGCGTCTATGGATGTCCGACCACGGTCAACAATGTGGAGTCCATCGCGGTGACGCCGGAAATCCTCCGGCGCGGCGCGGAGTGGTTTGCGAGCTTCGGTCGACCCAAGAACAGCGGCGTCAAGCTGATGAGCGCCTGCGGTCACGTCAACCGCCCCGCCGTGGTGGAGGAAGCCATGAGCATCCCCATGCGCCAGTTGATCGAGACCCACTTCGGCGGCGTCCGGGGCGGCTGGGGCAACCTCAAGGCGATCATCCCGGGCGGATCGTCCGTGCGGATGTTGCCGGCGGAACAATGCGACGAAGCGATCATGGATTTCGACGACCTGGCGGCGCGCAAGTCGGGGCTGGGGACCGCGGCGATGATCGTCATGGACAAGTCCACGGATATCGTCGCGGCGGTCGCCCGGCTGTCCTACTTCTACAAACATGAAAGCTGTGGCCAGTGCACGCCGTGTCGCGAGGGCACCGGATGGATGTGGCGGATCATGGAGCGCATGGTCACCGGTGAGGCCGAGCCCAAGGAGATCGACCTCCTGCTCGATGTCGCCAGTCAGGTTGAAGGCCACACCATTTGTGGCCTGGGCGACGCCGCCGCCTGGCCGATCCAAGGTCTGTTCATGCACTTCCGGCCAGAGATTGAGGAGCGCATCGCGCGCTATCGGAGCCGCAAGGGCGCCTTTGCGGGGGCCCGGCTCGCCGCTGAATAGGGGGGTGGCCAAGCGCGCGTGATGCTGCGCACTCTGAGGCCCGGGGCGAGAGCAGCCAGACACCCGACCTGGCCATCAGCTCGGCCGATGTGGGCCATCAACGGAGCGCCTTGGGGCCCCGGGGCGGCGGGATGTGCGTTCCGCGGCGCCGATGTCGTGAACTCTTGGAGAAGGCCGCCTCATGAACCGTCGCGATTTTGTCGCCGCCCTGCCGGCCGCCGCCGCCGGGACAGCGTTCGTTCAGGTTGCGGCCGGCGGCGCGTCAGCGGAGGCGGCGCCCATGCCCAATGAGACTCCCACGCCGTCTGCGCAGCGTCCAACCGGCTATTGGCCCAAAGGCGCCACCCGCTTCGTGCGTCCCGATGTTCACGCCGGAGACCGGCCGGTGGGGGCGAGTTTTGCCTCGCGCAGCGCCGTCTATGGCCGCCGGGGCGCGGCCGGCGCGGCCCAGCCCCTGGCGACCCTGGCCGCCATCGAGACGCTCAAGGCCGGCGGCTCCGCCATCGATGCCGCGATCGCCATGAACGCCTGTCTGGGCTTTCTCGAACCGACCTCCAGCGGCGTCGGCGGTGATTGCTACTGCATGCTGTGGGACCCCAAGCTCGGCCAGGTCGTCGGCCTGGCGGGGTCAGGCGAATCGCCACGATCTCTCAGCCTTGAGACGGCGCGGTCACGGGCGGTGGATGGCCATCTGCCGGCTCTGGGCGCGGTCACGGTCTCGGTTCCGGGGGCGGTGGACGCGTGGTGGACCCTGCACCAGCGCTACGGCAAACTTCCCTGGGCGCGCCTGTTCGATCCCGCCATCGATCTGGCGCGGAACGGCGCTCCGGTTCCCGACATCATCGCCTTCTATATCCGCCGCGGCATGGAGGGCTTCCTCAAGCCGGGCTCCGGAGTCGAGGAGACCGCCAACGCCGTCCATACCTGGGCGCCCGATGGCCACACCCCGGAAAAGGGACAGATCTTCCGCAATCCGGACCTGGCGCGCACCTATGAGATCATCGCGGCGGGGGGCCGGGACGCCTTCTACGAGGGCCCGATCGCGCGAACCATCGACGCCTATTTCAAGCGTATCGGCGGCTGGCTGAGCTATGACGATCTGGCCGCCCATCACAGCGAGTGGATCACGCCCTACGCCACGACCTATCGCGGGGCCACGGTGCACGCGCTTGGCGCCAATACCCAAGGCATCGCCACCCTGCAGATGCTGAACATCCTTGAGACCTTCGACATGCGCGACGCGGGGTTCCAGTCGCCGCTGTCCCTGCATCTGCAAGTCGAGGCCAAGCGTCTCGCCTATGAGGATCGCGCCCGGTACTACGCCGATCCGCATTTCTCAAAAGTTCCGGTGGAGTGGCTGATCTCCAAAGCCTACGCCGCCGAGCGCGCCCGGCTGGTCTCGCCCGATCGCATCCTCACCCCGGTCTATCCGGGCCAGGCGCCGGCCAAGGGCGACACCACCTATTTCTCCTGCGCCGATCAGGACGGGATGATGGTGTCGATGATCCAGTCGAATTTCCGCGGCATGGGTTCAGGGCTCGTGGCAGACGGGTTGGGCTTCATGTTCCAGGACCGGGGCCAGCTGTTCAGCCTTCGCGATGGACACCCGAACATCTATGCGCCGGGCAAGCGGCCGTTCCAGACCATCATTCCCGGCTTCGCCACCCGCGAGGGCAAGCCCTGGCTGGCCTTCGGGGTCATGGGCGGCGACATGCAGCCCCAGGGGCAGACCCAGATCATCGTCAATCGGCAGGACTACGGTCTGGAGATCCAGTCGGCCGGCGACAGCCCACGTTGGCATCATGAGGGCTCGTCCCAGTCCATGGGCGAAGATCTACCGGGCCTGGGGCCGCTGGGCGTTCTGCGCCTGGAAAGCGGAATCCCCGAGGCGACGCGCTCCGCCCTGGCGCGCATGGGCTGGCCCATGGGGGCCTCGGACGGCGGATTTGGCCGTTATGAATGCGTGGAGTGGCTCGATCACGGCGGCGAGCGCAGCTGGGCAGCCGCCAGCGAAATGCGCGCAGACGGTTGCGCGCTCGCCTATTAAGGGCGGAGAGCCGTCGAAGATCCGGCCTGATCCGAGGGTTGCCGCCCCTTGGCGCGCCCTTGGGCTCCCTGAGCGGCGTAGAGCGAGATGGCGGCGGCCGTGGCGACGTTGAGGCTCTCGAATCCCCCGGGCATGGGGATGCGCGCCAGGACGTCACAGTGCTCGCTCACCAGTCGCCTGAGGCCTTCATCCTCGGAGCCGAGAACAAGGACCGTCGGACGCGGATCGAGGATCTCGTCGAGGGTGGCAGGGGCCTTGGCGTCCAGGCCGACGCAGCGCCAGCCCCAGTCGCTCAGCTTCTCCAGGGTTCGCGTGAGATTGACTTCGCGCGCGCAGCCGATGCGTTCGAGAGCGCCAGCCGCGGCCTTCGCCATCGCGCCGGTGAGGGGAGGGGCATGCCGGTCCTGGAGGATCACGCCTCGCGCTCCGAAAGCGGCCGCGCTGCGGAAGATCGCCCCGACGTTCTGAGGATCGGTCGCCTGATCGAGCATCACCAGCAGACCTGAGGCGGGCTGAGCGAGATCGGCGAGAGAGGCGGGCTGCAGTTCGCTCACCAAAGCCGCCGTTCCCTGATGCACGACCCCGGAACGACCGAGGGTCTGTTCGATCACGCGGGCCTCGACGACCTCCGGGCGCAGAGCAGGGAACATCTCATTGAGACGACGGGCGCGGTCGGGGACCGCGAGCAGGCGTTGCGGGGCGCCGCGCGCGGGATTGGCGAGAGCGGCCTGCACCGCGTGCCAACCCCAGAGCCAGACGGCGCCGCCCGTGGGGCGGTCGGGCCGGCGGTCGTTGCGTCGGGGACGCCGTGTCACTATAGAGGCCCTCCGATTTCCGTGGGTCGGGTCCCGCATGTCGGGCCCGCCGCCGCCCATAGCATTGATGGACGTTCCAGCCGGAAGGATTTTGGATCAGGTGACTCGCGTTGGGGGAATGTCCCGAGCGGCAAAGGGGGCGGACTGTAAATCCGCTGGCGTACGCCTTCGTAGGTTCGAGTCCTACTTCCCCCACCACGCGAGTTCAGGCCAGATACGCGCTCCACAGAGTGGGTCGCGGGTATAGCACAATGGTAGTGCAACAGCCTTCCAAGCTGATGATGCGGGTTCGATTCCCGCTACCCGCTCCAGCCCGCTGGGCCGGAGCGCTGGTCCCGCCATCCGCTCCAGCCCGCTGGGCCGGAGCTCTGGTCCCGCTATCCGCTCCAGCCCGCTGGGCCGGAGCTCTGGCGCTGGCGCTCCTGGCCTTCACACCCATCGCGGCCGTGGCGGCGCCCGTCGTCATCATACGCGGCGCGGCCGTCCGGGTGACCGTGATTCCGCAGAATCGGCGTGTTCCGGCGGTCATGGTCTTGCAGACCAATCGCGCCCTGCCGCTCAGCATCCGCCAGCAGGGCGGAAGACTGATGATTCTCGGCAATGTCTCGCGCCAGGTTCATGCCTGCGGCGGACCGGCCGCCCCCGGCGGAGTCTCGCTGAAGGGGAGGGGCGTCATCCCCTATGCGGCTCTGCCGCGTTTGGTGATCTACACCCCCATGAACGTGCGCTTGCAGGCTGGCGATGCGGTCTTTGGCGTTATCGGGCGGAGCGCCAGCGTGGAGCTCGACAAGCTCGGCTGCGGCGATTGGACGATCGCCGATGCGCGCGGCCGGCTTCATATCGATCAGGCTGGGGCGGGCGTCACGCGGACAGGAGCCGCCGGTACGGCTGATCTCGCCGTCGCCGGATCCGGACGGATCTCCGTGCGGGCCGTGGGGCGGGCGCTCACCGCCATCTCCAGCGGGTCGGGGGTTCTGGAGGTGGGGGCCATGTCCGGCGGCCCCGCCGACCTGCGAATCGCCGGAACCGGCGATATCCGCATCGACCGCGGCGAGGTCGGGTCGCTCAATGTCTCCACAGCCGGTTCCGGTGAGGTGCGCGCGGATGTGACCGCCGCTTCGCTCTCCGCCTCGGTGACCGGGTCCGGCGATGTCTGGGTGCGACGGGTTGTCGGCCCGGTGACGCGCCGCACCTTCGGTCGAGGCCGGGTGATGGTCGGACCCTGAGCTTGACCGCGCCCGGCCGACGCGCTGAGCCCTCCTGGCTGGCGACGGACGACCTGGCCAGGGAACTGTTCCAAGGCGTCGGGCTCGGCGCGGCGGTCTTCGGCGCCGCTCTGGCGGGATTGTGCCTGTTCGGCGCCAGCCTGGAGACGGCATCCCCCGCCTCCGCCGGGGTCATCGCCTCCGCAGCCCTGTTTGATCTGACCATAGCATTGGCCCAGGAAGGGGTGTTCCGGGGCGCCTTGCTGTTCTGGCTAAGGTCTCAGGCGCCGAGTCGGGGACGCGCTCTCCCGGCCGCGATGACGTCCAGCCTCGCCTTCGCCGTGATCCATCTCGGGGCCGCGGAGACGACTCCTGCGCGCCTGGCGGGCCTTTTCGCCTTCGGCATGGTCGCCAGCGCCCTGACGCTGCGCCGGAGCACAATCTGGCCCGCAGTGGGATTTCACGCCGCCTGGAATCTCCTGCTGGGCGCGGTTCTGCAAGGGCCTGGCGCCCCGCCACTCCGCCTCGCGATGGTCATCCGTCTTCGCGACGGGCTGTGGGACGGAGGGCGGGCCGGGTTCGAGGGCAGCCCTGCGGTCATCGCCCTTCTGGCCCTGTTGGCCTGGCGCCTGCGTCCCTGTCGCGGCGCGAGCGGGCCGGACCAAGGATCGGACGCCGTCGCTCCACGGCAATCGCTTGAAGCGGCGCTTGACGGTCGGGGATTCCCCGGAGGGGGCGACACGTGATTCGTAGGGAACTCCACGCGGCTGGAGTTTCCGATGGCGAGCGACTCTTCGACGTCCTTGATCGAGCCTTTTGCGGCGCTGGAGGATCCGCGCCAGTCATGGAAGGTGCTCTACCCGCTGGAGGAGATCCTGCTGGTGGTGCTGTGCGCCACGGTGGCGGGGGCGGAGGACTTCGTCGAGATCAGGCGCTGGGGGGTGGTGAACCTGACGTTCCTTCGGCGACTGCTGCCCTTCGCCGACGGGATCGCCAGCCACGACACGCTCAACGATGTGATCAACGCCATCGATGGCGAGCTGTTTGGTCGCTGCTTCGGCGAGTGGGTGGAGAGCCTGCGCCAAGCCGAGCCCGACATCGTCGCCATCGACGGGAAGACCTCCCGGCGCACTCATGACCGGGGCAAGGAGCGCGGCCCGCTGCACCTGGTGTCCGCCTGGGCCAGCCGCCAGCGCCTGGTGCTCGGCCAGCAGGCCTGCGAGGCCAAGTCCAACGAGATCACCGCCATCCCCCTACTGCTCGACCGACTGGCCCTGACCGGAGCGCTTGTGACCATCGACGCCATGGGCTGTCAGACCAAGATCGCCCAGAAGATCATCGACAGGGGCGGCGACTACCTGCTGGCCATCAAGGAGAACTGGCCCGGCCTGCACGGCGAGATCGAGCACTATTTCGCCACCACGGACGTGGCCTTGCTCGACCGCTTCGAGACGACCGATGGCGACCATGGCCGCATCGAACAACGACGCCATGTCGTCTCCCGCGACATCGCCTGGCTCACCACCGACCGGCGCTTCCCGGGCGAGCCCCGGTTCCCCGGCCTCGAGGCCATCGCCATGGTCCAGACCGAGGTCGAGCGGGGCCGCCACACCAGCCGCGAGCGACGCTACTACCTCTCCTCGACGCCCTTGGACGCCAAGCTCTTCGCCCGCGCCGTCCGATCCCACTGGCATATCGAAAACCGCCTGCACTGGGTGCTCGACGTCGTGTTCCACGAAGACCTCAACCGCCTCAGATCGGGCGCCGGGCCGCAGAACATGGCCACCATCCGTCACATGGCCCTCAATCTGCTCCGTTCGGCCACCGACAAACACAGCCTCAAAGTCCGTAGAAAATCCGCCGCTTGGGATACAGCCTACCTGGAGGCCATCCTCCGTGGCTCAGCGTGAGAAGCTCTCAAGCGATTCCCCTGGCCGTCGCTCGGAGCGATTGACGCCAGGGGCCTTGACGCGTATCAGGCGCCCTCGCTTCGAGGGGCCCCGTCAGCCGGGTCGCCCGGATGGAGACGGAGCTAGGTGGGTCGAGCCCCACCTCGCGCGCCGCGGTCGTGTTCCGACCCGGCGCCGTTCGCGTTCCCGCCCGGCGATCGACTTGTCGCTCCAAGACGCTTCGATTGGACTTCCGTTACGTTCTTTTCGCCTCGAAGGATCTCGATGCCGACCGTCAATCAGTTGATCCGCAAGCCGCGCGCCAACAAGCCCGTGCGCAACAAGGTGCCGGCGCTCAAGGGTTCGCCCCAGCGTCGCGGCGTGTGCACACGCGTTTACACGGTGACGCCGAAGAAGCCGAACTCGGCTCTTCGGAAGGTGGCCAAGGTCCGACTGACCTCGGGCATTGAAGCGGTGTGCTACATCCCTGGCGAAGGCCACAACCTGCAGGAGCACTCCGTGGTGCTGATCCGGGGGGGGCGGGTGAAGGACTTGCCGGGCGTTCGCTATCACATCCTCCGTGGCGTTCTGGACACCCAGGGCGTCAAGGACCGCAAGCAGCGGCGCTCGCTTTACGGCGCCAAGCGACCCAAATAACGACAGGGCGTCCGCCATCGCAGGCTGGGCGCAACCATTCCGAGAGAGAGCCTGAACCCAGATGTCCCGTCGCCGCCGCGCTGAAAAACGCGATGTTCTCCCCGACCCGAAGTTCGGGGATCTCGTGCTGACCAAGTTTATGAACTACGTCATGTACGAAGGTAAGAAGGCCGTGGCCGAGAACATCGTCTACGGCGCCTTCGATATCCTTGAGGCCAAGCGCCGGGATCAGGCGCCTTTGGACACGTTTCACACGGCTCTCGACAATGTCGCGCCGTCGGTGGAAGTGCGCTCCCGCCGGGTTGGCGGCGCCACCTATCAGGTGCCCGTCGAGGTGCGTCCGGACCGTCGTCGCGCCCTGGCGATTCGCTGGCTGGTGAGCGCCGCGCGCAAGCGGGGTGAGAACACCATGACGGAGAAGCTGGCGGGTGAGCTGTTGGACGCGTCCAACAACCGCGGCTCGGCGGTGAAAAAGCGGGAAGACACGCATAAGATGGCCGAGGCCAACCGGGCCTTCTCACACTACCGCTGGTAATAATCGCCGGCTCCACCGGGCGGAGTCTCTGACGCCGCGAGCAAGCTGTTTTCCGGGCCCCGGGTCTGGTATAGAGCGCGCCCGCTCCGCCCCCGCGAGCCGAATGTCACCGTTTCCCCAGGATTTTCAGGCCGGACCTTCGCCATGCCTCGCACAACCGCCATCAGCGACTACCGCAATTTCGGCATCATGGCGCATATCGACGCCGGAAAGACGACGACCACCGAGCGGATCCTCTATTACACCGGCAAGAGCCATAAGATCGGCGAAGTGCACGATGGCGCCGCGACCATGGATTGGATGGAGCAGGAGCAGGAGCGGGGGATCACCATCACCTCCGCGGCGACGACGGCGTTCTGGAAGAACAAGCGTCTCAACATCATCGATACGCCCGGCCACGTGGATTTCACCATCGAGGTCGAGCGCTCCCTTCGCGTTCTGGACGGCTGCGTGGCCGTGCTCGACGGCAATCAGGGCGTCGAACCTCAGACTGAAACAGTCTGGCGTCAGGCGGATCGCTATGACGTTCCGCGCATCGTCTTCGTCAACAAGATGGACAAGATCGGCGCCGATTTCGAAAAGTGCGTGGAGTCGATCCGCGACCGTCTGGGCGTGAAGGCGGTGCCGATCCAGCTGCCGATCGGCTCAGAGAGCAGTTTCAAGGGCATTATCGACCTCGTCCGCATGAAGGCGGTGGTTTGGGAGAGCGAAGGCCTGGGAGCCAATTTCCACGACGAGGAGATCCCGGAAAACCTCAAGGCCGCCGCCGAGGAGGCGCGCCACTTCCTGGTGGAAAACGCCGTCGAGCTCGACGATGACGCCATGGAGGCTTACCTCAACGGGGAGGACCCGTCGGAGGACGCCCTCAAGGCCTGTCTTCGCAAGGCGGTGATGACGGCGGCCTTCTATCCGGTGCTTTGCGGTTCGGCGTTCAAGAACAAGGGCGTTCAGCCCCTGCTCGATGCGGTGGTCGACTATCTGCCTTCGCCGCTCGACATCCCTCCCACGCCTGGCATCGACTACAAGACCGAAGAGCCGGTGATCCGCCGCGCGGCCGATGACGAGCCGCTGTCGGTCCTGGCGTTCAAGATCATGGACGACCCGTTTGTGGGCTCACTGACCTTCTGCCGCATCTATTCGGGCAAACTCGAGAGCGGCATGGGGCTGCTCAACTCGACCCGTGACCGCAAGGAACGGGTGGGCCGGATGCTGCAGATGCATTCGAACAATCGCGAGGACATCAAGGAAGCCTACGCGGGCGACATCGTGGCCCTGGCCGGACTCAAGGATACGCGCACCGGCGACACCCTGTGCGATCCCACGCGCGGACCGATCCTGCTCGACAAGATGGATTTCCCCGATCCGGTCATCGAGATCGCCATCGAGCCCAAGTCCAAGGGCGATCAGGAGAAGCTGGGCGTGGCCCTGCAGAAACTGGCGGCCGAGGACCCGACCTTCCGGGTCTCCACCGATCCGGAATCGGGGCAGACGATCCTGCGCGGCATGGGCGAGCTGCACCTGGACATCAAGGTCGACATCCTGCGCCGCACCTACAAGGTCGACGCCAATATCGGCCAGCCTCAGGTGGCATATCGCGAGACCCTGGGTCGCGCTTCCGAGATCACCTATACGCACAAGAAGCAGACCGGCGGCTCTGGCCAGTTCGCCGAAGTGAAGATCCTGTTCGAGCCGGTCGAGCCCGGGGTCGGCTACAGCTTCGAGAGCAAGATCGTCGGAGGTTCGGTTCCGCGCGAATATGTGCCTGGCGTCGAGAAGGGCCTGCTGTCGGCCAAGGACAACGGTCTTCTGGCCGGATTCCCGGTCATCGATTTCAAAGCGACCCTGCTGGATGGCAAGTTCCACGACGTGGATTCCAGCGTGCTGGCCTTCGAAATCGCCGCCCGGGCCGCCTTCCGCGAGCTGCGGGATCGGGCGCAGCCAAAACTGCTAGAGCCGATCATGAAGGTCGAGGTGACCACGCCGGAGGAATATGTGGGCGACGTCATCGGCGATCTGAACTCGCGCCGCGGCATGATTCAGGGAACCGATCAGCGGGGCAACGCCCAGGTCATCCTCGCCCATGTTCCGCTCGCGAACATGTTCGGCTATGTGAATACGCTTCGATCCATGAGCCAGGGGCGAGCCGCCTTCCATATGGAATACGATCACTATGAAGCCGTGCCTCAGGCGGTGGCCGACGAAGTGGTCAAGAAGTACGCCTGAACCCTCACCCATTAACCGCAACGTCAGAGAAGACGCCCTTTCCGGGCTGGAGCTAAAACGACATGGCCAAGGCAAAGTTTGAACGCAACAAGCCGCACTGCAACATCGGCACCATCGGTCACGTTGACCATGGCAAGACGACGCTGACCGCGGCCATCACGATGACGCTCTCCAAGACCGGCGGCGCCACGGCGATGAAGTATGAGGATATCGACGCCGCTCCGGAGGAGAAGGCGCGCGGCATCACGATCAATACCGCTCACGTCGAGTACGAGACCGAGAAGCGTCACTACGCTCACGTCGACTGCCCCGGTCACGCCGACTATGTGAAGAACATGATCACCGGCGCGGCCCAGATGGACGGCGCGATCCTCGTGGTTTCGGCCGCCGACGGTCCGATGCCCCAGACCCGTGAGCACATCCTGCTCGCCCGTCAGGTCGGCGTGCCGGCCCTCGTCGTGTTCCTCAACAAGGTCGACATGGTCGATGACGAGGAGCTGCTCGAACTGGTCGAGATGGAGGTGCGCGAGCTCCTCTCCAGCTACGAATTCCCGGGCGATGACATTCCGATCGTCAAGGGATCGGCCCTGGCCGCCGTGGAAGGCAAGAACCCGGAAATCGGCGAAAAGGCCGTCCTGGCGCTCATGTCGGCCGTGGACGACTATATTCCGCAGCCTGAGCGTCCGGTGGACATGCCCTTCATGATGGCGATCGAAGACGTGTTCTCGATTTCCGGCCGCGGCACCGTGGTCACCGGCCGCGTCGATCGCGGGATCATCAAGGTCGGCGAAGAAGTCGAGATCGTCGGCCTGCGCGACACCCAGAAGACGACCTGCACCGGCGTCGAGATGTTCCGCAAGCTGCTCGATCAGGGTCAGGCCGGCGACAATGTCGGCGTGCTCCTGCGCGGCACCAAGCGCGAAGACGTCGAGCGCGGTCAGGTACTGTGCAAGCCGGGCACCATCACGCCACACACCAAGTTCGTGGCCGAGGCCTATATCCTGACCAAGGATGAAGGCGGACGTCACACGCCGTTCTTCACCAATTATCGTCCGCAATTCTATTTCCGCACCACCGACGTGACCGGAGTGATCCGGCTCAAGGAAGGCGTGGAGATGATCATGCCGGGCGACAACACCGAGATCAATGTCGAGCTGATCACGCCCATCGCCATGGAAGAGAAGCTTCGCTTCGCTATCCGTGAAGGCGGCCGTACGGTCGGATCGGGCGTGGTTTCGAAGATCGTCGAATAGGCGTCTGACGCGGGCGGCCGCTCCGAGAGGAGGGGTCGCCCCGCGGGTTTCGTGTGGTATGGAGCGGTCCTGGCCGTCCGGCCCGCGTGGAGGAGTGTAGCTCAGCTGGTAGAGCATCGGTCTCCAAAACCGAGGGTCGTGGGTTCGAGTCCCTCCACTCCTGCCAATCGTGTATGATCCGTGTCTTCGCCTGAAATCTGGCGGCGCGTCGACCGGGGCCTGACGAGGGGTCCGCGAGGCGCGCTTTTTGAACTTTTCGAGGACCAGGTGGTCCTCAGCCGGGAGCATTGAGGCCGTCCATGGCCAAAAGTCCGAACCTGATCGCCCGCGGCGCGCGCCCGGCGGCTCTGGCCGCCGCGGAGGATGGCGCCTCGCCGAAAAAGCCGTTCAACCCGGTACAGTTCCTGCGCGAGGTTCGGGCCGAGGCGCGCAAAGTCACCTGGACGAGCTGGCGGGAGACCTGGATCACCTCCGTCATGGTGGCCGTCATGGTGGTGGCTACGGCGCTGTTCTTCTTTGCCGTGGACGAAGTTCTGGCCGTGGCCATGCACTTCGTGCTCAAGCTGGCAAATGCGGATTGAGAAACCGAGATGAGTGAAACCCACGTCTCCAGCACGACCCATCACAAGTGGTACATCGTCCACGCCTATTCGAATTTCGAGAAAAAGGTGGCCGAGAGCATCCGTGAGCAGGCCCACAACCAGGGCCTGGATGAAGCCTTTTCCGAGATCCTGGTGCCGACCGAGGACGTGGTTGAAATCCGCCGCGGCCGGAAGATCAATTCCGAGCGGAAGTTCTTTCCCGGCTATGTCCTGGTGAAGATGGATCTCACCGACGAAGCCTATCACCTGGTCAAGAACACGCCGAAAGTGACGGGCTTCCTGGGGTCGGGGTCGAAGCCGATGCCGGTTTCGGAGCGCGAGGTCGCGCGCATCATCGGCGCGATAGAAGAAGGGGTGGAACGCCCCAAGCCCACGGTTCACTTCGAGATCGGAGAATCCGTCCGCGTGATCGACGGTCCGTTCGCCAGCTTCAACGGTTCGGTGGAGCAGGTCGACGAGGACCGCGCGCGGCTTCGGGTCACCGTTTCGATCTTTGGCCGCGCCACGCCCGTGGAGCTGGAATACGCCCAGGTGGAGAAGACCGCCTGACCCGTTGAACCCATTGCTGGCGTCCGCCCCGTCCCGGAGCGGCGCTTCAAACCCGTGGGAGGGGCGCCACCCCGCACCACGGCTTCGTCCGGCAAGTCCGGTCTTGAGAGGACCTCATGGCTAAGAAAATCTTGGGATTCATCAAACTGCAGGTGCCCGCCGGCGCCGCGACACCCTCGCCGCCCATCGGGCCGGCGCTGGGCCAGCGTGGCGTCAACATCATGGGCTTCTGCAAGGAGTTCAACGCCCGCACGGAGAATATGGCGAAGGGCACGCCCCTGCCGACCGTGATCACCGTCTATCAGGACAAGAGCTTCACTTTCGTCACCAAAACCCCTCCCGCGACCCACTATCTTAAGGAGATCACCGGGCTGAAGTCCGGCGCGGGCAAGACTGGCCGCGAGACGGTGGGCAGCGTGACCCGCGCGCAGCTCCGCGAGATCGCCGCCAAGAAGATGAAGGATCTGAACGCTGTCGACGTCGAGGCGGCGGCGCGGATCATCGAGGGGTCAGCCCGGTCCATGGGCCTGAAGATTGTCGAGGAAGCCTGACATGACCAAGCTTACCAAGCGCGACAAGGCGCGCACCGGCGACCGCAAGGCGGTCCTGCCGCTCAGTGAGGCCATTCGCCTCGTCAAGGCCAACGCCACGGCGAAGTTCGACGAGAGTGTGGAGATCGCCGTCAATCTGGGCGTGGACCCGCGCCATGCGGACCAACAGGTGCGCGGCGTTGTGGCTCTTCCCTCCGGCACCGGACGCGACGTGCGCGTGGCCGTGATCGCACGCGACCCCAAGGCTGCCGAAGCCACCGCCGCCGGGGCGGACATCGTCGGAGCTGAGGAACTCGTGGAGCGCATTCAAGGCGGCTTCCTGGACTTCGACCGCGTCATCGCCACGCCTGACATGATGGCCCTTGTCGGGCGCTTGGGTAAGGTGCTCGGGCCGCGTGGTCTGATGCCAAATCCGCGCGTGGGAACAGTGACCCCCAATGTTGGCCAGGCGGTGAAGGACGCCAAGTCCGGCTCCATCGAATTTCGGGTGGAGAAGGCGGGGATCGTCCATGCCGGCATCGGTAAGGCGAGCTTCACCGAGGAGGCCATCACGGCCAATGTTCGGGCGATCGTCGAGGCCATCTCCAAGGCCAAGCCCTCCGGCGCCAAGGGGACATATATCAAGCGGATCAGCCTCTCCTCGACCATGGGGCCTGGAGTGAAGGTCGACACCTCCAGCCTTAGCGCCTGATCGGTCTGGGGCAGCGCCTCTCGGTGTGAGTGGGTGAGGCAAAGGGGCCAGCGCGGTGAAAACGCCTCGCCGGCCCTTGATCCGTCCGCGCCCCTGCTCTAGAAGCGCCGCTTCCCGACGGCATGGCCGGTCGGGTTGTCTGAGAACTGCGGGCCGCAAGGCTTAATCGTCATCGCCGCAGGGAGACGAAGACACGCGATCCGCCGCCGCGTCGCCAACGCGGCGGGGCCCTGGCGTTATCGCTCTCTATCTCGGACATCTAGATGTCATTCGGGTCCTGCGCCTTGAGCGTAGGCCGTCAAAAGAGATTGAGAGCGAACATGGATCGCGCGACCAAGTCACAGACGATTGAGGACCTTAAGGGGCTCTTCGCCGGCGCCGGCGCCGTGGTGGTCACGCACTATGAAGGCCTGAGCGTGAAGCAGACCGAAGATCTGCGCGCCAAGTTGCGAGACCAGGGCGCCAAGCTGCGCATGGTCAAGAACACCTTGGCCCTAAAGGCGCTCAACGGGACCGCGCAGGCCGCCGCGTCGCTGTTCACCGGACCGGTCGCGATCGCCTACGGGCCCGACGCCGTGAGCGCGGCCAAAGTGACCGCCGCCTACGCCAAGGACAATGAGCAACTGAAGATCATCGGCGGGCTCATGGGCGATCAGGTTCTTGACGCCGAGGCGGTCGACGCCTTGGCCAAGCTTCCGTCGCTTGAGGTTCTCCGCGCGCGGTTCCTCGGGCTGCTCAATACCCCGGCCACGCGGATCGCTGGCGTGGTCCAGGCTCCGGCGGGCCAGATCGCCCGAGTCCTCGCCGCCTATTCTGAGAAGGCCGCTGCCTAAGGCCCGGTCTGATCGATTTCGTATCACCTTCCCATTCAACCCGATCACAAGGAATTCATCTTATGGCCAAGCTTGAAAAACTCGTTGAAGACCTCTCCGCCCTGACCGTTCTCGAGGCGGCTGAACTGTCCAAGCTGCTGGAGGAAAAGTGGGGCGTTTCGGCCGCCGCGCCGGTGGCCGTGGCCGCCGCCGCTCCCGCCGCGGGAGGCGATGCTCCGGCCGCCGCCGCCGAGGAGCAGACCGAGTTCACTGTCGTCCTGGTCGACGCCGGCGACAAGAAGATCAATGTGATCAAGGAAGTCCGTGGCGTGCGCCCGGACCTCGGCCTGAAGGAAGCCAAGGACCTCGTCGAAGGCGCCCCGCAGAACGTGAAGGAGAACATCTCCAAGCAGGAAGCGGCGGACATCAAGGCGAAGCTGGAAGCCGCCGGCGCCAAGGTCGACGTGAAATAGGGCTGCCTGCCCCAAAGGGCTGGCGACACAGGCCGTCGAGGCTGGAAGGCGGTTCGCATATCGCGGGCCGCCTTTCCCTTGCGGGCCAGGTTGTCCTTGCGAGCCAGGTTGTCGTTGCGAGCCAGGTTGTCCTTGCGAGGATGACGGAGGAGCGCTATATCCGCGCTTCACTCAAAAGAACCGAACCGTACGACCGGCCGTCCGGACGTGCGGTTTTGTGAGTCTTATAGCCCCGAGGCGCGGTCCGTCGCCCTCCGACCAGCGCGAAGGGGCTCCGTCGGTCTTCTCCCTGAAGGCTTCGACGGTCGTATATCCGGCGTCCTGCGGAGGGACGCGCCTCGCTCTCCCAAGGGGAGGGGGCCGGACCTCCGTCGAGGGTGGATGCCTGGACATGGCGCACGCGGCCGCAGCGGCCGCACGCCTCAAGGGAGCCCCTATGGCGCAGTCGTTCACCGGCAAGAAGCGTATCCGCAAGTCCTTCGGGCGTATCCCGGAGGCGGTCCAGATGCCGAACCTGATCGAGGTTCAGCGGTCTTCCTACGAGTACTTCCTCCAGCGCGAGACGCCGGCGTCCGAGCGTCGCGACGAGGGGATTCAGGCGGTCTTCAAATCCGTCTTCCCGATTCGGGATTTCAACGAGCGCGCCATGCTCGAATACGTCTCCTATGAGTTCGAGGAGCCGAAATACGATGTGGAGGAGTGCATCCAGCGCGACATGACCTTCGCCGCGCCGCTGAAGGTCAAACTGCGTCTGATCGTCTGGGAGACGGACGAGGAGACCCAGGCCCGTTCGCTCAAGGATATGAAGGAGCAGGACGTCTATATGGGCGATATCCCGCTCATGACCGACAAGGGCACCTTTATCGTCAACGGCACCGAGCGCGTCATCGTTTCCCAGATGCACCGTTCGCCAGGCGTTTTCTTCGATCACGACAAGGGCAAGACCCACTCTTCGGGCAAGTTGCTGTTCGCCGCCCGGGTGATTCCCTATCGCGGCTCCTGGCTCGACTTCGAGTTCGACGCCAAGGACATTGTCTATGTCCGCATCGATCGGCGTCGGAAGCTTCCGGCGACCACTTTCCTCTATGCCCTGGGCATGGATGGCGAGGAAATTCTGACCACCTTCTACGATGTCGTGCCCTACGAGAAACGCGGCGAAGGCGAAGCGGCGGGCTGGGCCACGCCCTACAAAGCGGAACGTTGGCGGGGGGTGAAACCGGAGTTTCCGCTCATCGACGCCGATACGGGCGAAGAGGTGGCCCCGGCGGGCGCGAAGATTTCCGCGCGCCAAGCCAAGCGTCTGGCGGACAACGGGCTGAAGACCTTGCTGCTGTCGCCGGACGCCCTTCTCGGTAAGTATCTGGCCCGCGATGCGGTCAATATGGAGACCGGCGAGATCTATGCCGAGGCCGGGGACGAGCTCGACCCCGATCTGATCGCGGCCTTGGAGGGGCAAGGCTTCACGACCGTCGAAGTGCTCGACATCGATCATGTGACCGTGGGCGCCTATGTCCGCAACACCCTTCGCGTGGACAAGAACGCCAATCGCGAGGAGGCCCTGTTCGACATCTATCGCGTCATGCGCCCGGGGGAGCCGCCGACGGTCGAGGCGGCGGAGGCCATGTTCAAGAGCCTGTTCTTCGATCCCGAGCGTTATGACCTCTCCGCCGTCGGCCGGGTGAAGATGAACATGCGCCTGGAGCTGGACTGCCCTGACGATGTGCGCGTGATCCGCAAGGACGATGTGCTGGAGGTGCTCAAGACCTTGGTGGGCCTGCGCGACGGGCGTGGCGAGATCGACGACATCGACAATCTGGGCAACCGCCGGGTTCGCTCGGTCGGCGAGCTTCTGGAAAACCAATATCGCGTCGGCCTTCTGCGCATGGAGAGGGCGATCAAGGAGAGGATGTCCAGCGTCGATATCGACACGGTCATGCCCCACGACCTGATCAACGCCAAGCCCGCGGCTGCGGCCGTGCGGGAGTTCTTCGGCTCGTCCCAGCTCAGCTCGTTCATGGATCAGACCAATCCACTGTCGGAGATCACCAACAAGCGCCGTCTTTCGGCGCTTGGTCCGGGAGGTCTGACGCGGGAGCGGGCGGGCTTTGAGGTCCGCGACGTGCACCCGACCCACTATGGCCGGATTTGCCCGATTGAAACGCCGGAAGGGCCGAATATCGGCCTGATCAACTCGCTGGCCACCCACGCGGTGGTCAACAAGTATGGCTTCATCGAAAGCCCCTATCGCCGGGTGAAGGACGGCAAGGTCACCGACGAGGTGATCTACATGTCGGCCATGGAGGAAGCGAAACACACCATCGCCCAGGCCAATATCCGCATCGAAAGCGGCATGATCGCCGACGATCTGGTGCCGGGCCGGATCAATGGCGAGCCCTCTCTGGTCGGCCGCGACGCGGTGGATCTCATGGATGTGAGCCCCAAACAGGTGGTGTCGGTGGCGGCGGCCCTGATCCCCTTCCTCGAAAATGACGACGCCAATCGCGCCCTCATGGGTTCGAACATGCAGCGTCAGGCGGTGCCCCTGATCCAGACCGACGCGCCTCTGGTGGGCACCGGTATGGAAGGCGTGGTCGCCCGGGACTCAGGCGCTGTCGTGGTGGCCCGCCGCGCAGGCGAGGTTGAGCAGATCGACGGAACCCGGATCGTCATTCGCGCCACCGAGGAGACCGACGCCACCAAGCCGGGGGTCGACATCTATCGTCTGTCCAAGTTCCAGCGTTCCAATCAGAATACGTGCATCAACCAGCGTCCGCTGGTGAGGGTGGGCGACCGGATCGCGGCCGGCGATATCATCGCCGATGGCCCGTCCACGGACCTGGGCGAGCTTGCCCTCGGCCGCAACGCCCTCGTCGCCTTCATGCCGTGGAACGGCTACAACTTTGAGGACTCCATTCTGATCAGCGAGCGGATCGTCCGCGACGATGTCTTCACCTCGATCCATATCGAGGAGTTCGAAGTCATGGCCCGCGACACCAAGCTGGGACCAGAAGAGATCACCCGCGACATTCCCAATGTCGGCGAAGAAGCGCTGCGCAACCTCGACGAGGCCGGAATCGTGGCTATCGGCGCGGAGGTCCAGCCGGGCGACATCCTCGTGGGCAAGGTCACGCCCAAGGGCGAATCGCCCATGACCCCGGAGGAGAAGCTGCTTCGCGCCATCTTCGGCGAGAAGGCGTCGGACGTTCGCGACACCTCTCTGCGCCTGCCGCCAGGCGTTGCGGGGACCATTGTCGAGGTCCGTGTCTTCAACCGCCATGGCGTGGACAAGGACGAGCGGGCTCAGGCGATCGAGCGCGCGGAGATCGAGCGTCTGGGCAAGGACCGGGACGACGAGTTCGCCATCCTCAATCGCAACATGACCGGGCGTCTGCGGGACCTCCTGATCGGCCGGGTCGCCGTGTCCGGCCCCAAGGGCTTTGGTCGTGGAGAGATCACGGAGGCGAAGCTGGGCGAGGTGGCGCCTGGCCTCTGGTGGCAGATCGCTGTCGATGATGAAAAGGCGATGGGGGAGCTGGAGGCCATGCGCCGCCTGTTCGACGACGCCCGCAAGCGTCTTGATCGCCGTTTCGAGGACAAGGTCGAGAAGCTCCAGCGCGGCGATGAGCTGCCCCCTGGCGTGATGAAGATGGTCAAGGTCTTCGTGGCGGTGAAGCGCAAGCTTCAGCCCGGCGACAAGATGGCCGGCCGTCACGGCAACAAGGGCGTGATCTCGCGCATCCTGCCGGTGGAGGACATGCCCTATCTGGAGGACGGCACCCATGTGGATGTCGTGCTCAATCCTCTGGGCGTGCCGTCGCGAATGAATGTGGGCCAGATCTTCGAGACCCATCTGGGGTGGGCCTGCGCAGGCTTGGGGCGGCAGATTTCGGACCTCTACGAGGCCTGGATCAACGGCGGACAACGGGCTGAGCTTGTCTCCCGGCTCAAGGAGATTTACGGCGCCGACCAGGAGCTCCCGGAAACGGACGAGGAACTGGTCGAGCTGGCGCGCAATCTGTCCAAGGGCGTGCCGATCGCCACGCCGGTCTTTGACGGCGCCCACATCGCCGACATCGAAAACATGCTTGAGAAGGCGGGCCTCAACCGCTCAGGACAGGTGACCCTGTATGACGGTCAGACCGGCGAGGTGTTCAAGCGGCCGGTCACGGTCGGCTATATCTATATGCTCAAGCTGCATCACCTGGTGGACGACAAGATCCATGCCCGCTCCATCGGCCCCTATAGTCTCGTGACCCAGCAGCCGCTGGGCGGAAAGGCGCAGTTCGGCGGCCAGCGCTTTGGCGAGATGGAGGTCTGGGCGCTGGAGGCCTATGGCGCCGCCTACACCCTGCAGGAAATGCTGACGGTGAAGTCCGACGACGTGGCGGGCCGGACCAAGGTCTATGAGTCCATCGTTCGCGGCGACGACGCCTTCGAGGCCGGCATTCCTGAGAGCTTCAACGTGCTCGTCAAGGAAATGCGCTCTCTGGGCCTCAACGTGGAGCTGGAGAACAGCTGACCCCGTTTCTGAGTCTCCTCCCGTCAACGCGAGGGAGAGGGCGGATTTCGTCCCGCCTCTCCCTTCGACCCTCCCATTCCTAGGCGAACTGGAAACCCGATGAACCAGGAAGTCCTGAATATCTTCAATCCCGTGGTCTCGGCCCCGACTTTCGACCAGATCCGCATTTCCCTCGCCAGCCCGGAGAAGATCCGCTCCTGGTCGTTCGGCGAGATCAAGAAGCCGGAAACGATCAACTACCGGACGTTCAAGCCCGAGCGCGACGGCCTTTTCTGCGCCCGCATTTTCGGGCCGATCAAGGACTACGAGTGCTTGTGCGGCAAGTACAAGCGTATGAAATACAAGGGTATTGTCTGCGAGAAGTGCGGAGTTGAGGTCACTCTCGCCCGGGTGCGCCGCGAGCGCATGGGCCATATCGAACTGGCCTCTCCGGTGGCCCACATCTGGTTCTTGAAGTCCCTGCCCAGCCGCATCGCCATGATGCTGGACATGCCGCTGAAGGATATCGAGCGGGTTCTTTATTTCGAACATTATATCGTCACGGAGCCGGGGCTGACCAACCTCAAGGTCAACCAGCTGCTGTCTGAGGATGACTACCTCCGGTGTCAGGAAGAGTTCGGCGACGACAGCTTCAACGCCGAGATTGGGGCCGAGGCGATCCAGAACCTCCTCAAGGCGCTCGACCTTGAAGGCGAGGCGGAGCGTCTGCGCGAGGAGCTGCGGACGACGACCTCGGAGATCAAGCTGAAGAAGGCCTCCAAGCGGCTGAAGATCATCGAGGCCTTCATGGAGAGCGGCAACCGTCCGGAATGGATGGTGCTGAATGTGATCCCCGTCATTCCGCCGGAGCTTCGCCCCCTGGTGCCGCTGGACGGGGGCCGTTTCGCGACCTCGGATCTGAACGATCTCTATCGACGCGTCATCAACCGCAACAACCGCCTCAAGCGCCTGATCGAGCTGCGCGCGCCGGATATCATCATCCGGAACGAGAAGCGGATGCTTCAGGAGTCGGTTGACGCCCTGTTCGACAATGGTCGCCGCGGCCGCGTCATCACCGGGCCGAACAAGCGGCCGCTGAAGTCCCTGGCCGACATGCTCAAGGGTAAGCAGGGCCGGTTCCGTCAGAACCTGCTCGGCAAGCGCGTCGACTATTCGGGCCGCTCAGTGATCGTCGTGGGGCCTGAGCTCAAGCTGCACGAATGTGGTTTGCCCAAGAAGATGGCGCTCGAGCTGTTCAAGCCGTTTATCTACGCCCGACTGGACGCCAAGGGCCTTTCAGGCACGGTGAAGCAGTCAAAGCGCATGGTCGAGCGTGAGCAGCCGCAGGTGTGGGATATTCTTGAGGAGGTGATCCGGGAGCACCCGGTCCTGCTCAACCGCGCACCGACCCTGCACCGCCTGGGAATCCAGGCCTTCGAACCCAAGCTGATCGAGGGCAAGGCGATCCAGCTGCATCCTCTGGTCTGCACCGCCTTCAACGCCGACTTCGATGGCGACCAGATGGCCGTGCACGTTCCGCTCTCCCTTGAGGCGCAGCTTGAGGCGCGCGTGCTCATGATGAGCACCAACAACATCCTCTCTCCCGCCAGCGGTCGGCCGATCATCGTGCCGTCTCAGGACATCGTCCTGGGTCTTTATTTCATCTCGCAGGCGCGGGACGGAGAGCCTGGCGAGGGCAAGGTCTTCTATGATCTCTCCGAGATCGAAGCCGCGCTCGATGCCGGGGTTGTGACCCTGCAGAGCAAGATCAAGGCGCGCTTCACCCAGTGTGACCCCGATGGTCAGGTGGTCACCCGCACCATCGCCACCACGCCGGGGCGGATGAAGATCGCGGATCTTCTGCCCAGACACCCGGCGATCGGCCATGGCTTGGTGGACAAGAGCCTGACCAAGAAGGAAATCGGCAACCTGATCGATCAGGTCTATCGTCACTGTGGCCAGAAGGCGACCGTGATCTTCGCCGACCAGATGATGCGCCTGGGCTTCCGCGAAGCGGCCAAGGCCGGCATCTCGTTCGGTAAGGACGACATCATCATCCCCAAGAAGAAGCAGGACCTGATCGAAACCACGCGCAAGCTGGTCGAGGAATATGAACAGCAATACGCCGACGGTCTGATCACCAAGGGGGAGAAATACAACAAGGTCGTGGATGCGTGGTCGAAGGTCACGGACCGCGTCTCGGACGAGATGATGGCCGAGATTTCCACCGCCCAGTTCGATGAGACCGGACGCCAGAAGGAGATCAACTCCGTCTGGATGATGGCCAATTCCGGGGCGCGGGGCTCGCAGGCTCAGATGAAGCAGCTGGGCGGGATGCGCGGGCTCATGGCCAAGCCGTCAGGGGAGATCATCGAGACCCCGATTATCTCGAACTTCAAGGAAGGCCTGACCGTCCAGGAGTATTTCAACTCGACCCACGGGGCCCGTAAGGGACTGGCTGACACCGCGCTCAAGACAGCCAATTCCGGCTATCTGACCCGGCGTCTCGTCGACGTGGCGCAGGACTGCATCATCACCGAAGAAGACTGCGGCACGACGCGGGGCATCACCCTGCATGCCGTGGCTGAGGGCGGGGAGATCCAGGTGTCGCTCGGCCAGCGGATCTTGGGCCGTTTTTCGGCTGAAGCCATCCGCGCGCCCGGCAACGATGAGATCATCGTTCCGCCCGACACCTATCTGACCGAGGACATCATCGAGCTCGTTGAGCGCGCCGGCGTCCAGGCGGCCAAGGTGCGTTCTGTGCTCACCTGTGAGACCAAGGTAGGGGTTTGCGGCGCCTGTTACGGCCGCGACCTCGCTCGAGGGACGCCGGTGAATATCGGTGAGGCCGTTGGCGTCATCGCGGCTCAGTCGATCGGCGAGCCCGGCACCCAGCTGACCATGCGCACCTTCCATATCGGCGGCGCGGTTCAGGTTGCGGAGCAGTCCTTCTTCGAAGCCGCCAATGATGGCGTCCTGCGTGTGTCCGGCGGCAATATGGTGGTGGCCCCGGACGGGGACATCGTCGTCATGAGCCGCAACCTTCAGATTTCCATCGAGGTCGAGGGTGTGGCCCGGGAGACCTACCGTCCGCCTTACGGCGCGCGCCTGAAACTGAAGGACGGCGCCAAGATCAAGCGCGGAACCCGGTTCGCCGAGTGGGATCCCTACACCACGCCGATCATCACCGAGGTCGGGGGCACGGTGCGTTTTGAGGACCTGGTGGAAGGCATCTCTGTCCGTGAGGAAGCCGATGAGGCCACCGGCATCTCGAACCGCGTGGTCACCGACTGGCGGACCTCGGCCCGCTCAGCAGACCTCCGTCCGAGCGTGACCCTGGTTTCCGGAGACGCCGGCGGCCCCGCGCTCATGCGCCTCTCCAACGGGGGCGAGGCCCGCTATCTGTTGCCGGCCGGGGCCATCCTCTCGGTCAATAACGGCGATGAGGTGAAGCCCGGCGAAGTGCTCGCGCGTCTGCCGACCGAGAGCGCCAAGTCGCGCGACATCACCGGCGGTCTGCCGCGAGTGGCCGAGCTGTTCGAGGCCCGGCGTCCCAAGGACTGCGCGGTCATCGCCGAGATGGACGGGCGCGTGGAGTTCGGCCGCGACTACAAGAACAAGCGCCGCATCAAGATCACGCCGGAGGACGACGGCGAGGCGGTGGAGTTCCTGATCCCCAAGGCCAAGCACATCGCGATCCATGATGGAGACGTCATCCGCAAGGGCGAATACCTCATCGATGGCAATCCCGACCCGCACGACATCCTGCGCATTCTGGGGATCGAGGCTCTGGCCGAGTTCCTCGTGAATGAGATCCAGGACGTCTATCGGTTGCAGGGCGTGCCGATCAACGACAAGCACATCGAGACCATCGTGCGGCAGATGCTGCAAAAGGTCGAGATCCTGGAGCCCGGCGACACCGGTCTTCTGAAGGGCGACCACCTCGACAAGTCCGAAGTCGATGAGGAGAACGCCAAGGCGGAGGCGCGGGGCGGACGGGCGGCGCTGGTGCAGCCGGTTCTTCTGGGCATCACCAAGGCGTCTCTGCAGACGCGCAGCTTCATCTCCGCCGCGTCCTTCCAGGAGACCACCCGCGTGCTCACCGAGGCCTCCGTCCACGGCAAGCGCGACACTCTGGAGGGACTGAAGGAAAACGTGATCGTCGGGCGGTTGATCCCGGCGGGCACCGGCGCATACCTCCGTAGTCTGCAGCGGGTCGCGGCCAAGCGTGATGAGGTTCTCGCGGCCAGTCGCGTTCCGGTCATCGCCGAGGAGGCCTTGCCGGCGGACATCGCCGAGGCGGCGGAGAGCGAGACGGTCTGAGGTTCGGCTGCGCCCGCCGTATAGCGACGAGAGCGGCCCAGGAGCGATCCTGGGCCGGCATCGTCAGCGCGGCGGTTATCCGCCGGTGTGGTTTCGGACGGAGTCGGCGGGGCACACGTCAGCGATGCGATGGGCGTCGGTGGCCACACGGCCGGTTATGGGCAAGCCCCCAAGCTTGAAGGTCACGTCCGCCGTGAGGCGCAGGGTGTCAGGCGTATAGGTCCCCGCGCCAACGATCGAAACCTGGCGCCCCTTGGCGTCTGTGCACACGCCCCGATAATGGATCTGACCGCCGGAATAGGACTGCTCGGGGCACTCACAGCTATAGTGGTGGTTGATGTAGCAGGTCATGAACCGCGCCACGTCCTTGGCGGCGATGCAGATGCGGTCGGTCTTGTCTTCCTGCAGCGGCGACAGAACACGGTCGCGCGCCTCCCAATAGCCGGGACGAATGGTCTCCTCAGCCGGAGCTGACGAGGCAGCGGCGAGGGTGCAGGCGAGACCGGCGAGGAGAGGCGCACTATTTCGGCTGGGTCGCATCCTTGTAATCCTGATATAGCCCCTGAGGGGCGCCGCTTTCCTTTTCCATCGAGATGGGGTCATGAGCCGCGCCGTTGGCCGGAATGCTGTCGCGATATTGCCGCCACGCATTGGCCTTTTGCACATCCTTGTCATAGCCAGAACGCTTGTCCGGCGGAATGGCGTCGAGACGGGGGGCATGGGCCATGTCGGAGCCGAACATCGTGGCGCAACGCGCGCGTTCGACCGAGCTTAGCTTTACAGCCGCGGCATTGGCGCAGCCGATCAGGCTGCCGCGCAGTCCCGCTCCGCCGTTCGGCATGGCGCCGCCCGGGAACGGCGTCAGCCCTTGAAGTCGCGAGCCGCCGAAGCGGGGTTCGCCCCCCGCGACCGCCCCGCCGCCCGCGGGAGGGGGGGGCGCCAGCGGAAGGGTCGGCGTTCCCGCCGGCGCCTCCTTTTCCGATTTGTGCAGATTGAGCTTGGGGATGACGATGGGCGTCGGGACGGCTGGGGCCGGGATTTGCGCGGGCGGAGCTGGAGCGGGCGCCAGGTCGGGAAGGGCCGCGGACCGCAGCTGAGCGCTGGGCGCGGCGCGGACGGCCACTGCGGCCGTGGGGCGGGCGGATGTCGTCTGCACGGGCTTCAGTCGCACCGCCTCGGTCTGCGGGGTCGGTGGGGGGGGCGTTGGCGCGGGGACGAGGGGGGAAGTCGGCTCGGACTGAGGCCTTGACGGCACAGGGCGAGGCAACGGCGTCGGTTCGACGGACGGCGCGATCTCCATCTCGATGGCGGGCGCCTCGGGAGCCGGCAGGTCGTAAGGTCGGCTCGACTCATCGACCACCATGAGCGCGAGGATCAAGTGGGCGAAGGCGGACAGACCCAAGGCGAGCCCGTTGCGGCGCTGAGCGGCGACACGAGCCTTCAAACGCTGGATCTCCCTTTGAAGACGGCCGGCGCCAGCGGGCCCGGCGGGAAACGACGCGTCAATTCACCCCCCTCAAGGATCGGTCGCCGCACCGAGAGCCCCTTGCATTGGGCTCGTCCAGCCGAGCGTCACGGCGCCGAATCGCGAACCCGTCTGGGTTTGAAGACAACATCGGACACGACGCGCGCGCCGTTGCAACGGGAGAGCTGGACGGCCACGTCGATCATGGCGCTGACATAGGCGACAATCTCGGCCCGCCCAAGGCCCGCGCCTTTCTGCAAGGCCATGAGCGCGATCTGCTCAACCGCCGCCCGGGGACTGTCTGCGTGGACGGTGGTGATTGACCCGGGGTGCCCGGAATTGACGCTGCGCAGGAAGCTGAAGGCTTCGGGTCCGCGCAACTCGCCTAGGATGATCCTGTCGGGCCGGAGCCTGAGTGCCGCCTGAAGCAGGTCCTCGACTGTCGCGGTGCTTTCGCCCAGATCCCCGCGGGTGGCGATGAGGCCGACCGCGTTGGCGTGCTCCAGACGAATCTCCGGAGTGTCCTCGATGAGGATCAGACGTTCATCGCCAGGAGCCTCTTTGATCAGCGCATTGAGGAAGGTTGTTTTACCTGTGGAGGTCCCGCCAGAGACGATGATGTTCTTCCGCATGCGAACCGCAAGTCTCAGGAACTCGCCTACGCGACCGGCATCCAGCTCGGTTTGCAGCAACGCATCGTTCAGATCGCGAGCCTCGAGATCCGTCCGGCGCACGGCTGCAAAGGCGCCGAACTGCTCATAATCGGCCAGACTGAGATCCCGCACGACATGCTTGCGGATGGCGACCGCGATCGGTCCCCGCGTCGCAGGGGGGGCGACAATCTGGACCCGGGCGCCGTCAGGCAGGGTCGCCGCCAGAAGCGGGTGCTCCCGATTGATCCCCTGATGGGTCGCGGCCGCGATCTGACCGGCCAGACGCCAAAGCGCGGTCTCATCCAGGCCTGGCGCCGCATGTCGGGTCATTCCGGCGCCCAGGGTCTCGACCCAAATCTCACCGGGTTGATTGATCAGGATATCGGTGACGTCATCGCGCGTGAGCCAGGCCTGCAGCGGTCGAAGATAGGCCTCGAGATAGACCGCGCGGCCGGAGGCGAGGGCGGTCACTTCGCCGCCTCCACGTCGGAAAAGTCGAGATCCCGCTGAACGAAGATCAGCAGCGGCGTACCCTGGGCCACCTTGATCGTTGGGGGAATATCGGTCGGGGTCAGGGCCGAAAGCGGAGCCGTCACTCCGCCAACCGCCCCCGCGGCCGTCGAGCCGATCACCACCTCGGTCGAGGGGACGCCGGATGCGGCTGTGGCTGCGGCCGAAGCCCCCGCATTGAGGACGGTCAGGAGGATCGCGCCGCTGAAGCGCTCGAAGAAATGCGTGTCCACCGACCCGGCGAGGCCCGCGCGACCCAGAGTGTCGCCGCCGCCTGACCCGATCATGATCGAGCCGCCGTCCGGCCTGATGATCCGGGTCCAGATCACAAAGGCGCGGGTCTGGCCCTGGGACACGGCGCTCCGATACTCGCCGATCACCCGGCTGCCGCGTGGGATCAGAACCCGGGAGGCGTCAAAGCCTCGCACATCACGGCTCACAACCGCCCTCGCATAGCCAGGAAGATCGGAATCCAGAGCCGTTTCGAGCACGGCCGGGACGGTGGCGCCCTGGGGAATGAGGTTGGCCTGGTCGCGGAGCATGGTCGCCCTGGCTTGGGCTGGCCCTTGTCCGCCGCCGACCCGCGCGGCGAAACGCTCGTCGGCGCCGAGGCCGGCAGCGTCCGTGGCTTCGTGTCGCACCCCCGCGGGGATCGGGCTAGAAGGCGGCGGCTGCAGTGATGACGTCGCGCTGTAGTCCACGACCAGCACCGGGGTGCGACCGGTCTGAGCGGCTGTCGTCGGCGCTGTCGCGGGCGCCGCGGCCACCGGCGGAAGGCTCGGCGGGGCGGACGGCAGGAGAACGGGAGGCGGCTGGCGAGCCGCGAGGCTCATCGCCTGAACCTCGCGCGGAATGGGTGGAATGGCGATCGCTTCCGCCGCGTGGAGTGGGCGTCCGGCGCTCCCACGGGGGCTTGGCGCGCGGTGCTGCGCCATCCAGATAAAGGCGAGAACGCCGGAGGCGATCGCCGCCAGAGCGATGATCAGGCTCTGCCCTGGGCGCCGGGCCGGTGCGACCTTCGGTCGAAGCCCAAGGTCGGGATCGCTCGCGGAAGCGCTCATGAGGGTAAGCCCTCGCGGCGCAACAGGTCGCGGACGGCGCGTTCGCTGATCAAACGGGGGGCGTCGGCGCCGGGCGCGGGCGCCTTCCAGGCCTCATTCACCACCGTCGTGAGTTTCCGGCCGAGGCGTAACCGAAAAGCCGGGGCGAGTTGCTCGACGACCTCATAACCGTCCCGATGGCTGTACTCCGCCAAGGACTCCTTGCCGTCGGGGCCGACAACAAAGACGGCGGGCGCCGTTTCCGCTGCTGGCCATTGAAAATAGGTAAAGCGTCCATCGTCGAAGACCAGGGAAGGCGCCAGTTCGCGGGCCCCGGCATAGGCATAGGCGAGGTTGCGACGCTCGGGAGGGTGGGGAGCCGGCGGAGCCGCTGGAGGCGGCGGCGAGGGAGGCGGGGGCGGATAGACGAACCGGACCTCATAGACCACCCCGCCGCCACCCCTCGGCGCGGGCATGGGGGTCAGGTCGAAGAGGTAAATCCGCTTGTCCGTCACCACCGTCATATTGGTGCGGACGGCGTCGATCATCGGCTTGAGGAAGATCAGGTCGGCGTTTTTGTTCGGTGTGATCTGCCAGGTCGAGCCCTCGCCGATGGCGACGTTTTCGATACGCTCGTCGGCGCCAAATCTGAGCATCATCTCGTAGCCGAAGGCCGGTCGTAGAGGCGTCACCCGATCGGGGTCGTAGGGCAGACTGAGGATCGTGGGCGCGGGGCGCCCGATGTCGGCCGCTGAAACCGCCCCAGCGAGCAGGCCCAGACCCAGACACAATGCGACGGGCAAGGCTCTCATGGAGGCGCCCCAGGACCCGACGCCAGGGGTGCTTCCGAGTCCCGCCGGTAGCTTGTGACCTGGAAGCCAAGGGGGTTCACCAACCGATCCGCCATGGACATCGGCGCATCGACATATCGGAAGGCGAGCGTGGCGGCGAAGCTTTGGATGGGTTGGGGCGGCCCGCCAGCATCCTGACGCTGGGTGGTGAAGCGCGCCAGGGCGGTGGTTGGCGAGGTCAGGCTGAGGCTCTCCAGCGTGACCGCGACTCGGGTCGAGGGACTGTCGAGATTGAGCGGGCTGTCCGGCGTCGCCCGGCTCATCCAACGCGCGTAATCGCGACGCGCATCGCCCGAAGACCATAGCATCACCTTTCGATAGGCCTGATTAAGATCGGCGGCGTCGAAGGTCTCCCGGGCCAGAATGTAGCGGGCGAGGTAGGACCGGGTCACGGCCTCATTCTGGGTCAGGGCGCCGGGGCTAAGGTCGGTCATCGCCTGGACATAACCGGTCTGCCGGTCGACCAGGATCGGAAGCGGGACGGGGCGCCTCATGGGGATGAGAGCGACCAGAGCGATGGCCTCGATCACGGCGATCGCCAGAGCCGCACCGGCCACGCGCCAGGCGATGCGGCCCGAGGCCCGGTCCTGGTCGCGGGCGTCGTCGGCCCAGGACGCGGCGTCACGATAATAGGCCGAGTGGGGGTCTCGAGGGGGCTGCGCGTTCATCCGTTCGGCTCCGAGGTGGCCGGCGCCGCGCTGCGGCGCGCGTCGCGCGGGCCGGCGGCGCGGCGGCTCTGACGCCCATAGCGCTCGGCCAGGGGCACAGGCCCCCGGGCCGCCGAAGGGGAGGGGGAGATTTCCACCCGACGAGAGCCGCCCGCGGCGAAGATCTCGGCGAACGTCGCGCCGGCGACAGACGCATCTCGCGACGTCGTCGACGCCATGCGGACGATCCGGGTGACCCTGGATTCCGCGACCGGCGCGATGACGGCGACGGGGCCTCGCTCCGGCGCCGGGATGGGGGCGAGAACGGAGGCTTCCGGCAGGCGAAGTCCGCTGGCCAGGAGTCCCCCCGCGCCCACCAGACCAAGAGTGACCATGGCCATGGCGACAACCACAATCGTGGCGCTGAACCCGGCGCCGGCCGCGTACACGCCAGATCCGCGCATGGTTTCGATCTGCTGAAGCGAGGGTTCAAGCAAGGTCAGGCCGATGCCGAGCACCAAGGTGACGGCAAGCGGCGCGAAAGCGAAGGCGGCGGCGGCGCGGAGCCAGCCCTGGAACAGGCCGCGGGTCGGGCCGAAGAGAAAAAACCCAATGAATAGCGGGCCCAGGGCGAGCAGCAAGCCCAGCACAATCTTGCTGGCCACCAAGAGCCCTAAGGTCGAGAGTACGAGAACCACGGCCGACAACAGCATCAGCAAGGACTCAAACCCCGCCCGGCCCAGGAGCGTCGACAACTGGCCGGCGCCGGCGGCGATGGCGACGCCTCCCGTCGCGACAGGCGCGCCGCCCCCGCCGGGCGGAGTGGCTGGCGAGAAGGCGGTCAGATCGGTGAAGGCGCGTTGCAGTCCGTCAAGCACGTCACCGCCGGCGAAGGCCTGTCCCC